>JBCDKX010000046.1:0-17775 GCA_038746055.1 Pseudomonadota bacterium
CGCCAGGCGAGCATCGCACTGAGCCTGTGTCCAAACAGTGCCTGGCCCAATGCGCTCTTGCCGGTCTATCCCTCGTCCAGTCGCGCCCCAACCAATGGTCCATGGATCGCCACCAGTGCCGGGATCCGGGTAGGCCTCCACGAGGCCGTCACGCCTAAGCCGCGCGCAGCCTTCAAAGCGTTTGATCAACGCAATGCCGTCGGCGCCAATCGTCTGCTTAAAGGGATGGTTGGCTTTGCCAGGTTCCGCAGCACTTTGATCGATCGTATCGTCTATTGCGGCATCAAGGCGATCAACTTCAGACTGTCTGAATTTGCGGCCCAAAAGTTGACGAACAAGGTCAAACACCGGCTTGCGGGTCCGGGCGCGAGGACTAGATTTAGACATAAGTACCACCTCGAAAGCGACTCACAGAGAACGAGGCCAAACGATTAGGCACAAATTGTCCAAGTAGGAAAATGGGAAGATCAAGTTTCTTGATAAATCCTTGCTACGGTCCCTCGTAAAGCCCGCGAGGCGAGCGCTACGTAAAATCAACCCTCATCGCATTATTCCTCTTCGTGCCTGTCGTATTTCGGAGTGAATTTTCCACAGTATATTATGGGTTTGCCTGTCTCCCAGAATGAGCAGGAGCGTCTTAAAGCGCTCCATGCATTGCAGCTGCTCGATACGCCGCCGTCTGCGATCTTTGATCGTATTACGAAACTTGCCTCGGTGATATTCAATAGTGAGATTTCCGTAATCGCCCTTTTAGACGAAAGGCGCCAATGGTTCCTCTCTCGTCAAGGCCTCGAGGTCGCTATGACACGCCGTGAGGACGCATTTTGCTCGGTTACGATTGCACAAGAATGCATGCTTGATGTTCCAGATACCGAGCGGGATGAGCGCTTTGCTGATAACCCTCTGGTCACTGGGGAGCCTTTCATTCGCTCTTACATTGGTTGTCCCGTCCAAAGCCCTGACGGCCATTTGATCGGGACGATAGCGGTGATCGATTCCCATCCCGATAAGTTTGCAGGTGTGAGCAGGGACAAGCTCCTGGTTCTGGCGGGTGTTGTCGAGGACCTACTCCACGCCCATCAGCAGGCCATTGCAATGACTGAAATGGCAGAACGGGAAAGGGCCAAGCATGATGCGTTGGAGAAGGCGAACCGTATCTTTGTTGCGGCTGAAAAAGCGGCTTGCATCGGTTCGTGGGAGATAGATCTCGCGACGATGGAACTGACATGGTCTGAAGGGGTCTATCAGATGCATGGAATACCGATTGGACAGCCTATTTCGGTTGAAGATGCGATCAATGCCTACGCGCCTGAGGATCGTGAGCATGTTGCCGCGCTTGTCGACACGGCAATCGCGAAGGGTGAGCCGTTCGAGTTCGAAGCATGTTTGAACGATCAGCATGGCGCCAATAGACGAGTACAATCACGCGGTGAATGCCTCAAAGGCAATGCCCAACACCCTGATCGATTGGTTGGCGTAATCCACGATATTACTGAGAACCATAGAGCTAAAACAGCGCTGCAGCGTGCAGCAGACTACGATCGTCTGACAGATCTCCTTAACCGAAACGCATTTGATCGAATTCTTGGCGAGAAAATCAAGCAGCAGAGCGCCACCGGTCAGTCACTTGCTGTGCTACTTGTTGACCTCGATGGCTTCAAAGCAATTAATGATACATTTGGCCATCTTGTCGGTGATATGGTGCTAGAAGAAATCAGCGCTCGTCTGCGCCGCACGGTCCCCGAAGATGTCGTGATAGCCCGCTGGGGCGGCGACGAATTTGTGTTCATCCCCCCGTTAGGATCGACGCATAATGAGATCGAAGCGTTGTGGGAGACACTAACCGATGCGATCCGCAAACCCTTCGTAATCTCTGGCCGCAAACTCGTGCTGCATGGCACCGGTGGAGCTGAGATTTGTAGCGAAGTGATTGGCGGCCGCGAAATCGTGCGCCGCGCTGATCTTGCGATGTATTCCGGAAAGAAACGGGCGTCAGGGACCCTACGCTTTTATGATGTAGCTCATGCACAACAGCACACCGAAAAGCTCCAAGCGGTGGCCGATGTTCGCGATGCGATCCAAGGACAGCGACTGTTTGCCGCCTATCAGCCGATTGTGGACCTGCTAACCGATGAAGTGGTTGGCCTTGAGGCACTCATGCGGATGAAGACACGCGAGGGCGATGTCCTTCACGCTAGCAACGTGATGCCAGCAATCATCGACCCGCATGTATCGCGTGAGATTGGCGAACGAATGGTCGCCAACATTTGTCATGACCAACATAAGATCCGATGCGATATGGGCGCATTGGATTACGTCAGTTTGAACGCAAGCGAAGCCGATTTGCTCAGCCAGAACTTTGCACCCAGCCTTCTGAACCAGCTTGCTGAAGCCAAAGTCGACCCAGCTTCGCTCGCTATCGAAGTCACTGAGACGATGCTTATGGTCAATGACGATGATGCGGCTCGACGAGTGCTTAGCGATCTTAAGAAAGCAGGAATGCAAATTGCTCTTGATGATTTTGGTACTGGATTTTCATCACTGACTCATCTGCGCGATTTCCCGATTTATATAGTCAAAATCGACCGGAGCTTTGTGAGGGCAATCAGCTCTGATCATCAATCCAGGCTGATCGTCCAGGCAATGATAGCGATGGCGCAGAGTCTCGAGATAAAGGTTGTTGCGGAAGGGATTGAGACTCAACGCGAACGGGAATTGCTCGCTTACATGGGGTGCCAATTTGGGCAGGGGTATTTGCTCGGAGAACCGCAAACATGCGACCAGCTACAAATGTCTGATGCTTCACCAATTGCGCCGTTTCACAGCCTAAATTCCGTAAGGTCGAATGTGGGGCAAACATCGGTCTGACATTGGCCAAAATCACGGTTCTTATTGGCGCCTCCTCTATCCAGAGAGGGACATCTGTCAGTGGCAGAGTTCGGAGATCCGATCTTGGCGCTAACGCAGATTTATGTGCTGAGAGCGCTCAACACGGCGTAAGTGATCGGCGTGGTACTTTGCTAGCGAGGTTTCTGTACTGTTTCCGCTTTTTTGATGATTCAAATACGCTTACGAACACTAGATTCCGTAACAATCACGCTCACTCGATCTGCTAAGTGCGTTCTATATAATGGCACTGCTTACAGTTTTATCGCTGCTGGGTGGCTCGGAGTGGGCAATGTCTGCTGGCCTCAATTACAGCTAACCAAACTCGCAAAAAGCTTGATGATGCGCGTGAGATTTTTGCGACGAATACTCCTTATGATTAGGCACCTTAAAGGGAACTTAGGACAGTAAAACTCTACTCGCATAATTATGGAATTCGGTCAGCTAACAATGACTAATTAGCATAGTAAAATCGCAAAGTTCATTTTTTCACTCAGCGCTAATTAGGTCTAAATTCGAGCGCTATGTGAAGAAGTCACATCTTTTTCGAACCCAAAATCCGTATGTAGGAAAAAAATAATCGGGTCTGCATCCAGTTGGAATTTAGGAGGACCCGATGTTAAACAATGACAGAAGAATTGAAGCCAAACGTTTCAGGGAAGACGCAGCGGAGCTGGCGGCCAGCCGTGAGCATCCCGAGCACTTAGCCAATGGCGATGAGCAGAAGTTTGCATCAGTCAACTATGCGATGAGCTTTACTAAAGGATTGGAGCACTGCTCCGATACCGGGCTAGTAGTCAACAAGAACGATTTCGATGCCTTTAGACGCGCCATTGATAATGGCGAGATTGAACCATTCACAACACGCGTTCCTGTTCCGAGAAGCGACGATTTTGGCCGCCGGCAATGGGAAGCGCCAACAGCCGGTTTGGTCTTTGATCTGGAAGGTCCTGATCCGCAGGCTGTCACTATGGCTCCTGCGCCGGCATTGGGCAGCGACGAACTTACCTTCGAGATGGCCGAGGTCTATGAGTTGGCCCTTGTCCGGGATGTGCCCTTTGAACAGTTTGATGCGCACGGCAAGGCCCCGGACCTTATTCCATCCATCGACCGGTTGAATAAACTCGACTACATCAAGGACGCCAAGAAGTGCTGTGAGTTTGAAGGGCGCCCGCGCATCGTTGGAGCGGACGGTTTGCTTAACCAGCAAAACGTGTTCCGCGGTTCTTCGCCAGGGGTGGATAAGGGGCCATATCTTTCAGCGTTCATGCTAATGGGGAATGATAGCCGCTCCGGTGATCACGCCGCTTTGAGCGGGCAAATTCAATATGGCGCTCAAGCCATCGACCAACGGGTGCCTATGGCGCCAGAAAAAGATGACTACATGGTCGATTGGAACGATTGGCTTACTGTCCAGCAAGGCTTCGATGTCAATGGTGCCAACGGTACTCAGAACGGGCAAGTCTTCAACATTGGCGGTGTGCCGCAACCTCGCCGCTTTATCCATACGCCGCGTGACCTTGCAACCTATGTCCATTTCGATGCGCTTTATCAGGCGTATCTCAATGCTTGCCTCATCTTGCTGAGTGGTGGCACGCCATTTGATCCTGCGTTTGATAATCTCTCCGGCCAATCCGGCTTCGAGGTTCTAATCAATGCGGCAAATCCACAAGTTAGTGTGCCCACCAACGCAGGCGGCTTTGCGCTTTACGGTGGACCTCATATCCTGACCCTTGTCACAGAAGTGGCCACGCGTGCCTTGAAGGCCGTCCGCTATCAAAAGTTCAACAATCATATTCGCTTGCGCCCCGAAGCGTTGGCTGCCCGGGTGGAAAAGGCCTGTCAAATCCAGGATAAATTTCCATCGAGTTGCACCGCATTCAGCGATATGGCGAAAGATCTTGAACACACGACCAAAGAGATTGAGAAACATAATGGTAGCCTGCCCGCTTCACAAAACCCGGCAAGCACCAAACTCTTGCCAATGGCCTTTGCTGAGGGTTCGCCTATGCACCCTGCTTATGGTGCAGGCCACGCTACGGTAGCCGGTGCATGCGTGACAATTCTAAAGGCATTCTTCGATACATCGGCCCTGCTTGCTGATCTTGGTGGCAAGATTGCCTTTTACACCCAAGAGCAGATCAATGCCTCTGATGATACGCCGAAGTTTGTGAAAATTGTGACTGCTAATGATGGCAATGACCTGAAAGCAGAGGCCATTTCATGCCCGCTCACTCTCGAAGGCGAGCTCAATAAGCTTGCGGCCAATATCTCGATCGGGCGCAATATGGCCGGAGTGCACTATTTCACCGACTACTTTGACAGCGCCCGAATGGGAGAAGAGATCGCCATTGGGATGCTTGAAGAGCAGGCAATTGGTTATCCGACTGATCCATTTGTGATGTCGGTCCCAACCTTTGACGGGCCGGTTGAGCGTATCGGCGTTCGTTAACGCACCGAGACATCATTTGCGCGGTGGGACTCTGCTCCCAAGCGAACTTAGATAGCTCACAGTACAATGCCCCAGCTGGACCTTTACCGGCTGGGGCATTTTCTTTGCCGAATATCGTGTGAATTTGGGTATCCGGTGAAGAAATCCAACGAAAACGTCATCTTAAGGACTGGATCTCTATATCGCTATCTGATGGACAGGCTAATGACACGAATTGGGGCAGTGGGTTCCAGTAATGTGGCGGAAACGTCGCTAGAAGAGATTTATCGGCCGATCTTGCGCGGCTACTTCCTTGTGTTCGCTTTGTACTACGGGATTATGCTTGGCTTGAACTGGTTGAGCATGGAGCAAGGGCGCGACTTCCTCATGCTCCAATCTGCCACGGGTCTTGCGGGTATGTTCGCACTGTTCGGAGCTTGGTGTATGCGTAAGCCCGGTGCCAGTGTGATAACTGAAATCCTCTTGTTTGGGATGAACATGATCGTTGTGTGCAACGTATGGATCGCGCTTACGATCGATTTTCTGCCGCAAAAGCTCACGTATTTCATTATCATGTCGATGCTTTTCGCTCTTGCGAGCACGACTTTTCGGCAGTCATTAGCTTCGATCACTACGGCGCTCTTCGCCATGTTTGGCTTTCTTGACCGTCTTGACGCTGCGACCCTTGCTGCCTTCGGCTTTCTGACCTTCGGTTCTGCCCTGTCAGCCCTAGCGATTGCCTATTATCTGCGGAAGGCTATTGATCGAATAGCTCATGCAAACAATAGCACGCGAAGCGAGCTAACCGAAGCACAATTACTCAGCGCCGAAATGCGCAAGCAGTCCTTGTCAGACAGCTTGACCAGACTGCCAAATAGGCGAGCCTTTTTTGCTGAACTCAAAAGTGTGATCCGCGATAATGCGGACATGCAACCAAGCAAATCGAAGCAAAGGGGGCGAACCTGGTTGGTCGTCCTAGATCTTGATGGCTTTAAGGCCGTTAACGATGTGCACGGACACAAAACCGGTGATCTCCTGCTTGTCGCTATCGCGGACCGCCTGCGAGATTTTGCCTCGACCGGTACGCATATCAGCCGGATGGGCGGCGATGAGTTCAATATGATCATCACAGATGTTCACAGCGAGGATGAACTGCGCCAGCGTTGCGGCAATCTTCTGCGTGATCTGGCTGAGCCGTACATCTTGGAAGGGCGGCAGGTGCGAATATCTTGCTCGGCAGGGTGCTTTCCCTTCGACCCTGAACAGCCTTCTGATGCGCAAATCAGCAATGCCGATTATGCGCTTATGGTTGCAAAAAAGCAGGGTAAAAACCAGGTTGTTCTGTTCGATCACGAGCATGAGAGTGAGGCGAAGATCCGACTTGAAATTGAGACCGCCCTGCGCAGTGCGAATTTGTCAGACGAGCTCAGCGTCGTCTTCCAACCACAGGTCCGATTAGGCGATAACAAAGTCGTAGGGGCAGAAGTTTTGGCGCGCTGGACCAGCCCGGACGTAGGAACAATTCCTCCGCATCAGTTCATTAAAATTGCTGAAGAAAGTGGCCTTGTGACCAATATCACCTTGGTCGTCATCGAAAAGGCCCTGTACGAACTGCAGGGGTGGACCAACAAGCTTCCACTGTCGATCAATCTGTCTGCCCATGATCTCATGTCTGACCCGGCTATTGATCAGATCGTGGAACTGATCGAGCGATACAAGATCAGTGCGTCGCTGATTGAGTTCGAAGTGACCGAGACGGCGATGATGGGAGATATCCAAAAAGCGACGGCGAACCTTACTCGGTTGTCCGAAGCAGGCTATTCTATTGCATTGGATGACTTTGGTTCCGGGTACTCCAATTTCAGCTATCTTCGCGCACTTCCGATCAGGCGACTGAAGGTCGATCGCTCGTTTATCGAGGACCCCAGCGATCCGATGGCGGAAAAGGTCTTGTCTTCGCTGGTTGGTATGGCCCGCGTCTTGGGTGTGAATTGCCTGCTCGAGGGCGTAGAAGACGAAATCGCCCTTCTGATGGCAAAGCGTGCGGGCGCGGAACTGGTGCAGGGCTATCTCTTTTCGGAGCCGATGAGTGCGCAGGATTTGTGCAACGCACTAGCTGGGTCTTCACCTCTCTTTGAGCGGCGTGAAGCCATTTAGCAAAAGGGGGCTGACCTCGCGGCCAACCCCCTTTTGATAGTTTGCCAAATTATGGCGACTGGACCTACGAGCTGTAATACATATCGTATTCAACTGGAGCAGGCGTGGTCTCAAGCCGCATGACCTCTTCCCACTTGAGCTCGGCATAGGCTTCAATCTGATCTTTCGAGAAGACGTCGCCTTTGAGGAGGAAGTCATGATCGGCTTCAAGGGCCTCAAGTGCTTCACGGAGCGAACCGCACACTGTCGGCACTTGTGAGAGCTCTGCAGGCGGCAGATCGTAAAGGTTCTTATCCATCGCTTCACCTGGGTGGATCTTGTTCTCAATCCCGTCGAGCCCAGCCATCAGCAGCGCCGAGAAAGCGAGGTACGGGTTGGCCAGAGCATCCGGGAAACGGAACTCAACGCGCTTGGCTTTCTCGCCAGCACCGTACGGAATACGGCACGATGCCGAGCGGTTGCGCGCTGAGTAAGCGAGCAGCACTGGTGCCTCAAAGCCCGGGACCAGACGCTTATAGCTGTTGGTGGTCGGGTTGGTGAAAGCGTTAAGAGCCTTGGCGTGCTTGATCACACCGCCGATGTAATAGAGGCAGTTTTCGGACAGTCCTGCATACTCATTGCCTGCAAAGGTCGGCTTGCCGTCTTTCCAGATCGACATGTGGCTGTGCATGCCTGAGCCGTTATCGTCCTTGATTGGCTTAGGCATAAAGGTTGCGGTTTTGCCGTAAGCATGAGCGACCTGCTGCACGACATACTTATAAACCTGTACCTGATCGGCTGATTTGGTCAGCGTCGAGAAGGTGATGCCCAGTTCGTGTTGTGCCGCAGCCACTTCGTGGTGGTGCTTGTCCATATTGAGGCCGATTTCCATCATGGTGGAAACCATCTCACCGCGGATGTCCATAGCGCTGTCTACCGGTGCAACGGGGAAGTAGCCGCCGGTTGCGCGTGGGCGGTGACCCATATTACCCATATCGTATTCTTTGCCGGTGTTGGTCGGCAGTTCAATATCGTCAATCGCAAAGCCTGATCCCGCATAGCCATCTTCAAAGCGCACATCGTCGAACATGAAGAACTCTGGCTCTGGCCCGACATAGACGGTGTCGCCAATGCCAGTTGACGCGAGATAAGCCTCAGCGCGCTTGGCGGTAGAACGCGGGTCGCGGCCGTAGAGTTGGCCGTCGGAGGGCTCGACAATGTTACAGAAAATGCTGATCATCGGAGTTGCGCTGAATGGGTCAGCATAGACTGCGTCGAGATCGGGCTTCAGGATCATGTCGGATTCGTTGATGTCTTTCCAGCCTGCGATGGAGGAACCATCGAACATTAGGCCATCTTCCAGCGCATCTTCGTCCATGACGACTGCGGCCATTGAGAGGTGTTGCCACTTACCCTTAGGATCTGTGAAGCGAAGATCGACCCATTCGATTTCTTCGTCCTTGATACGTTGTACGATTTCTTTCGCGCTCGCCATTGTCGGATACTCCAGCTTAGTTTTGTTATTTGAGAGGTGCGCCTCGCCGCACTTGGAAGGAGGCGCGGGTGGTTAGTTCACATTAAATCGCATCGTCGTTGGTCTCACCGGTGCGAATGCGCAACGCGCTTGCTATGTCGCTGACGAAGATTTTGCCGTCGCCTATGCGGCCTGTTTGTGCAGCCGCTGCCACGGCCTCGACTACACGCTCGGCCTGATCATCGGTGACGACCACCTCAAGCTTCACTTTGGGTAGAAAGTCGACGACATATTCCGCGCCGCGGTAAAGCTCTGTGTGCCCCTTCTGGCGGCCAAAGCCTCGCGCTTCGGTAACGGTGATGCCTGAGACGCCAATTTCGTGCAGCGCCTCTTTGACCTCGTCCAATTTGAAAGGTTTGATGATCGCTTCGATCTTTTTCACGTAGAGTTCCGTTCCCACCTACCGGTTTGCTTAACAACGACAGATCAAGAATCATGCCAAGCCTTATCACACTTCGGTAGCTGATCCTGCGCCGTGCGCAAGGATCATTCCGTAGCGGCACGATAAACGCAGCATTTTGTCCTGAACCAAGCACTGTGCTCAAGCGGAAGGCGCGCCTGCCTAATAAACGGGCAGCTGGGCTGGATAATAGCCTTGTTAGAGGTGCAGACCGGTGGTTTCGTCCAAGCCGCACATAATGTTGAGGTTCTGGATTGCCGCACCGCTCGCGCCTTTGCCAAGGTTGTCGAGGCGGGCGATCAGGCGGACGTTCCATCCTCCTTCATTACCAAAAATGAACAGCTCAAGGTCGTCATGTGCCTGCGCGCCCTGCTCGAGCAGCAGCTCCGCCGGAGCTTCTTTATCCCGCAAATGGACGATTTTCGATTCTGCGTAGAAGGATTTCAGGCTCTGGCGCAATTGATCCGCTTTAGGATCATTTGCCATCGCGCCTAAATGTAGGGGCACCTCAACGATCATGCCACGACGCGCGGGAATGACGGAAGGGGCAAACAGCACAGGATGCACCAGTCCTGCATGCCGCTTCATCTCTGGCAGATGTTTGTGCGTTAAAGTGAGTCCGTAGGTCCGAAAGGCGATTTCAGGGCTCGTTTCGAACCTGTCAATTAGCGCGTTTCCACCCCCCGAATAGCCACTCACAGCATTGACCGTATAGGGCCAATCGGCGGGTAACATCCCCGCGCGGACGAGCGGTGCGACAAGCGCTATGAACCCTGTTGGGTAACATCCCGGATTGCTGACGAATTGCGCATTTGCAATCTTCTCAAGCCCCATGATCTCAGGAAATCCATAAGTCCACCCATCCGCCACCCGGTGCGCAGAGGATGCATCGATAATCCGCGTATCCGATCCGAAAGCCAGCTTCACCGCTTCGCGCGCTGCATCATCGGGCAGGCACAGGATCGCCACATCCGCCTCATGCAAAGCCTCGCGGCGGGCCGACACATCCTTGCGCTGAGCATCGTCCAAGACGATCAAATCAAATTCCTCGCGACCTTCCAAACGGTCGCGGATCTCCAGGCCGGTGGTGCCGGCGGCTCCATCGATGAAAATGCGGTACGTCATAGCGCTGAGCCGCTTAAGGCCATTGTACCAGCGGATCAATCATGCACTTAGCGCTGAGGCCTTCATATAACCACTCGGGCCGTCCGGGCCGAGGCAGCCCCAAATCCACTCGCCCGATACGTCAATCACTTCGACTTGGACACCCGCTTCGAAACGCGTCACCAGCGGACTATCGTCCCGGGTCGTCTCCATTACATCGACGCCATCTGCACCAACGGTCCAGATATGTGGGATGACATAATGCGCCGCCAGATGCGTGCCAGCCAGAGCAATATGCGCCAGATCACCGCGCAAGGGAAGCGTCCCGGGCGCGGGCTTTTCAACCGGCCCATTCAAGCCCAAGTCACCGCCGGGCACAGTGTAGTCATGGTTTTGGCGGGTTGTGCCGCTCATTCATTGATGCTTTCCAAATACCCCGTCTTGCTTCCCGCGCTTAGACACGCTTGCGCCATCGGGCAAGTTGACGGGCCTTGCTGCCCCCAGCAATCCAATTGGCTAGCTGCCAAAGCGCTCTTTCAGCATGTGCCAAGAAGCGCGCAGGCCATAAGCAGTGCCGCCCTTGGAGCGGCCTGGTTTGGGAAAGGGACGCCAGGCAAAGGTGTCAAAATGGACCCAGTCCAGCCCCTCTTCAACAAAGCGGTCAAGGAATAGCCCGGCGACGCTTGCACCGGCATAGGGATTGGAATGTGCGTTCACCAAATCCGCGATGTCCGAGTTGAGATACTCGCGATAGGCATCGGGCAAAGGCAGGCGCCACGGTTCATCATCAACTTTACGTCCTGCTGCGATCAACGCGTTTGCCGTCTCATCCCGCCTGGCCATCATCGCAGCATAGTCCGGACCCAGCGCCACACGCGCTGCCCCGGTAAGGGTGGCAAAGTCGATAACCAGCTCGGGCTTCTCCTCGGAGGCCCGCGTCAGAGCGTCCCCAAGGATCAGACGTCCCTCTGCATCTGTGTTGTGAATTTCAACGGTTAAACCCTTGCGGCTGGGTAGTACATCGCCTGGCCGAAATGCGGGGCCAGAAATCGCATTCTCAACCGCTGGCACCAGAAGATGGAGCCGTACGTTCAGTCCAGCGCCCATCACCAAGCCTGCCAGAGCGATGGCATGAGCCGCACCGCCCATATCCTTTTTCATCAAGCGCATCCCAGCGGCCGGCTTGATATCGAGACCACCTGAATCAAAGCATACACCTTTGCCAATAATCGCCAAGACGGGGGCATCTTTGAGGCCCCACTCCAGATGCATGATGCGCGGTTCGTGCTTGCGATCCGCTGCGCGGCCCACTGCATGCACCATGGGATACCCTTGCTCTAGCTCATCTCCGCGGGTTACCGTGAGGCCCGCTCCATATTCCTTCGCGAGTCTTTTGAACTCAGTCTCGAGTGCAGCTGGTCCCATATCTTCAGCTGGCGTGTTAACAAGATCGCGCACGAGCATCTCAGCAGCGGCTTCAGCGATATGGCCGGGCAAGTGCCCCACTTGCTCGGTTAGCAGGATGCGCGGTCCAGTGGGATTCTCTTCTGCTTTATAGCGGGTAAAGCGATAGTGCGCAGTGAGCCAGCCAAAGGCCGCTGCGCCAGGCTGAGTATTCACCAGACGGTAGGTGCCTTCGGGAAGCTTGGCCGCCAGGGCTGCCAGGCAATAGCTCGCGAGTTGTTCAGGATCCGCAACCCCGCCAACCGCAAAAAACTCATCGCCATCTGGCACGATGCCGACGCTGCCAGCAGCGCCTTCGAACTTTTGCGCGGAAAGGCTTGCTCGTTGCCCAGCGCTCAGTTCTTTGGCGAAGTCATTGAAACCCGCTTTGTTAATGAGGTGAATGGCAATGGCTTGTTGCCCGCGGTCGGGCTGGATCAGATCGTTGATGTCGGTCATGAATGTCTAATGATTGCAAGGCGTGAGCTTGTCACGCGCTTTCGCTCGCAATTGCGCCGGGCAATCGTTATATGCAGCGCCATGACTGAATACCAAATCGTCGAAAGCCAAGACACCGTATACCGCGACGGTACCATTAAGTTGCATACGCAAGAAGGCTATGAAGGGATGCGTAAGGCTGGGCGACTGGCCGCTTCGATCCTCGACGCCGTTGCTGACATGGTCGAGCCAGGGATTACCACTCACAGCATTGATGATTTGGTGCGCGAAATGACTTTGGATGCGGGCGCAGTGCCCGCGACCCTCGGCTATCGTGGCTACACACATTCCTCCTGTATTTCGATCAACCATGTGATCTGTCACGGCATTCCGGGGCCGAAGGTGCTCAAAGAGGGCGATATCCTCAACGTTGATGTGACCCCGCTCTTGGACGGCTGGCATGGCGACACCAGCCGGATGTTCTTTGCAGGCGAGCCTTCGATCAAAGCCAAACGTCTGGTTGATGTGACCTATGAGTGCCTAATGCTGGGTATTGAGGCGGCTAAGCCGGGCGCAAGACTTGGTGATATTGGCGCCGCGATTGAAGCTCACGCCCGGCAATATCGCTACGGTGTGGTGCGCGAGTTTTGCGGCCACGGTCTGGGACGTCTGTTCCACGACGCGCCCGAAGTGATCCATGCCGCCAAAGCGGGCACAGGGCCGGAGCTTAAGCCAGGTATGTTCTTTACGATCGAGCCGATGATCAACCTTGGCAAACCCTGGGCTAAAGTGCTCAGCGATGGTTGGACCGCCGTGACCCGCGATAAGAGCCTTTCGGCGCAGTTCGAACATTCGATTGCTATCACGGAGGATGGCAATGAGATTTTTACACGGAGCCCGACAGGTAAAGACCAGCCGCCCTACTAGGCTATACCTCCCGCGCTGCCTTAATCGCTGCTCCTGCCGCAAAAGGTGCCATTGCGACCAAACCCAGACTGATCGCCGCGACTATGCCGATGTTGGCTGCCTCTTGTCGTGCCAGTGCGCCTGCCCCGAAAATAAGGATCGGGAGCGACAGTGGTATTAGGAGAAGCCCCGACAGTGCCGCACCGGTACGCAAACTTGCGGTGATTGCTGCGATCACTAGGCCAATTGCCGCAAGACCTGGTGTTCCCGCGAGTAGACCCAGTAGCAACAAATACAAGGTTGGTCCGTCGATAGCGAGTAAAGCAGCAGCAGGAAGGGTCGCGATGATCAGCGGCGGGCCAAAGCTCAGCCAGTGCGCCACCAGCCGCATCGCCATCATCATTTCTTCGGTGAGCCCGCGCAGGCGGAGTTGATCAAAAAAGCCGAGCTCAATATCCTGCGCTACCAGCTTTTCGAGCGGTAGAATGGCCGCCAGCAATGCTGCTATCCACACTACCCCACCTCCGGTGCGTGACAGAATGTTCGGATCGGGACCGACCGCAAAGGGGTAGAGCATTGCGATTGCGACAAAGAACATCACCGGCAAGCTCGTGCCGCCGCCAGCGAAGGGGAAAAACTTGGCGAGATCGCGCTTGAGCAGCGTCCCGATCATTTGTCCTCTTCCTCCTCTTGCTCAGGCACGTAATCGCCAAGTTCAAGTGCCTCTAGATCGTCAATATCCAGCTGTTGGTGCGATGCGATTAGAGCGATGCCACCTGCGCTGACATGGTCCTTAATCAGCTGCGTAACCGCCTCTATCGCTGCGGCATCCAGACCCGAAAGTGGTTCATCGAGCAGCCAAATTGGGACTTCTCTGGTAAGTAGGATAGCAAGGCTTGCCCGTTTGCGCTGACCCGTCGAGAGGTAGCGGACCGGGACCTCAAGTAAGCGCTCAAGACCCAGTTCGCCCTGCGCCACCGCAGGATCAACACATCTGTCCACCTGCTGCCAAAACGCCAGCGCCTTGCCTAGCGGCTGATCCAGATCCAGCGCTGGTCGCTCATCAAGCAATCCGACCTCGCCGACTCGCCGAATTTCGCCAGCAAAAGGCGTGGTAAGTCCGCTCAAGCTCCTGATTAGAGTGGTCTTGCCAATGCCATTGACGCCGGTGACATGAAGCGCCGCGCCAGCTCCAAGCTCGAAGCTCACCTTCCGAAACAACAGTCGATCGCCACGGCGACACGCGAGGTTCGAAGCTGTCAGTTGGGCTTGCATCATCGGCAGCGTTAGGCAAAAGCATCTTCTCCCACAACATTAGACAAAGGTTCCTCCCCGATGGCTCACGTCCCCGAACTCTCTGGTGATGAGGTGAAGCAGCTGCTGGCTGATCATCCGAAGTGGGAGCTGACCCGCGAAGGCAAGGCAATTCAACGCGCTTTTCAATTTGGCGATTTCAGCGAGGCATGGGGCTTTATGAGCCGCGTGGCTTTGCTCGCTGAAACTCAAGACCACCATCCCGAATGGTTCAATGTCTACGCCAAGGTGGAGGTCACGCTGACGACCCATGATGCTGGAACAAATGGGGGTGGGCTTTCGATCCGCGATGCCAAGATGGCGCGCGCGATCGATCGGTTGGTCTAAGTCACGCCCTAAAGATGTTGGACTTAGGAGACACCGGTGTCTCCTCAATTCCAACACGTGCTCTGGTAAACACCTGAAATATAATGATGTAGGGTTTGGGCGAGGAGACACTTTGAAAAAAGTGTTTTTACCCGGTGATTTGATTGCCACTGACACCCTGGCATCTTGGCAGCAGTTTTTTGAGTAGGAAAGCTACGCTAATTGGCGCTTAGCAGACCGCTCGCTTGGCGTTGCTGCTTGCGCACACGACCCGGCATCCAACGCTTCGCGAAGTTGATCCGTTTGGCTGTTTTGCCAACGAGATAATGCACTTCATCGCCATGAACCGCATCCCAAACCGTTTTAGCCACCTCCTCTACCGGGGTAATCTCGAGACCGGCTTGAAGCACGCGGGCACGGATCTGTTCATTACCACTGCGATTGCCCGTGCCGTCGAGCAGCGGAGTTTCGATAAAGCTGGGACAGATTGAGGAGACCTTGATATTCTCTGGCGCCCATTCGGCATCCAGACTTTCTGCGATGCCGCGAACTGCGAATTTGGTCGCGGAATAGACGCTCATGCCAGTGCCACCGGTGATCCCGGCCGCGCTGGCAGTATTAACAAGGGCCGACCCAGGCGCGGTTTTCTGGAGGTAAGGGTAAACTGCCTGCGCACCATAAAGCACCCCCCGCAAGTTTATGTCGAGGCAGGCGTCGATCTCATCCTTGCCAAGCTCTGCCAGCGTTCCTCCGGTGCCGATGCCGGCATTGTTGAACATGACATCGATCCGGCCTCCGGCAGCGGTTGCAGCGGCTTCAAGTGCAGTGTCCCAGGCGTCACGATCGCGTACATCAAGCTGATGAGAGTGTTTTGCATCGCCTTCGATCAGGCCGAGCGTTTCTTCAAGGCCTGCCAAATTGACGTCCGTGACGGTGACAAACCAGCCTTGTTTGGCAAAATAAAGGGCGACTGCGCGGCCTATGCCTGATGCGCCGCCGGTGATGAAGATATGGCGCCTAGCCTGTGATCCTCCAGTAGATCCCATATTCATGATGTTGTTCTCTCTCCAAAAGCAAATCGCCCGGAGGAGTACCCCCGGGCGATCCGTTTGTCAGCAGCTTAGCTTATGGAGCGGATCGTTATCCGCCCAGTGCTTCGTTAAGGCCCTTCACATGCTGTGCGCCTTCGACCACCTCAGCGGTTGATGGGTCAAGCACATCGCCTAGCGGCTCTGACCGCCCACCAATGCACTCCGAAAGGAAGTTCTCAGCGACCGCAAAGAAGGAAATCGAATTGGTAGGCTTGGCAAAGCCGTGGCCTTCGTCGGGATAAAGGACATAGGTTACTGGAATACCTGCTTCCTTCATTGCCCCCACGATTTGATCGCTTTCTGCCTGCTTCACGCGGGGGTCATTGGCACCTTGGGCGATCAGCAGTGGCTTGACGATCTGGTCAGCCTTGTAAAGCGGGCTTGCGGCTTTGAGCAGCGCCAAACCCTCTTCGGTGTTCGGATCGCCCATCCGGGTGTGGAACATCTTGACCAGCGGTGCCCAGTAAGGCGGGATGGTTTCAAGCAAGGTCTCAAGATTGGATGGTCCCACAATGTCGACGCCGCAGGCAAATTTGTCGGGCGTGAAAGTAAGGCCTGCGAGCGTCGCATAGCCGCCATAAGAGCCGCCCATGATTGCGACTTTTTCCTCAATCGCAATGCCTTCCTTGATTGCCCAGTCGGTCGCATCGATAAGATCATCGTGCATTTTTAGGCCCCATTGGAGGTTGCCAGCATTAAGGAATTCTTTGCCAAAACCAGTGGAGCCGCGGAAGTTCACGGACAGAACCGCATAGCCGCGATTGGCGAGCATTTGGTGGAAGGAGTTGAAGCCATAATTGTCACGCGCCCAAGGGCCGCCGTGAACCAGCAGCACCATTGGCACAGCTTTATCAGGCTTGCCATCTCCATCGCTGTCACTGCCAACCGGCAAGGTCAGATATGACGGAAGTGTGAGGCCATCACGGCTGGTGATCTCAATCGGATGCATCTTTTGCAAGGGCATACCGTCAAGCTCTGGCCGAGTGGTGTAAAACGGTGTGAGCGTTTCAGCATCACGGTCGTAAATATAGGTCGCAGTGGAAGCGGTCAGCGGATCATTCCAGACAATCCATGTGCGATCGTCGTCGGTTCGGCTGGAGATCCCGAAATCGCCATCAAGGCGTTCGTCGAGCCAGTTAAGTGCAGCGCCCAGCTCCTCATCAATCGCAGTCCACTTATTCTGCAGATAGTTGACCGAATAAGCCTCTACTACGCCCGTCTTTGGATCGCGAATCGTACCGCCAAGATCCGCCTTGTCGTCCTCAGCAATCATAGTTTTCTCGCCGGTCGCGGTATCCTGCGCAAACAGCGCGGCGGTGTTGCGGCCACGGCTGTCAATCCAATAGAGGACAGAACCATCCGTGGTGTAGCCGGCTGGTGAGGTTGTGAGGGAGTCTTCCATCGCCGTTGTTTCAAATGGCTCTGCAGCTACTTCGTTATTGTCGATGCGGAAATAATCTGTGCCGCCTTCAATGTTCTGACGCAGCGCCATGCGTAAAGTCAGAGTGTCGTCAGCCATAAAACCGGCATAGCCATTGTTTTCGTACACAAGCGTGAGTTCGCCTGTATTGAGGTCAAGCATATGCACGTCATGGAACTGCGGGTTGCGATTATTGACGCCAAGCAGGACCTTGTCTTTGATCGTTTCTGATGCACCCACGACCTGAATGCGAGTGTTCTCAAACGGAGTGAGGGTCTTTTCCTCAAGTGTGTCGAGGTCGATTTGATAGAGCAGGAAGTTCTCATCTCCGCCCTTATCCTGAACATACATGATGCTTTTGCCATC
>JBCDKX010000047.1:0-17393 GCA_038746055.1 Pseudomonadota bacterium
GCAGGCGAATCTTCATCAGCAACAATCTGCGTAATCCCAAAGTGATCGCGCAAATCGACGAACAGCACGCCGCCAAAGTCGCGTTTGCGATGGACCCAGCCGGACAAACGGACGGTTTCGCCGACATTTTCAGCCGAAAGCTGTGCGCAATTGTGGGTACGATAGGCGTGCATCTAAAATCTTGTCCTAATTGACGGTATAGCGCTAAGGGCGCTGCACATATTGATAAAGCGGTCACGTGCCGCTCAAAGATATGGGCGCGCTAACAGGGCAAGGCACACTCTTTGTCAAGTCGCGCGAAGAGATGAATTTTGGCTAATCCATAGGCCGAGAGCGGCACTCCGCTCAAAACGCAAAGAAAAGACAAAGATGAAGATACATGATCTAATCACCACCAGCGAGGCACTCGCCGACCTGTGTGAGCGTCTGTCGCAAAGTGAATTCGTCGCAGTCGATACCGAATTCATGCGCGAAAACACCTATTGGCCTGAGCTGTGCCTAGTTCAAATCGCCAATACGGAAGAAGCAGCAGCAGTTGATCCGCTTGCGGACGGCATCGATTTGGCGCCGTTGCTCGACTTGCTTACCGATAATGATGAGGTGCTCAAGGTCTTCCACGCCGGCGGGCAGGATGTTGAGATCATCGTCAATATGACTGGAAGAACGCCGCAACCGGTGTTCGATACGCAAATCGCGATGATGGCCATCAGTCAGTCTGAACAGATCGGCTATGCCAACCTTGTCGACCACTGGCTTAGTATTCAAATAGACAAAGGCGCACGCTTTACCGATTGGAGCCGCCGCCCGTTGACCGATCGTCAGATCGAATATGCAATCGGCGATGTGACACATTTGTCAAAGATCTTCCCCAAGATCCTCAAAAAGCTGATCAAGACGGGACGCGGCAATTGGCTTGATGCAGAGATGGAAAAGCTGGCTGATCCCAGCAACTATCTGGTCGATCCAAGCAATTCCTGGAAGAAAATTCGCCAGCCAGGGCGCAATCCGCAAGTGCTGGGCCGACTTAAGGAACTCGCCGCGTGGCGCGAAGGTGAAGCCCAACACAAGAACATCCCGCGCGGGCGTATAATGCGCGATGAAACGCTCGCCGATATTGCTTCGCATCCACCCAAGAAGCAGGGCGATCTGGCCAAGGTACGCGGGCTGTCCAGCGCATGGCGCGATAACGATATTGGCAAGCGCCTGATGAAGGTGATCTCCGAGGCCGAACCGCTGCCTAAATCGGAAATGCCAGAGAAGATGAAGCGTGGTGCACCATTGGGTAAAGAAGGTGCGCTTGTGGCGGATCTTCTCAAACTTCTCCTCAAAATCCGAGCGCGCGAAATTGATGTGGCAGCACGCCTCCTCACCCGCGCGGACGAAATGGAAGCTCTCGCTGCGGGGGTGCGCGATCTCAAGGTGCTGAACGGATGGCGCTATGATGTCTTTGGTAAGGACGCGCTTGAGCTGGTCGAAGGCAGGCTGGCTTTTGCTGTTAAAGGCGGCAAGTTG
Organism: Pseudomonadota bacterium; assembly: GCA_038746055.1. Taxonomy (GTDB): domain Bacteria; phylum Pseudomonadota; class Alphaproteobacteria; order Sphingomonadales; family Sphingomonadaceae; genus Erythrobacter. The sequence continues at coordinate 1,513 of JBCDKX010000047.1, forward strand.
GTCATGACTCACATCGACGATATGCAAGCCAGCATGGAAGCAGCGCAGGCGGCGGAGTGACACGCAGATGAGCACCTACCTGCCAACGATCAAGCAGTTGCAATACTTGGTTGCGCTCAATGAACATGGGCATTTTGGCCGAGCGGCGGATGCAAGCTTTGTGTCGCAGTCCACCCTGTCAGCCGGAATACGCGAGCTTGAATCGCTGCTGGGCGTGACCCTAGTCGAACGCTCTCGCAGAGTGGTGCGTTTTACCGCGCTCGGTAAGCAAGTGGTTGAAAAAGCAACAAAGCTATTACGCGAAGCCGAGGAATTGGCTGATCTGGTGCAGGCTGCGGGTAAGCCACTTTCGGGGCAGATGCGTATGGCGGTGATCCCAACAATTGCTCCGTTCATGATCCCCCGTATCCTGCCGCGTCTTAAGCAGGAGCGGCCAGAATTGCAGCTCATGCTGCGCGAAGAGGTGACCCAGGACGCCATCGACTCACTGCAACATGGTAGGGTTGATTGTGTGCTGCTGGCCTTACCGTTTGATACAGGAGAGGTTGAGAAGGCGCATATTCTGGATGACCCGCTGTTCGTGGCTTTTCCCGATGGAGATCAGCGCAATCCGCCAGATCAAGTTCCCCCTGACGCTATCGATCAAGGACGCTTGCTGCTCTTGGAAGATGGGCATTGCCTGCGTGATCATGCTTTGGCGGCCTGCAATCGCTCAGAGCTAAGATCGAGCGCCAGCGTTATTGGTACAAGTCTTCACACATTGGTGCAGATGGTGGACCAGGATCTTGGGCTAACGCTGCTTCCGCAAATGGCAATTGATGCTGGAATCCTCGTGAACACCAGTGTTGTCGCTCGACCCGTTGAAGGTCCAAGTGCGAAGCGCGAAGTCGCTTTGGTATGGCGCAAAAATTCACCGCGCGAAGCAGATTTCAATCTCCTCGCCGAGGAGCTGCGTGCAGGCTAGCCTTACGTAAAGCTCACCCACGCCCGCGATATGGCGCAACCCCTTGATCGGGTAGCCACAAGTCAGCTGGCGGAACACTAGTCTGCCAAAAAACATCAATCGGAATACCGCCACGCGGATACCAATAGCCGCCGATACGCAGCCATTTGGGCTTCATTTCCGCGGCCAGTCTTTGGCCAATCCCAACCGTGACATCCTCATGAAAGCCATTGTGATTGCGAAAACTCCCTAGGAACAGCTTAAGACTTTTTGATTCTACAATGGTTTCGCCTGGCGCATAATCGATCACTAAATGCGCAAAATCTGGCTGATTGGTAACCGGACAAAGGGAGGTGAACTCAGGCGACACAAACCGCACGAGATATAGTGTCCCAACTCTCGGGTTGGGAACATAGTCGAGCACGGCTTCCTCAGGTGAACCGGGTAATTCGGTCTGTTTGCCGAGAAAGGCTGGACCATTTGGGCTTGTTTCAGGTGTGGTTTCCATGCCGCGCTGTTGCCGGGAAAGCAGATGGGTTGCAAGCCGTCATCTGGACGGCGCGTGATAGCGAACTATGTCAATGGTCACTCTGCTATCTTCGGCGCAATTGCTGAGTCACACTTCAGCTCGCAGCAAGGAACAGTGTAGCAGCTTTGAGTTAGGCTCAGTTGATCAGGTTATGACGCGCCCCGAACCATCATCTTGTTTGCAACGCCGCTGCACATCCGGACTATCTGCCTTACTGCTTACCGGTGTGTGCGCTGCCGGGATTGCGGCTATTAATGTACCATCGGATCTTTCGGCTCAAAATCAATCGGCTGAGACATTTTCGCTGCCAACGGCCTCACCCACGCCAACGCCAGCTCCGCAAGGCCCCGCTGACGAACGGGTTGGCGTGCCAATTGCCCCTCGGGTTATCTCCCCGCAGCAAGGGCGGAGCACGGCCCCCACACCTGCGCCGACAAGCACGACCAGCCCTGCCGCAAGTGAGCCTCCGGCTGACGCAAGGCCAGCCCAGCCCTCTCAAGCTACATCTCCGACTGCAAACCAGCCGGCTGAGCCTGCCACTAGACGCAGTGAAACGCCCCCTGCGGAGCGCCCTCAAGCAAGACCCACTGCCAATCTAGGGAACCAAGGAGACTCGATTATTGAGACTCCTGCTCCCGGATTTGATGCTCTGAGCGAGAATAACGAGGAAACCACGCAACCAGATCCGGATGGGTGGTATAGTGTGGACAGCGCAGGAAGGGTTACGGCGGACGGAGTTCCCGCTGCTGCTAACTCTGCGGATAGCAGGCCTGCCTCTACACAAAATACGCCCTCCTTTTTCGAACAGCTAAGCGCAAGGCCCGGCGTCCTGACGGCCCTGCTCGCTCTTACTCTGATGCTGGCAGCAATGCTCGGCTGGCTTTTCATGCGCCGCAAGAAGCAAGCGGAAGTGGCAATGGCGCCTGCGGCGGCAGATCGATCAGCGACAATTCTAACCGCAGGTGTAAGAGCCTCAATGGGCGAAGAATTGGTCACACAAAAGGATAAGTTGTCCGCGCAGATTGATCCCGCAGAACACACACAAGGTGAGACGAATGCCAGTCACAACACCCAGCCGGTAAATGGCGACGTTATGTCTAATGGACATGTTCGGTCAGCGCCCGAAACATCTGTCCCATCAAATTCAGGATCTGGCGCAAATGCTCCAGCACCGTCGGTCGACCCGCTTGAGGTTGAGGTTTCCCTGGATATCATTGGCGCCTCTCGAAGCCTGATGCGTTTGTCAGTTGAGTTCAGCTTAGAGGTATCCAATCGCTCCAAGTTTCCAGTGAAAGACCTTGATATTGCTGGGGAGCTTGGTTGTGCGCGCGAAGGCACGGTCGGTCCTTCGCCAATTGACGAGGCCCAGCCCATTACGGTGATCGAGCGGATCGCTCCGCAACAGAGCCGGAGGGTGGCCGGAACCTTGCAGTTACCAGTGAACGAAGTCACAACAATCCGACAAAACGGTAAGCCCGTGGTGATCCCACTCATGCATTTCCGGCTTGGCGGCTCGGCGCAACAAGCCATTAAGAGGAGCTTTGTTGTAGGCACGCCAAGTGCCTCAAGTCCGAAGCGGGTTCATCCCTTGGTACTCAGTGGACCGCCCGGCAGCCTACCTCCGCTACGCGCGCAATTGATAAAGCAAGCTTGAGCAGTTCCAATGCAATCCTGCTTGGCTGAAGCAGACGAGCGGGCTAGCAAAGGGAAATGACCGAAACAATTGAGAGTCTTGTTCCAACCGCACGGCTGGCGGATCAACTCAGCGCACCCGATCTTTTCATCCTTGATACTTCGAGGCATTTGCCAGCTACCGGGCGAGATCCGCGAGCAGAGTTTGAGGAAGGCCATATTCCCGGAGCTCGTTTTCTCGATTTGGCTGAATTGACTGATCGGACATCGCAAGTCCCCGCAGCACTGCCGCGACCCGATCAAGTGGCATCGGTCTTGGCGCAACTGGGCGTGTCGCCCGGCGGGCGCATCGTCCTTTATGATGATAGCGCACTCAGAACTTCGGCTCGTGCATGGTTTGCGCTAACTACGTGCGGCGTGCCCAATGTAGCGATCCTTGATGGAGGATTGGGAAAGTGGCGCGCGGAAGGCCATCGACTTGAACAAGGGTCAAGCCAGTCCGATGCGGCCGAGCCCGCGCAACTGCGCCCTCCTACAAGAATAATGACTAAATCGCAGATGCTCACGAATTGCAGAACCGGCGAATGCCAAGTGCTAGATGCGAGAAGTGCTGACCGGGTCTTTGGCAGTGGGATAGACCCGGTACATGGCGGACAGAACGGACGCATCCCTGGCTCTCTCAATCTACCTTATGTTGAGGTTTTCAAAGAGGACGGCACCTTTAAGTCTGCCGAGGATTTGCATGCCCTCTTCAAATCCGCTGGCGTTGATTTGCAGCAACCCCTTGTGACCACCTGCGGTAGCGGTATCACCGCTTCAGTGCTGCTGTTCGCAGCCCATCTTGCTGGCAAAGACGATGTACGGCTTTACGATGGCAGCTGGCAGGAATGGGAAGCTGATCCCCAAACCCCCAAAGAGCAGGGACCAGTATGAGCGCTGCTGATGACAAAAGCGATAAAGGATCGGGTACACGCGTGACCCACGCTGGCAGGCGGCCAGAGTGGACCGGACGCGTGGTCAATACGCCCGTATGGCGCGCTTCAACCCATCTCTATGAAAGCGAGGCTGAGCGTAAAGCGGCAGGGGGCGCGAACCGTGATGGCGAGTTCTTTTACGGAAGGCGCGGTGCGCCAACCCAGTGGGCTTTGGCACAGGCTCTGACGGAGATTGAGCCAGGTGCTTTTGGTGCGGTGCTCTATCCAAGCGGGGTTGCTGCGATCGCAGGATGCCTCTTGGCAGTGCTACGCCCGGGCGATCACTTGCTGATGAGCGATAACGCATATGACCCAACGCGCAGCATGGCGACTGGCTTGATCAAGCGGATGGGGATCACTCACAGCTTTTTCGATCCGTTGGACGTTGCTGGCTTTAAGGCCCTTGTGTCCGAAACTAAGCCACGCGCCGTGTGGTTCGAAAGCCCCGGCAGCCTGACCATGGAAGTGTGCGATCTACCAGCGCTGGCGGCCATCGCCCAGACATCCGGTGCCGTCACTCTAATTGACAACACATGGGCGAGCGCACTCGGATTTGCCGCGCTCGAACATGGCTGCGATATCACCATGCAAAGCCTTTCCAAACATGTCGGCGGGCATTCAGATCTGATGATGGGATCAGCCAGCGCCGGTGAGCGCTGGTACCGAGCTTTACGCCGAACTAGCCAAGAACTCGGTCAAGTGGTCTCCCCCGATGATGCCGCGCTCGCTACACGCGGATTGCGCACGATGAAGGTGCGGCTTGAGCAAACCACGGCAAGTGCGCTTGAGTTAGCCGAGTGGCTGAATAGCCAGCCGCAAGTCACAGAAGTCTTGTGTCCTATGCTACCCAGCGCCCCCGGACATGAGCTCTGGAAACGCGATTTCACCGGCGGATGCGGGCTCTTCAGCTTCATTTTGAACAGCGATGATCCGGAAGCGAGCGGCCAGATCGCTGATGCACTCAAACTGTTTGGCATTGGCTATAGCTGGGGCGGGTTTGAAAGCCTCGTGTTACCGATCTATCCGGATCAGCATCGATCTGTGATGAAGGATCGCAAGAGCGGTAGCGCGAAGCCTGCCATTCGCCTATCGATTGGACTTGAAGACCCCGAGGACCTGATCGCTGACCTACAGCAGGCTCTCGTGCAACTGGACGATTGATGACCGCAATCACGCTTGAAATCCCCAGCAATGAGGATGCACCTCCTCCCGAACTGGATTCAGCGCCAAGTCAGGCATGGAGCCTTGCGGAAGAAGCTCCTCCTGAAGAAGAGGTTGTCAGTGTCGCAGAAGGCGCAAAAGAGGGTCTTGCGGCCCAAAGCGATACGCTTGGCGCGGTGATTGAAACACTCGACAGCTGGGCTTTGGTCGTTGGCGAGGTTCGTATCTCAGTCTTCGACGTAGTTTTCTTGCTGGCGAGCATCGGTCTGGTCATCACTGCCGCCTGGTTCATCACCCGCATGGCGCGGAACCTGATCAGCCGGATCGTTGCATTCGATGGCAGTCAGAAACTGTTGGCCGAAAAGCTCGCAACAATAATCATCTGGGCAGTGGCCTTCTTCGTTACCATTGATCTGATCGGGATAGATTTAACCGCGCTCGCCATTTTCGGCGGTGCATTCGGCTTGGCGATCGGTTTTGGTCTGCAAAAGACCTTTGGTAACCTCATATCTGGGATATTGCTGCTGCTCGACAAGTCGATCAAGCCGGGCGACGTGATCTCAGTTACTGACAACGCAGGCGAAGAGGCGGTGGGCCAAATTCGTAAGATTGGTATCCGTGCAATCTCGGTTATCACCCGCGATCAGACTGAATATCTTATTCCAAATGAGTTGTTGATGACCAACCAGGTGGTCAACTGGTCCTATTCCAGCCGCGATGTGCGGGTTAAAGCACCCGTGGGTGTCGCCTATGACAGTGACTTAGAACTAGTGACCAAGCTGCTTTACCAAGCCGTGGACGAGACCAGTCGTATCCTCACTAATCCCAAACCACGAGTAAACCTGATGGGTTTTGGAGACAGCTCGGTTGATTTTGAGATACGCTTTTGGATCAAGGATCCTGAGGGCGGTCTCGCGAATATCAGAAGCGATGTCTACATGCGCATTTGGAACCTTTTTAAAGAGCATGAAATCGAAATACCCTATCCGCAAAGTGACCTCCACTTGCGCAGCTCAAAGCAATTGGATCAATTGGTCGAGTTCATGAGCGGCGGAAAAGGCCCTGTTTGACGGCTCGGCAGAATAGAGTTCCCTTTCGGCCACAAAAGCTTTCCTTCACTTGCTCAAATCCATTCTCGCTGGCGTGATGAGTTGGGCGAGGTCATTTTACCAACATGGAATGTGGCACCATCTTTCTTGTCGGCGCAGGGCCAGGTGATCCTGATCTGCTGACCTTGCGTGCGGCGCGGCTGATCAGCCAAGCTGAAGTGATCGTCCATGATGGGCTCGTGAGCGCTGAGATTATGGCTATGGCGCACCCCGATGCGCGGCTCATTTCCGTGGCCAAAAAGCGCGCGCGGCACACCTTGCCGCAGGAGGATATCAATCTTCTGCTCGTGCGCGAGGCAAAAAAGGGCCACGATGTTGTGCGTCTCAAAGGCGGCGATCCGCTTATCTTCGGGCGCGGCGGCGAAGAGGCTGAATTGGCTAAAGCTCACGCCGTAAAGGTCGAAATCGTCCCCGGTGTTTCGGCCGCCAATGGAGCAGCGGCCGCCACTGGCATCCCCCTCACCCACCGCGATGCGGCAAGTATCGTGAGTTTCGTAGCGGGCCAATGCAAAGGGCTTTCGGATCAGGACTGGTCGGGTCTTGCTGGAAAGGGACGCACACTGGTAATTTATATGGGCGTAAAGACCGCGCCGCAGATTGCTGAAAAGCTGATGGCAGATGGGCTCGCACCAGATGTGCCTGTCGCGGTTATCGAAAATGCCGCACGGCCGGAGATGCGCGTGCTACGCGGTTTGCTCGCCGGACTTCCTGAGCTTGTCAGTGACCACAAGATCAAATCCCCTGCCCTTATCGTGATCGGCGATGTGACTGCGCGTGAAGACGTGCATATCGAAGCGCTCGCATTGGAGGCTCACCAATGAAGGTGTTGACCGGAAACGACCTCAAATCGGGCGATGTCATCTGGTGGACCGGGGAAGGCTGGTCCCGGCATGTTGATGATGCGGCCGATGCAGGCGAGCAAGCTGAGCAAGTGCTGGCTGCCGAGGAAGCGGCTCTGCGCGTCAACGTGCCCTACATTATCGAAGCTACCCGCGAAGAGAATGGCAGCGTGCGGCCGGCTCATATTAAAGACCGCATCCGTGCGCTTGGTCCCACCGTACGCCCTGACCTCACTTTAAAGCCCAAAGAACCCGAAGCGATTGACTGGGTAATCTGATGTATAAGTATGATTCATATGACCAAGCTATGGTCGATGCGCGCGTGGAAGAGTTCCGCGATCAGGCCCGTCGTCGGCTTGAAGGCAGCCTCACCGAAGATGAATTCAAGCCGCTTCGCCTAATGAACGGCCTCTATCTCCAGCTGCACGCCTACATGCTCCGCGTCGCGATCCCCTATGGCACGCTCAATAGCCGCCAGATGCACGCGCTGGGCGATATCGCGGACAAGTATGACCGCGGTTATGGTCACTTCACCACCCGTCAGAACCTGCAATACAATTGGATCAAGCTGGAGGATGCGGCCGACATATTGGCGGACCTTTCCAAGGTCGAAATGCATGCCATTCAGACCTCAGGCAACTGCATCCGCAACATCTCAAGCGATCACTTCGCCGGGGCAACACATGATGAGTTGGTCGATCCACGACCCTATGCCGAACTCATGCGCCAATGGTCGAGTTTCCATCCCGAGTTCACCTATCTGCCGCGCAAGTTCAAGATCTGCGTAATCGCTTCGGAAAAAGATCGTGCGGCTATGCGCCTCCACGATATTGGCGTGCAAATCGTCAAGAATGATGCAGGCGAAATCGGTGCGCGTTTCTATGCTGGCGGCGGGATGGGGCGTACTCCGATGATCGCGCCAATGATCCGGGACTTTGTGCCGCTTGATCAGCTGATAACCTATGCCGAGGCGTGTTTGCGCGTCTACAACCGCTACGGGCGGCGCGATAACAAGTACAAAGCCCGGATCAAAATTCTCGTGCATGAGCTGGGCCGCGACGAATATGTGCGCCAAGTCGAAGAAGAATTCGCTCATATGCTTGATCAAGGCGTTGAGCCTCCACGCGAAGAACTTGAGCGCATCAAGCCCTTCTTTGCCGACCCAGAATTCGAAGACGGCCCCAAGCATGTTGATCGCTCTGATCCGGACTTCGCCCTGTGGGTCGACCGCAATACCAATCGCCACAAGCACGACGCCTATGTCTCTGCTGTGATCTCATTGAAACCCGTAGGTGGCATTCCCGGTGATGCGACAGGGGATCAAATCCGCCTGATGGCGGCGCTCGCCAAGAAGTATTCCTTCGACGAATTGCGTATTATGCACACGCAGAACGTGGTGCTGCCCCATGTCAAGATCGGTGATCTCCACGCGCTTTGGACCGAGCTGGATGCCGCTGGTCTTGGTTCACCGAATATGGATTCGATTGAGGACATGATCGCCTGTCCTGGCCTTGACTATTGCGCGCTCGCCAACGCCCGTTCGATCCCACTGGCTCAGCGGATTTCTGAGCGTTTCGATGCTTCGGGTAAGACTGAGAAATTGGGCGAACTGAAGCTCAAGATCTCCGGCTGTATCAACGCTTGTGGGCACCACCATGCGGGACACATTGGCATTCTCGGCGTCGATAAGAAGGGGGTTGAGAATTACCAGCTATCGCTTGGCGGCTCAGAGGCGGAGGACACTTCACTCGCCAAGATTACTGGTCGCGGCTTCAACGAAGAAGGCGTGCTTGATGCGGTCGACAAGGTAACCGACCTCTACCTCGAACAGCGCGAGGAGGGCGAACGCTTCCTGGACACCTATCGCCGGATCGGCATGGAGCCGTTCAAGGAGGTGCTTTATGGATGACCCACTGGGCACATCTCCTGACGGTGTCCAATTCCGTTTTCGCGATGATGAAGTCGCTGATCATGCCACCGTTACGGTCGATGCGATCCTGGAGCAGACCAATGCCACCGCTGTTCGTATTGAGCCGGGCGATGACGCACGCGTGCTCTTGCCATTCCTCGATCGTCTCGCCCTAATCGAAGTCAACTTCCCTGCGTTTGGCGATGGGCGCGGTTATTCCTCTGCGCGTATTTTGCGCGAAGCGGGCTTTAGCGGCGAGTTGCGGGCGGTGGGCGATGTGGGCATCGACCAGCTTAGTCATATGCGTCGCTGCGGCTTTGATGCTTTTGCGCCGCAAAAGCCTCTCAATCAAGAGGATGCAAAGCGTGCCTTTGCTACATGGGAAAACGTCTATCAGGCGAGCATTGATCGGCGCCGGACCATTCCGCAGATCCGCCACTCCGTCGGTGGAGAAGTGGACGCGTGACTAAGCCCGAACTCCCGCCTGAGATCGAAACGCGTGCCGTCGATCGGCTCGATACGAACCCTCGCTTCACTGAGCATGACGCCGTGCGTCTTAACCGTATGTTTCGCGGCTCTTCAACCCAGGAAATGCTCAAAGCCGTGATCGAAGGGTCGCTCGCCGGCGATGTAGCCACCGTTTCGAGCTTTGGCGCAGAGAGCATTGTATTACTGCACCTTTTAGCGGAAGTTGATCGTAATATTCCGGTCCTCTTCCTCGATACCGGAAAACACTTTGTCGAAACAATTGGGTATCGCGACCTTGTTGCAGAGCGGCTTGGTCTAACCAATCTACAGATACTGCTGCCCGACGAAGTGGACCTCGCTGCCAAGGACGAAACCGGGTTCCGCTGGTCCTATGATCCCGATGGCTGCTGCGAAATCCGCAAGGTGAAACCGCTTGAAAAGGCGTTGGAGCATTTCGATGCGAGCTTTACGGGGCGCAAGGCATTTCAGTCTTCGACCCGCGCCAACCTGCCGCGCTTTGAAATCGACACATCGGATGCTGCGGGCCGGCTCAAGATCAATCCGCTGATCGATTGGTCAGCAGAGGACATTGCGGCCTATCTGGAAGAGCACGACCTTCCGCGGCATCCGTTGGTGGAACGCGGTTTTCCCTCAATCGGCTGTGAGCCTTGCACGCACAAAGTGGCCCCGGGCGAAGACCCACGTTCGGGCCGCTGGAAAGGCTGGGACAAGACCGAGTGCGGGATCCATAAGCCCGGCGAGGAGCCGTTCCTCTAAACGCTTGGCCTAAAGCCATCCCTGCTGTTTATACCACTCCGCAGTCATCTTGAGGCCTGCTTCGCCATTCCAGACCGCCTGCCAGACCGAAATCGGCGGCGCTTTGCGAAGGTCACACACCCAATCCTTGTGGAGCATATAGCCCACACGATCCTCGGTAAGCTTCGCCTTGCCACCACGCAGGAATCCATCGAGCTTGGCACCCCATTGCATGACCTGCGCAGGCAAAGGTGCGGCAATGGCGTTGGGATTGCCGACCGCCTCACCGATCATCTTGGCGAGATCCTTATGCGTGTAGCCATAGGCGTTGTCATCCCACGGCTCATAAATCTGACCTCTGGTCTTGGGATCGTCCTTTGCAAGCGCAGCCAACAGCCGCGCCAGATCCTCAACATGGATGAGTGAGCTTGCACCGTCGGGCGGCACAGGGACCACGCCCAACTTCGCAGCTTTGAACAGATCAAGGTAATCCTTGTCCCCCGGTCCATAGACACCAGGTGGCCGCACTATTGTCCAATGGAGCCCGCTCTTCTCAACCAGCTTCTCTGCGCGCGCTTTTGAGGTCCCATAGGCCGAAAGCTCGGGCTCGCGTGCTGAAAGGGATGAGACAAAGACAAAGCGCTCAACCCCTGCCTGCTTTACAGCGGCAATGATATTGGCCGTTCCCGTCACATTGGCAGCCTCAAAGCGCCCCGGATTAGGCGTATTGGTGAGGCCTGCAATGTGGATCACCGCATCGCAGTCTTCCACCAGAGATTGCAGAGATTCTGCCTTGTCTAGAGCGCCGGAAATCCACTCAACTCCATCACGCGGGGCCACTGGGCGCCGCGCCAATGCCCGAACCTTGAGTGCTTTTTGCAGAGCTGCATCGAGCGTCGCTTTCCCAACAAAGCCTGTTGCTCCAGTGATCGCAATTGTGCTCATTCGTGCACCATATGGTCGCGGTGAACGACGGCTGCGCGCGGAGTATAGCCTAGCTTTGCTTCCTGCTCGCCTCCCTGAAGACCCAAGATAGCGCGGCATTCCGCACTGGAATACTCAACCAGACCCTGCCCCAGCCGCTCCCCTTTTGGACCATGAAGACTAACCAAAGCGCCGCGCTGAAACTCGCCTTCGACCTCGGTCAGACCCGCTGCGAGCAGGCTGGCGCCATCCTGCAATGCGCTCACACACCCGGCATCCACAGTCAGCACGCCCTCCAAAGCAAGCCTTCCACCAAGCCAGCTCTTGCGCGCATTATCGCTGCGTACCGGTAAGAACAGTGTTCCACGATTGGCTTTAGCTGCCGCAGTGATCGGCGATTCATGTGTTCCATTGATGATCGCCAGAACAATACCGGCACGTTCCGCAATGCGCGCGGCTTGTAACTTGGAAAGCATGCCGCCTGACCCCATACCGGATGAAGAATCATCGGTGGCCATAGCGATAACTTCTGGAGTTACTCCCTCGACATGAGGGATCAGCTTTGCGCCCTCCTCAACGGGAGGACGATCATAGAGTCCATCAACATCGGACATCAGCAGGACTGCATCAGCATTTCCAGCCTGCGCCACCCGGGCTGCCAGCCGATCATTGTCGCCAAAGCGAATTTCCTCTGTTGCCACGCTGTCATTCTCATTCACGACTGGCACCGCGCCGGCTTCCAGCAAGCGGTCCAAGGTAGCAGCTGCATTGAGATAACGCCGCCGGTCTTCAAGGTCATCCAATGTAACCAGCATTTGCGCTGCCACCAGATTGAACTCTCCCAGTGCCTGCGCCCACAATTGCGCTAGGGCCACCTGGCCAACTGAGGCTGCCGCCTGCGCATCTGACAGACTGGCACGGCCACCCTTGGGCAAACCCAGCCGCGCTGCTCCCAAGGCAATCGCTCCGGAGCTCACGACAATAATTTGAGCGCCTCTTTGTCGCAAACCTGAAAGGTCCTGGGCAAGGGACTTGATAAGCCGCGATTCAGGCTTTCCATTGCGCACCAACAGGGCGCTGCCGACCTTTACGACAATCCGCTTGGCTTCGATTATGTCGGTGAGTGAAGTAATTGCCATCGACTTCAGATCGGCGACCATTCGCCTTCATCCTCAGCCGTGTCTTCAACTTCGAGCGCATTTGTCTCTGTCGCAGTGCGATCTGGCAAGTAGGTAAGCACGGCGTCAAGCAGTTCCCCAATCCCCTCGCCGGTCGCACCAGACACGGTAAAGACTTCGTCCGCGCCTGCCTTTGTGAGCTCTGCGGAAAAAGCCTGACCCAATTCAGCGTCCGCAAGGTCGAGCTTGTTAAGCGCAACGAGCTGCGGCTTGTCTTCCAGACCCGCACCGTAAGCGACGAGCTCTTCGCGCACGATACGCATAGCCTCAGCCGGGTCTTCACCAGCAATGTCAATCAAATGGATCAGCACCCGGCAACGCTCGATATGGCCAAGGAACCGGTCACCAATACCAGCGCCGTCGGCAGCGCCTGCGATAAGGCCTGGAATGTCGGCGAGGACAAACTCTCGCTGTTTGTGCCGCACTACACCCAGCTTGGGGATCAGCGTGGTAAAAGCATAGTGCCCGACCTTCGCCCGTGCATTTGAGACCGCATTGATAAAGGTCGACTTACCCGCATTGGGCAATCCCAACAGGCCAACATCTGCAAGCAATTTGAGGCGCAGCCACACCCACATCTCCTCGCTGGGCTCGCCCGGCTGATGCTGCCTCGGCGCACGGTTTGTAGCACTCTTGTACGACGCATTGCCGCGTCCACCCATTCCACCTTCGAGGAAGACCTCGCGCTGACCCAATTCGGTGAAGTCAGCAAGCACTTCTTCCTTGTCCTCAGAGAGCACCTGCGTGCCAAGGGGCACCTGAATCACAAGGTCCTTGGCGCTTGCGCCCGTGCGATCTTTACCCATGCCATGGCCACCACGAGCCGCTTTGAAATGCTGCGCATAGCGGAAATCAATGAGCGTATTGAGACCGGGCACAGCTTCAAAGACAATGTCGCCGCCCTTCCCACCATTACCTCCATCTGGACCGCCATATTCAATATACTTCTCGCGCCGGAATGAAACCGCACCTGGTCCCCCTGCGCCCGACTTCAAATAGATTTTGGCCTGATCAAGAAAGTGCATTGTATTGAGCCTCAAGCGCAAAAGGAACATTGCGACCTATGCGCTGATGTGAGGCCCCATTACGCGTAGAATGCGTGTGGGACAAGCAAATCGCTGTTTAGTCGCCCGGGCCCAAGTTAGAGCCATCACCTTGGTCTTCGCTGGCAATCGGCTGTGTAACGGGCTGAGAGACGAAATTCTCTTCAACTGGCACAACCGGCACATCTGTACCTGTTTCGGGATCTGCTACGGCACCAGCAACCGTGGTTGGCTCTGCTAGAGTTGAGGTAGGGTCGCTCTCAGCGCTTGGCACTTGAACACCATTCCGCCGTGCCTCCTGCACTGCCACCCAACCGGGCTGAGAGGGCCCATAACGCTCACCATATTGAGCATCCCAGTTAGCCGACAGGCTCTGATAACGCTCATAGTCAGTGAAGAAAGTATCAAATGGCACTTCGAGATTGACAAAATTCGCGTTGGCAAAGGCAATGGGATCATTTGGCGGAGTTGCAAGATAGCGGTTCGACACATCGAGAGCCGCCAGGCAGAATCCAGCACGCGCGGGCGGCAGTGCGAAGTAATTATAAACAGCTGTCATGTGCTCTTCGCGCGCGAAAATTCCTGCGCGTCGCCCGCCATTTTCACGGCGATAAATCTGCTCAATCCGGTCATTAACGCGCTTAAGCTCGCGAGAATGATCGCTGATATAGGCGCTGTAGGCGGTCAGGATCGGCTGATACTGAGCGGCGGTGCAGTTCAAGGCCGCTACGTTCCAAGCAGAGCGGAAATGCCAGACTCTCTCGTCATCAGAAACGCCCGTGTTGATCGTCTGTCTGCGCCCGTTCACATCCTTTGCTGGCATCTCCATCACATAAGAGGCCCCACCCGGCGGCAGTGGACGATAGGGAATGCGCTCAACCGGCGGCGGTGGTGGTGGTGGCGGAGGAGGCGGTGGCGGCGCGGGTGTCGCACAGGCGCCCAGTACGGATACTGCTACAGCAACTGCGGTGATTTTGATTGGAGCGCTGCCAGGGCGAGTCACTGAGGAATTGGAGTCGGCGTCTTTCATACTTTATCCCTTGCCCGCTTGGCCAAGACCATAATGGTTTCGTTACTGCACTAGCGCAATGCGATTGATTACGCCTGAACGCAGACTAAGCTCGCTTGAGCGATCCATTCCTATGCCAAAAAAAATGCCCGAAACCTATGGCAAGGCTCCGGGCATTTGTCTGTTTCAACAGTTGTTTGAGAGGCGGTGAGCCTATTCGCGGCTGCCCAGGAAGTTCAGCAGGAACATGAACATGTTTACAAAGTCGAGATAGAGGCTGGTTGCGCCCATAATCACGGCCTTGCCCATGAATTCTGTTCCGCGAAGATACTGATAGTCATTCTTCAAACGCTGCGTATCGTAGGCTGTGAGACCTGCAAAGATCAGCACGCCGAGGCCGCTAATTATGAACGACAACGGCTCAGATTGTAGGAACAAATTCACTACCATCGCCACGATCAGACCGATCACACCCATAATCAGAAACGATCCCATGCCGGATAGATCCTTTTTCGTGGTGTAGCCGAAAAGGGATAGCCCAGCGAAGGCCGCCGCCGTTGCGAAGAAGGTGACTGCGATGGACTCACCGGTAAACACCAGGAAAATCGTCGACATTGACAGGCCCATCACCGTTGCGAACGCCCAGAAGACAATCTGGAGTGTGCCGTAACTCATTTTGTGGAGACCAAAGCTCATCGCCAAGATAAAGCCCAGCGGCGCGAGCGAAACGATCCACATCAGTGGGCCGCTCGCAAAAACATAGGCTAGGCCAGTTGCGGCAGCGCCAGCGGCAACAATGCCGGTCAGCAGCACGGCTGAAGCCATGTAGTTGTAAATCGAGAGCATATAGGAGCGCAGACCCTCATCATAAGTCTCACGCCCTGCAACATCACCGCCAGCCCGCGGCACAGAACCGAAAGCCGAACCAGTGCGCTGTGTGTCTTTCCAATCAGACATTGTGGATCCCTTTGTCTCCAATGGTGGCACGGACATACGCGCCTTCTGCCAAGTAATATCGGCGTTTCGCCGCGATTTTCAAGCAAAACCGGTGAAGATTCGACGAATGCCATTCATATAAGTACGAATTATAATTAACAAAATATATCAGTCTGCTCCGGTAGACAACTGAGCGCCGCGTATCGCAGTTGCTTCAAGGGTCCTGGTAAGCAGCTCTATCAGTGCAGTATCAGTGTCGAGTACATTCAAGCCCTCGCGCGTCATGCCGCCGGGACTGGCGACCTGATCGGCGAGCGTTCCGGGCGTGATATCGCTCCCGGCAGCAAGCGTCGAAGCACCATCAACAGTGGCTAGCGCGAGCGAAGTCGCTTGATCCTGTTCAAGGCCAAGTTGTGTAGCGGCCGCTGCCAGTGCATCGATAAACCGATAAACAAACCCCGGTCCTGAGCC
>JBCDKX010000048.1:0-17074 GCA_038746055.1 Pseudomonadota bacterium
GCACGTCGTGTTCTTTGTCGACTCCATCACGCGCCTCGCCATGGCGTTGCGCGATATTGGTCTTGCGGCGGGCGAGCCACCCGCGCTCAGATCTTACACCCCTAACGTCTTTACTGCGTTGCCAGATTTCGTCGAACGTTGTGGCGCAATTTCAGGAAAGGGAGCGATCACCGCAATTTTCACAGTCTTGAGCGAAACCGACGATGTTGATGATCCGATCGTCGAAACCATGCGCTCGCTCCTTGATGGACACATCGTCTTATCTCGCAAACTGGCCGAGCGCGGGCATTTTCCGGCAATTGATGTGCGCAGTTCTATTAGCCGGGTCGCTGATCAAGTCCTCACCTCGGCTCAGCTGGAAAGCGCGCGCACTCTTAAAGCAAGTGTCGCCGTCTATGAAGAGGCACGCGCTATGATTGAAAGTGGGATTTATCAGACAGGAGGAAGTGCGGAGATCGACCGCGCAGTTTCGCTCTGGCCGAAGATTCAGAAATTCCTAATGCAAGCCGGGAGTTCACCTTCTTCTCTCGCCGCAAGTGATGGAGCTCTACAGCAATGCTTGGAGACAGGAGCGGCAAATTGACCTCTTCTCAGAGCCTTGCAACCCTTCGCCAACTCCAAGCATTGCGCCAGCAACGTTGCGAAGCCGATCACGCACGCTCCGTTATCGCAGGACGTAACGCAGCCGATGAGGCTAAGAGCGCCATGGATAAGCTCACCTCACTTAATGCGGCGCTCGATGAATATGCCGCGAAAGGCGAGCTCCAGATCGAGCAGTTCCAGATTTTCGCACAGCTAATCACGCAAAGCGAGATTGAGCTGCAGTCCAGACACGAAGCCCTTAAAGAAGCATCGGAACGTGAAGCAAGCGAAAGGCGAATGCGCCTTCAGGCTGAGCGGCAGTCGGAGCAACTTGCCGACCGTTACAGTGAAGCGCTCACGAAAGAGCGTCGCAAGGCTGAAGATCGCAAGTCACGCGAATTCCTCTCGCAAGCGGCTAGATCAAACGGGGCAAGGATATGAATGAGATCGGATGGCTGCCAGCCAAACACTCGCCCTTTGGAACTCCAATTGCAGCTAAGTCAGCGAGCAATGCGGGCCGCGAAGAGAGCAACTTCGCTGCATTTCTCGCCAACAGCGATAACGGTGAGCAGCAATCGGAGCTAAACACAAGTCCGCGCGCTCCTGCGGCCATTCCAATAAATAAATCAGCTAGCAATAGCGTCTTGGGTGAAGCTTCGCCTGGCGGCGATCTTAAGACCTCAAGCAACATCATGGATGAGCGTGCGAGCTACAGCACGGCTTCCCAGCTACGCGATTCTGCTATTGCGTTTGACGCAAGGCCGATCGTTGGCCCGGCATCCTTCGCTCACACTCCAGATACCGTGTTTGGTCAAATGGGCTTTATCGACAGAGGTGAAATTGCCGCAGTTCAAGCATATTTTGCAGCTTCAATTGATGGCGATGAAAGTCAGTACTTCTTGAACTTGCATCGTTCGGAGAGTGTTTCACGAGCAGTTTCAGCGCTAATCTCTCAGGCCGCAACCTTGCCAGCAAATGCGATGGCCCCTTCTCAAGGTATCCAGAGCAACAGGCTTGATCCGCCTAGCATGCCACAAGCCGAGAGGAGTTTGACCAACGCTGGGCTCCAGCCAGAAGCGAGTGGGCGGCAATCCAATCGCAGCGCAAGTACAGCGGCTGTCTTTCCGCTCCATATGTTGGCAGCGCAAAGTCCAGCTTTTGCACAGTTGCTTGCCAGCCCTTCGGAGTATCGCCTCGTAATTCGAGGTCAGCGCCTGAGCGAAGATCAGCGCAATGAAGTCCTACGAGCGGTTCGCGGTGGTCTTGCCGAGTTTGGCATGCCCACGCGCCCAATCGCGGTCTTCGAACGGGATGGGTTGAGCTGAGATGCAAGAGGTAACGCCCATCGCTCCAGGCACTGCGCAGCCCGAGACGCCAGCGGTTAATCCAGGAGATGCGACTGATCAGTTTGGCCTGAGCTTCGAAAGCCTGCTGCAGATTGTGCTCACTCAGCTGACCTATCAGGATCCGCTTGAGCCGATGGATAACTTCGAATTTGTTTCCCAACTCGCCCAGTTTTCACAAATTCAATTGAGCCAAACC
Source organism: Pseudomonadota bacterium (assembly GCA_038746055.1). GTDB lineage: Bacteria > Pseudomonadota > Alphaproteobacteria > Sphingomonadales > Sphingomonadaceae > Erythrobacter. The sequence continues at coordinate 2,125 of JBCDKX010000048.1, forward strand.
ACCAATGACAATCTGGAGCGGCTTGTTGCGGCGCAGACCACCAATCAAGGCTCTGCCGTCTTGGGCCAAACAGTTGATGTCGCCGCTGGCAATACAACACTCAGCGGCATCGTTCGCGCAGTCGCCTTTGAAGACGGCGCCGCTACCATAACTCTTGAAACCACCACCGGGCAGACGATCAGCGGCCTGCCTCTCGCCAATATCTCACAAATCAGGGAGACTCCGTAATGTTTGGAGCAATCTATATTGGACTGTCGGGCCTTGGATCCTACTCCGATGGGCTCCAAGCGGTCAGCAATAATGTCAGCAATTTGAACACAGTCGGCTTTAAGGCAAATGACGTCACCTTCCAGAATGTCTTTGGCGCAGGCAGTCAGGGCGGGCTAGAATTCGGTAATGCTCCAGCGGGCAGCGGCTATGGGGTCAGCCTAGATGAACTATCGATCAATTTCAGCCAAGGTGAACTGAGGCAAACTGGCCGCGATCTAGATCTGTCGATAGATGGCAATGGGTTTTTTGTTCTCATTGATGGTGAACAACAATTCTTCGCGCGCACTGGCAGCTTTGTAGTCGATGATGACGGCTTCATTGTCCTGCAAAATACCGATTTCCGGTTGGGCGTGCTCGATGAGGAAGGTCGTCCTACTGAGCTCAATATCGATGCTTTCCGCACTGATCCACCAGAAGAAACAACACGGATCACCTTTGCCGATAACCTCTCTTCAACAGCCGACGACTTTACTATCCCTGACTTGACGGTTTTTGGTCCCAATGGCGAAGAGAACAACTGGACAGTTCAGTTTGAACGCGATCAGGATGAGGTCGACGTCTGGACCGTGACCGTGACCAATGCGTCGGGCGATGAGCTAGGTAGCGAGACGCTTCGTTTCGCCAACGGACAGGTTTCAAGTGAGACAACCGAGCTCACATTCGAGGATGACGAAGAAGGGCTAAGCGTCACTTTCGACTTCTCCGAAGGCGTCACAAGCTTTTCAGCCGGAACGGTTTCATCATTGAGGGCAAACGATGTTGAGGGCCATGGTACCGGCTCTTTGGCCACGCTTGCGGTCAATGAACAAGGACAACTCGAGATCACCTATACGAATGAGGAGACCCGAGAGCTCGGTGAGATTGCATTGGCCGATTTCCGTGATCCACAATCGCTCGAGCAGCGCGGTAATGCACTTTTCGAATTCAATGGCTTTGGCCAAGTTCAGTTCCTCGGTGCTGAAGACACGCGCGTTGGTTCAATCCTCTCACGGAGGCTTGAGGCATCTAATGTCGATCTTGGCAATCAATTTGGTGACCTCATCCTCATTCAACGCGGTTTTCAGGCCAGTAGCCAGATCATCTCAGTTTCAAACGACATGATCCAGCAGCTGTTTGGCATTCGCGGGCAAGGCTGAAGATGGCGCAAACCTGGTTACCAGACACCTGTCTGACAACGCGCAGAGCAGCTCAGCCCATTAAGACAGTCGTCCAAGGCTGGGCGTCGGATTGGTTCAAACATAGCCCTTGGCAAGTGCTGGGCAATTGGGACGAAGTTTCGCCGCAAGCATCGGACAATTACCGGGTGCTTGGCCGTGCAAAGGGGCTTGAGATCACAGGCGAACAGGAGGCTGAGATCGTCTTGGCATTGGCAGTCCTTGGGGCTGATGGAGAGGGCCTCACAACCGGCGATGACAAGGATCTGGCAACGAAGCTTGGGAAGCGTGCGATCAAGGATCTTGAGGAGCGGATCACTCAGTTTCTTCCGCTCGAAGCGGATAGCCCGGGATCGCGATTCAACACTCTTTTCCCCCGCGTTTTTTCGCTTCTGATCGGGCCGCTTGGCAAGGCTCAGATTGCGCTAGAATGCTCGCTTGCCCAGCTGGTTGCGATGACTCTCGCAACATACCCGCAAACCGGCACGCGCGGCGAACTGTCAGGAACCAAAGCAATTGTCGATGAGCTATCGGTTGATGTCTGCGCCCGGCTTGGTTCCGCATCCATCACATTGAAGGAACTGGCGGGCCTGGAAAAAGGGGATCTCCTCCTGCTCGACAGTAAGCCTAACGATCCAGCCGAATTGATGATTGAAGGTGGGGGATCAGCGCTGTCCTTCGTGATCAGCGAAACTGGCACACATTACACTTTGGAATTTCAGGAAGAAAAATGACTCAAGGCTCCGAAAATACTCCGAAAAATGACGGAAAGGCGGACAATAACACCGACCCAGTAGAATTGGTCGATCACGTTTCTGTCGATTGCGAAGCTCTGTTGGGTTCTGGCAAAATGACGATCGGCCAGCTCTCGAAACTGAAAAAGGGCGACTTGATAACTCTTGATCGTAGCCCATCAGACCCAGTCGACATCCGGGTGAATGGCAAAACCATCGCGCGCGGTGAAATCGTAACCGTGGAAGATCGCTTTGCCATTCGCCTGACAGAGATAGGTTGATAGTTAAAGAACTGACCTCTCAATGAGTGACACATCTGTCCTTCCCACCCTATTTCCGATCATCGGTTCACTCGCTCAAGGCGTTGCACCGGACATTCCATGGGTGCGGATTGTATTGGTGATGATCCTATGCGTACTCCTCGCCTTTGTGGCCGTAGGGTTCCTTCGCATTCGCTATGGTCTGCCCTTCTTGCCTGACCGGATCACCAATCCCATCACAAGCGCTGCTCTAGTTTCCGACACATCAGGAGAGAAGCTCACCATTGTGGATCGTTTGACAGCTGGACCATCAAGTCAGTTTATCGTGCTGGGACGAGGTAAGAAGCGCTATCTGATTCACGTTGCGCAAAACGGTGCGACCGTCATCGATCATTACAGCGATTTGGGATCCGAGATCTCAATCTCAGAAAGCGAGGCAGAGTAATGCGCTGGCTGGCATGTACGGCTGTGATGATTGGAGGTCTCGCCTTGCCAGAATCTGTGGCGGCGGCAACTCCCATAGTCGAAGCTGCCATCCCGGCAATTGCCCCTAGCACCAATGGGGAAACCGAAGTCACGCGAACCGCTCTGCTATTGGGTCTTTTGGCGATTATCCCAGCTCTAATCGTCAGCACCACCAGTTTTATCCGCATCGTAATAGTGCTCGCCATGGTGCGACATGCTTTCGGGATGCCACAAACGCCGCCTAATATTGTACTGGTAAGCCTCGCGCTGTTCATGAGCGCATTCCTGATGGGTCCCACTTTTGACCGGGTGAACAATGAGGCGCTTACTCCCTTCCTCGACGGCAGTGCAACCACCACACAATCGCTTGAAAACGCATCTGAGCCGATGAAGGAGTTTATGCTTCGGCACACCAGAGAGAGTGATATCGAACTTGTTTATTCAATCTCTCGGACACCGCTCCCCGATACCGCAGAAGAGATCGAGATTCTAAAGCTCATCCCTGCGTTTGTCATGAATGAGCTGCGCGTTGCTTTCACCATTGGTTTTGTAATTATGCTGCCGTTTCTACTGATCGATCTGGTGGTGGCCTCAATCCTATTATCGCTAGGTATGATGATGGTCCCTCCCCAGACCATCTCCCTCCCGATCAAAGTTCTCATGTTTGTTCTTATCGATGGCTGGAGCCTGGTTCTCCAAGGCTTGATTGGTAGTTTCGTGTGACGGCGCTTGCGTCCGGCGAAGGCATGCGCTTACTCATCGATGGAGAGCGTGAAGAAGCCGCTGAGTGGCGCCGCCTTCGTACGGGTGCAAGACGTAGTGCTCGAGAGGCCCTGTTCGCTCGCTACCGCGAATTTGCGCGCCATATGGCACTGAGAGAATTTGGCCGCATCTCGGGCATGGGGCTGGAAGCAACCGATTGTGTGCATGAAGCCTATGAAGCGCTGCTCGTTTGCATTGAGCGGTATGATCCAGATCGCGCGATCCCGTTTACCGGTTATGCTCGGCCTCGTATCCAGGGCGCAATCCGCAATGCACTGGCTAAGGCAAGCGAAGCACGTGCCTCTTTCAATGCTCGCAGACGCGCCGAACGCGAACGATTGGCTTCGCTCAAACGCAAGGCCAAAGCAGGATCTGAAGAAGACCAAATGGAGGCTCTTCGCGAGGTTGTGGTCGGCATGGCCTTGGGATTTATCCTCGAAGACAACGCGGAGGAAGAAGTTCATAGCATCGCGAGCGACGCGCCTTCCGCGTTCGATGGAGCGGCATGGAAGCAGATGGTCAAGGTCTTGGGTGAGAAGCTTGCCAATTTGCCTGATCCTGAGCACAGCGTGATGGATTATCACTATAAGCAAGGGCTGCGCTTTACCGAGATCGCCTCGCTCCTTGGTTTGTCTCGCGGGCGGATCTCGCAAATCCATACCAAGGCACTTGCACGGATGCGCAAGTCGATCGCCAAATTTCGATAGAGGATGACCACCAGCATGGCAGAACAACTCGCACCTGATAGTGATATAGAGCAGCTCGTTGCTACGCTCTCCGCTCCGGATGCAGACGATTTGGCACCGATCGATACGCTGCTGCAACGGTATCCAGATGACCCGCGCCTCCATTTCATGCGTGGCTCTGTGCTCGCCGGACAGTCGGAGCATATCAAGGCGCATGAGGCGCTGTCTCGCGCGGTCGAGATCGCGCCCGACTATGCCATCGCACGCTACCAGCTGGGCTTCTTCGAGCTCACCAGCGGCGAGGCCGACAGGGCGCTTGCGACCTGGGGGCCGCTGCTGCGCGCGCCCAAAGACAACTATCTGCGCGTCTTTGTCGAAGGCATGGTCCATGTCATCCGTGACGAGTTTGCCGAGGCGATTGCCAAATTCGAGCAGGGCATCACGCTCAATCAAGAGAACCTACCAATGAATGGGGATATTGAGCTGCTGATGCGCGAGCTCAAAGCCAAGATGGATGCCGGTACGGACGGCCCCGGTGCTTCCGACAAGCCGCAAGATGACGAAGATGCAGCTGCAACTTCGGCAACTTCGCTTTTGCTCGGCCAGCTTGGCGGCAATCCGACCAAGCATTGATTATGTGCCCGCAATGACCTTCTCCCTGCTCCCTCTGCTGCACAGCTATCATTGGCGCGCGCCATGACCCGGATCACCAATTCCGATCAGGTGATCGCCGCAATCCGCGCCCAGCTCCAGCGCATGGCCAAGCGCGGCAAGGCGGAGGCGACTTCGAAGACCGCCAAGGCCGAGGCCCGCTCGATGAACACCCGCCAGATGGTGGATGCTCTGGCCGCAATCGAAGGCCTTTCCGAGGAGGACTTCACTCGTGGCTTTGTGCGCGCGCTGCTGACCGAGGAGTTTGGCGAGAGCCTTGCCAACTCCCCCGGTTTTCAGAGCGTGATTGATCGCACTGCGGCCAGCATCGCCAGCGACAAGGAACTCAGCGCGATGATGAGCAATCTGCGCCGAGGCGAGGCTTAGCCGAAAGGCGCTTTCCCGTTCTATACCGCGATTAAAGGTCTCTACCTCCGGCTCCTTATGCAAATAATCCTTGGGGCGCAGCTCTGGCCCGCCCCGTTTTTGACACACTTGACACACTGTCTAAGGGAAGAAATCCTCTCGATTAGTAAGAGGCGTTTTGATCGAGAAAAGCGATTGAATGGATGAGAGAAGCGTTAGCGTCATAGCCGCTCGGTAGCAGCGGCGGGGGATGTAGGAAACTTCAACAACTTCCAGATGGATCGGGCTCGACTGTGCTTGCCCACACAATTTGAAAGTCCGGCGGGCGTGAAAGTTGTTTAGCAGTTTGAAAGAGGGCCATGCCTGCGGAGCCGTTATAGGACGAATGGCACTCCCCTCGCCCACCGCTTTGGGCCACTAGACCGATCACAGTTTCATTGCAGAGCACTAGCGCATTTGAGAGGGCGACCCGCAAGCACAAGACGCCTAACATCATCCCACTGCCACAAACCGGAGAGACTGCTGATGATCCTGCATTCCAGCCTTGGGCCCAACCCCCGCCTTGTTCGCATGTTCCTCGCCGAAAAAGGACTGGAGGAAGGCAAGGATTTCCAGCGCAAACACTATGACATCATCACTGGCGAAAATCGGCAGGATCCGAGCTACGTCGCGAAAAACCCACTCGGATCGATGCCCACCCTGGAGCTCGACGATGGAAACTGCCTGAGCGAAAGTTGGCCAATCTGTGAGTATATTGAGGAGCATCATCCCGACCCCAATTTGATGGGGACTGGAGCACGAGGCAGAGCCGAGATTCGCAAATGGTGCCGCCTTATTGACCAGGAAATCGTTGTACCAATGACAATGGGCTTTCGCGCCACTGGCGGCCGCCCCATGTTCGAACCGCGGATGCGCGTTTTGAGCGAAGCAGCCGGGGCAGAAATGACAGACTATGCCAACGCCAGCTGGCTTTGGCTCGATAGCATGCTTGGCAACAAAACTCATATCGCTGCTGGCCGCATGTCGCTGGCCGATCTGATGATATACTGCTTTGCCAATTTTGGCTTTACCGTCGGCTGGAAACTGCCTGATGGTGCAGACAATATTGCGCACTTTCTTGATATGCACAAAGACCGTCCGAGCGCGCACATTTGGACTGAGAGCGAGTAGTGCCCGATCTGTCTGGCAAGGTCGCTATTGTTACCGGCTGCGCGTCTGGCATCGGGGCTGCGGCGGTCATTCGTTTGCGCGCTGACGGAGCCAATGTACTGGGGACGGACGTCAATGACCATGATGGCGCAACCCTCTGCCAGGAAGCCGGCGCCCAGTTTGCCAAGCAGGATGTGGCCGACACGGCGGCCTGGCCACTGATTGTCGATTTGGCGATCAAGACATGGGGACGGCTTGATATCCTCGTCAACAATGCCGGCGTGGTCAGTCAGGCTTCAATAGAGGACGTGAGCGACGAGCTGTGGGATAGGACTTACGACATCAACGTCAGGGGAACCATGGCCGGTTGCCGCGCTGCAATTGCCGCAATGAAAGACAATTCCGGCGGCGCATCAGGCTCTCTCATCAATGTCGCCTCAACCAGCGCGATGGCCGCACTTCCGGGTGATGTCGCCTATTGTTCCAGCAAAGGGGCAGTCCGAGTTCTGACGCAATCAATCGCCACTCATTGCGCCAAAGCGGGATATGCCATTCGCTGCAACACTGTGGTCCCCGGTGCGACCGAAACCGGGATACTGAATCAGGCAGAGCAGGCAATGCCAGGGCTGAAGGCAGCGGTTGCCTCCACCTCGCCGCTCAACCGCCTGGCTGATCCGGCAGAGACGGCGGCGGCCATTGCATTTCTTGCCTCTGATGAATGCCCTTACATGACAGGGGCAGAAATGTTGGTCGATGGCGCGATGATGGCCATCCATCCTGGCTTCTAGGCCTCGATCATACGGTCCAGATAATCCGAGCGCCGCATTTGCACGGCGGTCCACGCGAAGACGATCATCGCCAGTATCCCTGATACAAGGCACACTCCAAACACCGATGCGGTGAGCGACGTCGTTCCCAAGGAAGGTGCGAGCCAATCGCTCACCCAACCAATTACTGCAAGACCCAAGGCCTGCCCAACCAGATTATTGAAGAACAAAGCGATCGCGACTGCAAAGCCGCGCTGGCCGGGCTCGACCGCAGCCTGAATTCCTGACAGGATTGGGGCTTGGCTGGAGACAAAGATCGCATAGGCAATCGCAAACAGGATTAGAAAGGGCCAAAACGCCCCTGAGCCAAGGCTAAAACCCAGTGGTATGACGCAGCCAAGGCTCACCATGCCCGGCATCCATGCGCGCCAGCGCTCATCGCGCCGAGTGAGCCACCCCGCGACGTAACCGCCGAGGATCGGCCCCGGGATACCGCCTGCAAAGAATGCCAGTCCCAAGTAAAGACCGACATCGCCGCTCGATATGCCAAAGCTGCGGATCATCACCGCCGCCATCCAAAATGCCAGAGCGTAGCCGATCATGATCTGCACCGCCCAACCGACCGCAAGCCCCATGAAAACGCGATTGCCGATCAGGGTTCGCGCCGTCTCAAACAGTGGCTGTTGTTCGACTGTGGAGTTGGCCGGCGCGTATCGACCGCGCTCTGGTTCGCGCATTGAGAGCCAGACCAGACCACCGATCACCATCCCCGGCAGCCCCATCAAAACAAAAGTCCAGCGCCAGCCGAACAGCTCATTAAGTTGGCCGCCAATGAGCAGCCCACCCGCTGTGCCCATGCTGGCGCCAATGGTCAGAAACCCCATCGCTTTGGCCAAGTCTTCGCGCTTGAAATAGTCAGCAACCAGACTTTGCGAGGCAGGGCCTGAGCACCCTTCCCCCACGCCAACGCCGGTGCGGGCCAAAAACAGCGACCAGAAACCAGTCGCCAGCCCGCAAAGCGCTGTCATTGCGCTCCAGAATGTGATTGCGCCCGCCACGATCGTGCGGCGCACCGAGCGGTCAGCAAGCCGCGCTGCGGGAAATCCAATAAGCACATAAGTAGCTGCAAAGGCGAGGCCTCCCAGCAGTCCAATTTCACCATCCGAAAACGCAAACTCGGCTTTGATGTCTTCAAGCAAAATTGCAAAGACCAGGCGATCCGCAACTGAGAACATGCTAACGAGCGACAGCAGCGCCAGCACATACCAACTGTATTTGCCCGGCTCGGTTTTGAGCGGCCGCTTGATCCGGTTGTCAGTGATGGGGACGCGCGTCCAAGCCGTTGTCGACAGGGATCGTAACGCCGTTGAGGAAACGCGAATCGTCTGAGGCCAGGAATAACACGCAGCTGGCGATATCCTTTGGTGCACCCAGTGCGTCAGCAGGAAGGGGGCCGTCGGGAATGACCATCGGCTCCTCATCCGCTCTGCCCGACACCTCCATGACCATCGGTGTTTCAATCCCGCCCGGGGCAAGCGCATTGCAGCGAATGCCATAGCCCTCGTCCTGGCAATGCATGGCGATCGAACGGGTCAATGAAGCAACTGCACCCTTGGCCGCAGTGTAGGCTGGAATTGCCGCATATCCCATAAGCGCTGCAGTCGACGCCATATTGATGATGGATGCACCCGCATGACCCGCCGGCGCGTCGGCCGAAGTGTTGCGATGTTTCATCAGCGGCAGAGCGTATTTGCAACCAAGGAAGGTACCGGTGACGTGCACATCAAGATGGAGTCTGAAATTCTCGGTCGGGCAATCCTCAATATTCTCGAAGATCACAATTCCGGCATTGTTCACGAGTATGTCTAGCCCGCCGTAGCGCGCCTCGACCGCCTCCATCACCTTCTTCCACTGATCTTCATCAGTGACATCAAGCGCCAAAGCATCACCATTTATTGACGCTGCAACCACAGAAGCAGCCTCGATATCCCGGTCTGTCACAATCACCGTCGCGCCCGCTTGCGCTAACAGCTCACAATCGGCTTTTCCAAGACCCATCGCACCGCCTGTGACAAGTGCGATGCGCCCGCCCAAGCGCCCCCGGAGACCCTGCTCCATACTCTTCTCCCATCTTGTTTATCGACCGCGATCCTATCGTTTCGGTCTGGCTTAACCACTGGCTAAAGCGTTATGATTCAACGCCAGATCGCCATTTTTGACGTTACGGAAAGCTCGCTTTGTGAAAAAAGTGTGACTTAAAGGCCGCGCTTTTAGCCGGGCCTATTGCTTTTGCTAGATGAGCTCTTCGATCCAAAGCCTACACTCATTCACGACGGTTCGCTGAGCGTGTGAGTTAGGAGCTCGCTCATTCTCGCAAGGGAGCGAAGCGCGGGGAATAAGACAAGCGGGCAATCCGCAGTCTTTGAGGGAGAGAGCCTGATGCAAAAGATTCAATCGCAATTCTCGTCTACGAGAAGTTTAACTGCTCGCAGCGCATTATACGCTGGTGCAGCGCTAGTGGGGTTGGCCGCCATTCCAAGTTCCGCACAGGCACAGGAGCAAGACGCTGCTGCTAACGAACAAGACGCCGACGCAGAAGGTCCGGTCATTATCGTACAGGCCCGTAGGCAAAATGAGAGTTTGCAAGATGTTCCAGTAACCGTCACTGCGATTAGCGGAGAAACACTAGAGCGATTTGGGGTTGACCAAGTCGCTGATGTGACAAGCCGCGTGCCAACACTCAACGTTCAGGTCGGGGGCTCGGGTTCGGGCGGCCAGCTATCGCTGCGCGGGGTCGGTTCCTCAAATATCTCAGCTGCATTCGATAGCGCTGTGGCCTTCGACTTCGATGGCGTACAGGTCTCCAGCATGCGGCTCGTCCAGGCAGGCTTCTTTGACACACAGCAGATCGACGTACTTAAAGGCCCACAATCGCTGTTCTTCGGTAAATCGGCATCCGCGGGTGTATTTTCGATCCGCTCGGCCGACCCGACTTCGACGTGGCAAGGCAATATTCGCGCTTCCTACGAAATTGAAGAAGAAGGCTACACGATCGGCGGATACATTTCGGGTCCGATCACCGACACGCTCGGCGTTCGACTTGCCGGGCAGTACAACGATATTGACGAATTTGTTGAGATCCAGCCGGAAGCGAATGCTGCCAACGGGCAGTTCCGCGGTCAGACCAACCTTGTTCTTCGTGGTACGCTGGATTGGGAGCCAAGTGCGACATTCGATGCGAACCTGAAAGCGCAATATGTCCGCAACACCGGTGATGGCGCGATCCAGCATTCGGACATCAATTGCGGCGCGAATGGTGTGGCAGACCCCGTGTTCCTGCTTCAAGGGGTTGTGGCAATCCCGGCCGGAAATGATTGCGATGACACCAATGGGGTGTATTTCCTAGCTGATTCAGCACCTTCGCTGGCTGGCGGAGTTCCAACACCATCCGAAGCAGCCGGTCGAAACGGCGTCCCGTTCGCTGAAACTGATCTGTTCTTCACTCGCCTGCTGATGAATTTGGAAGTGACCGAAGGTCTGACGCTGACCTCGACAACCGGCTTCCTCGATCTCGATGCGGTCGACTTTGATTGCTACGCTTATGTCGGTATTGGTCCGGCCTTCTCGCCAATTGGCAATGCGCTTGGAGATCCGACTTTTCTCGCGGCAAACGCGCCAGCTCTTGCGGCCACCAATGGAGCAGGTGTCCCACAAGGCACCGGCTGCTCAGATCCGGTGAACCAATTGGAGCAGTTTACACAGGAGTTAAGACTCACATCTGACTTCGATGGTCCGTTCAACTTCATGGTAGGACTGTTCTACGAAGATCGTGAATTCGTGTTCGATACGGCCCAGCAAGCAGTCAACATCTCGCTGATCGGTCCTGATCCAATCACCGGCTTTACTTATGACTGGGATAAGCGGCACGTTACCGACACTGAAGCGTTTTCGGTCTTCGGTTCAGTACAGATCGATTTGACCGATGAGCTCGAGCTGTCCGGTGGACTTCGCTACACCGATGAGACCAAAACGCAGGTGATTACCGTGCCTGCGCTGCATCTCTTCTTGCAAGGGCCAGGTTTTGTGGCACCGGGCTTTAACTCGGGCGACATCGATTTCTCTGATGACAATCTGTCACCCGAAGTCACGCTGCGTTATCAGCCAGGCGATGACGTCACGGTTTTCGCCTCGTTTAAAACCGGCTTTAAGTCGGGCGGCATCGACAATTCAGCGTTGCCGTCTGCCAGCCTTAGTGCTGCGGCGCTGAGTGGTGATTTCTCATCGCTCATTTTTGAATCCGAAACATCAACTGGTGGTGAGATCGGCTTTAAATCGCAGTTCAATGATCGCACAGTCACATTCAATGCGACCGCGTATTATTATGTGTTTGAAGACCTTCAGGTTCAGAACTTCGATGCGGTCAACATCCAGTTCCTGACGCTGAATGCCGGTGAAGTGACCTCGCGAGGCGTCGATCTGGAGTTCGGTTGGCGCCCGCCGGTTGATGGACTCACATTGTCGAGCAATCTATCCTATCTCGACGCGTCCTTTACCGACACCTTCATCGCCAGCGAAGATCTTGACGGTCGCGATTCAGCGCGCGCACCGCGCTGGTCGGGCAACATTGCTGCCGACTATTTCACTCCGATTGGGAACGACCTTGAGTTTGGCCTGTCAGGCAACATGGTCTTCACGGATGACTATTTCACCAATGAGGACACGCTCAACGATCTGATCCAGGAGGGTTATGTGACCTTCGACTTGACCGCGTCGATTGGGGATCAGGATGGTCGGTGGAAATTCTCGATTATCGGGACCAATCTGACTGACAAGATTTGGACGAACACCTCGGGCCCACGGCCATTCCTGTCACCTGGTGGCGCAGCTGGATTTGGCATCCCGGCTGGCGATGATCTGGTCGTCACGCAAAACCGTGGACGTCAGGTCTTTGCTGAGGTTCAGTTCAACTTCTGATATGATCTCTGGAGGTTTCCAGTCTCCTCTTGAGATCGCAGCGGGCGGGCCGGATGGTCTGCCCGCTTTCACTTTAAAGACAAAAGAACAAAACTAGCGTAGATAAACAACCAAAGCGCATCATTTGGGATAACATGGGAGAGCCATTCATGTCGCGCGAAGAGCTCGTTTCGATGACCCGCAGCCTTGTGGAGCATGGCGCTGCGGACACGATGGAATATGCCGATGAGATCGTGCGCGTTCCTGCCAGCTCATATATTGATCCAGACATCTTCGAGCAGGAAAAGCGCAAGCTCTTTCGCCGTCTTCCGCTCATGGTCGCGCCATCCTGCGAATTGCCAGAGCCGGGCTACTACAAGACGATGGACATTTGCGGGGTACCCCTGCTGCTTACCCGCCAGCGCGATGGTTCGGTGGGAGCGTTCCTCAACATGTGCACTCACCGCGGCAATCCCGTGGCCAATGGATCGGGTAAAGCCTCCCGTTTTATGTGCAGCTATCATGGCTGGACTTTCAAAAATGATGGAAGTCTGGCCGGCCTGTCTAGCCCCAAGGATTTCGGCACCGTCGACAAGGCAGCCCTGTGCCTTAAACGCTTCCCGGCCTATGAAAGTGCCGGGCTGATTTGGGCAATCCTCGATCACAATTCGCAGCTATCGATCGCCGATTATCTGTGTGGTTATGATGCGTTGTTGGAAGCGTTCGGGTTCGATGGCTGGACTCTCTTCAGTCAGCGTACCTTGGATGGTCCCAATTGGAAGACAGCCTATGACGGCTATCTCGACTTCTATCACTTGCCGGTCCTGCATAAAGACACATTTGGCGCGCACTTCTTCAACCGCGCCAACTACTTCTTCTGGGGTCCGCATCAACGCCTCTCTAACCCGTCCAAGTTTGCTCAAAAAACTGGTAGTGAGGAAATGCTCGACCTGTCTGAGATGAGCGATGAAGAATTGCCCGATGACGCGTTAACCCAGGGAGTGTGGACGATTTTCCCGCATATCTCGATCGCCAGCTTTTACGGCGGTGGGCAGCGCGGTGCCTTGATCTCGCAGCTGTTTCCTGGAGAAAACGTGGGCGAGAGCTACACTACGCAGTTTTACGTGATGGAGAACCAGCCTGAGACCGAAGAGCAAGTCAAATCCGCCCATGAGCAGTTTGACTTCCTCGAGATTGTGGTTCGCGATGAGGATTACGCAACCGGTAAGCGACAGCATGAAGCGCTGCAATCAGGGCTGCTTGACGAAGTGCTGTTCGGCAAAAACGAACGTGGCGGTCAGGTCTTTCATCAGTGGGTCGACAAACTGGTGAAGGCGTCGGACGAGGAGCTGCTTGAATTGTTTGTCAGCGAGCAACTCGAAGCGGCGGAATAGGGCTAAAAGTCAAAAGGCTTTTTGACCAAGCTAGGCCCCTTCACGGTTGGATTGTCATTCAGCGCGAGTTCGACCAATGCGGTGTCAAACAACTCGTGAAGTTCCACGATCTTGCCATTCTCAATGGTCATGATCTGACAATAGGTCTGGAGATATTCATGGCCGTTGGTTGCCATGCCGCCGCCATACATGAGGCCCACGACCCGTTCGTCGTCAGCACACATAATCCGCCATTTGCGTGAGAACTGGATTGTCTCGGGAACCAGCTTGCCGATCACTCCATCCGCGACCACTGGGCCAAAGCACTCTGTCTTGCCTTCCCAACGACCGGAGACCGGGGTTGTACCGAGCAAGTTAAAAGCGACATCATCACTGTGCAGGTCTGCCAGTGCTTCGAAGTCCCCCTCTGCAAGCGCCTGATAAAATTGCTCAGCAACAGCGATATTGGCCTTGCGTAGCTCTCCCATTATCCGAAGGCCGGGCGAAAATTGCTCTCGCCCCAATCTTGTCGCTTGGTCCAATCACCCATGCTCTCCAGCTTGCCATCAAGCTCCGGAAAGCGTTCATAGACATAGTCCATATCGACTTCGAATGGCCGCGTTGGCGCTTCATTGTTGTATTCATAAAATGCCTGAATCCCGAGCGCGAACTCCTCGCGCATTTCCTCGGGCATACCGTCACCGGCCGCCTCGACCAGATACCGACCAAAGTCCGCTGGCGAGCACGGATCATAGGTAATCTCTTTGTCGAGCGCCGCAGTAAGGTACTGGGTGACTTGCTTGCCCACCAATCTTTCGGGTCCACCTATATTGAGCCAGGCACCTTCCATATCGGGCCGATCAAGCGCAGCGAGCATAAATTTGGCAACATCATCCAGGCTGATCCAATTGGCCTCAAGGGCGGGGTTGTGAGGATAGACATAGCGATTTTCGTCAACGATGAAGGGCCGCGCCCAATTGGTCAGCAGATTGTCCATGAACAGCACACTGCCAAACACCGTACCCGGACATCCCGACCGCCATAGCGCATTGATGCCCTTGGTATTCTCCCCATAGGTAAAAGGGTCACCTGGCCGATCAGGAATCCAGCTCGAGGTGTTCCACACGAGCCGTTTTACGCCCAGTTCGGCGGCCGCTTTGCCCAAGTCACCTATCAGCACCGCGCGATCAGCACGCGCCTGCAGCGGATGGGTGTAGAAGATGTAATCGGAACCTTCGAGTGCTGGCTTGAAACTGTTGCTGTCATAGAGATCCATCGAGCGAAGTTCGACACGTTCGATCCCATCGATTTTGGCACCACCAAATGGATCTTCCTGTCGCGAGATCGCTCGCACATCATA
>JBCDKX010000049.1:0-16839 GCA_038746055.1 Pseudomonadota bacterium
CGCTGGTTTTCCTCGGTAGCGCCCAAGAGCCACAAGAGCAGGAAGAACGCCATCATCGCGGTGACGAAGTCCGCATAGGCCACCTTCCAGGCACCGCCATGATGTCCCCCTTCCTCAATCGTGATTTTCTTGACGATTATCGGAGCAAGCGGCTCGCCCGCAGGTGCGCCTTCTTCGGCCATTTTACTTGCCCCGCATCATATCGAGCAGGTCGGTAAGCTTCGGACGATGGGCAGGCGGCAAGCCCGACCGCGCGGCTTCCAATACCAATGGCTGCGGATAACCGTGCAGGCTGGCCACAATGACCTGCTTGATCGAGTGATAGATCTGCATATCGTGAGTGATGACCTGCTTGACGCGGCTCGCCATTGGCCCGGCCAAACCATAAGCCAGGAAAATCCCCAGGAATGTTCCAACCAGCGCACCCCCGATCATGCCGCCCAAGATTTCGGGAGGCTCATTGATCGAGCCCATGGTCTTGATCACACCCAAAACCGCAGCCACAATTCCGAGTGCAGGAAAGGCATCGGCAAGCCCTTGGATCGCATGTTGCGGCTCTTCCAACTCATGCGCCTGAGTCTTGATCGCATTGTCAATCACATCTTCAACCGCATTGGTATCAAGCGTTCCCGACGACACCACCATTAGCGTAAGCGGATCGCAGATCAGACTGGAGACGACTGGATCATTTTGCAGCTTTGGATACTCGCTGAAGATTGATGACGTCGAAGGCTCCGTTACATGGGATTCCAAGGCCACAGCGCCCTCTGAACGGAGTAACTTCATCAACTTGCTGGTGAGCGCAATCGCATCAATATGATCCTGATCGGAGTATTGCGGACCCTTGAAGACCTTTCCAAACCCACCACCCAGGAGTTTTAGCTCGTGCATCGAGTTGCCAATCAGAGTTGCACCAATCGCTGCGCCCCCGATCATCATCATCTCAAGCGGCAAAGCCTTCAGTATCGGCCCCATTGAGCCACCTGCAAGCGTATAGCCGCCAAACACCATTATGATCAGGACAACAATGCCAATGCCTGCGAACACTTTCGTGAGTTCCTTTCTTGAGACTGCACCTTAGAACAGGACGGGCCGGCTAGATGGCGTTGAAGAGCGTAAGATTGCTGACCCGTGTGAAAGTGGTTTGGCTGGCTTCCAATGCTGTCAGGGTCTGCTGAAGGCGCACAATGACGTCAGCGATGTTGGTGTCACCAATCTCTGAGCGTTGCTCTGCGATATTGATTGCGCGTTCGGCATTGTCGTCCTCAATCGCCTCAACCCAGGCGAGTCTTGTACCCACCACCGTCTGATTGCGATTGGCTGCGTCGAGTGCTTCGTCAATCCCAGCAATTGCATCTTGCGCGGCCGCTTGCGGATTAGCCGACCCGCCGCGCAAGTCGGCCGCCAGCTGGCTGAAAACCGCAAAACTGCTGGTGGGCGTTCCGTTAACGTCGAACTCGAAAAGTTGATCGCCAGTTATTCCGCGCTCGATCTCGGTACCCGGCGCGACTGGGACAGTGCCGACCTGGCTGTTGCCAATGTAAGTAACGGTGCCATCGGGCGCTCGTTCGAATGCAGGCGCACCGGCAGTGCCTGCGAAAAGCGCTGCCCCGGTGATCGATAGCGAGTTGGAGCGGGTGAACAACTCATCTGCCATTTGCTCAAGCTCATCGGCTATCGCTGCGCGTCCTGCCTCGCCCTGCGTGTCGTTGGCCGCCTGGACAGCAAGCTCGCGAGCGCGCTGAATCAGGTCGACAACGCCCGTGATCTGGTTGGAAGTTTCGGTGAGATCCTGCCGAAGCCGCGCTGCGTTCTCCTGTTCGGTTGCTCCCCGAACTTCGAGCCGGGTGAGCGCGCGGAGACGCGAGGCCGCGATAGGATCCTCTGATCCACGCTGAATACGAACGCCGGTTGCGATCTGAGTCTGAAACTCCTCGGCATTCTCGCGCAGGATCGCCAATTGGCTTAAAGATCGCTCATAATAGGCCCCTGTTGAACCGCTGACAAAGTTCATCAGTTCAGCCCCAGAACGGTGTCGAAGATGTCGTTCGCGACCTGGATCACTCGGCTATTTGCTTCGAAAGCTTGTTGTAGGCGGATAAGCGCGGCGGCCTCTTCGTCGAGATCGACACCCGTCTCGCTGAGCAAATCTGCTGCCGCGCTTCCGGCGATGATCGAGAGACCTTCGCGGGTGGTCTCAAGTCCTGAAATGCGGCTCGAGAGCGAAAGCAGCAAGCGATCCGTCTCAGCCACTGGGCCGTCATCAGCGCCAATGGCGTCGATCAGTGTATGGAGATTGGTGGTATCGCGGCTTCCTGGAGGTGATCCCAGCGGAGCGAGGGCCAACTGGTCACCGGCGGTCAGGGCGAGCTCGATATCGCTTGCATTGGTGCCCGTGAATAGTGGTTGTCCTGGTGTTCCATCGAGCGTGGCGCCATTGGCCTGCGCGGTGTTGGCGCGGGTAATGGCCGCAAGCGCAATCGCATCGAGCGTGTCTGCACGGTCTCTCAGATCGTTAAGCGCAGACACACGCCCAGACATGGCGCCGCTCACTGGTGTGAAGGTGAGGCCGTCGAGCTCAAAGGAGGCCGTGCCATCTGCCGCAATCGTTGAGGTCAGCGGGTTTGCAGTGGTGCCATCGACAAGCACCGGGCCAACTTCACCGGCAGGCGCAGGCGTTGAAACCAAACGCACTGTCGCGCGCCCACGCTCGTCAAATTCGGCGCTGACGTTGAACTCGGCCGAGATATCGCGCAAAGCGGCGTCGCGCGCGTCGAACAGATTGGCCTGAGCCGCAGAGCCCGGCTCGACCTTGACAAGCTCGCGGTTGATCCGCGCCAGCTCGGTCCCCGCGCCATTGACCTCCTCAACTCCCACGCTGACGCCCGCTTGCACAAGCTCGCGCGCATTGGAGAGGCCGGTTTGGGCGGACTGGAATGACACCGCCAATTGGCGGGCGGCCTCTACCGCGCCAGTCCTAAGCGCCGGATCGGTTGGATCGCTTTCGAGCAGGGTCAGCGAAGCCTCAAAATCAACAAGACCTCTGAATAGGCCTGATTGTTCGAGCGCCAACTCGGCATCTCTGAGCGCGACAATATCCTGATCGGCGCGTGCAACATCCGCGGCGCTGTCACGGGCGCGGGTTTGGAGAAGCTCACTACCCGGTCGTACAATCCCGCCAATCCGCACCCCGCTGAGCGCGTCGCTGGAGGTGAAGTCGATCACCGCGGAAGCAACAAACTCCTCCAATTGCAGGCTTCGCCGCGCGTAGTCCGGGTTTGCCGCATTGGCGATATTCTGCGCGGTCAGCTCAATACTGGCGCGCGCTGCTCGGGCCCCGCTCTGGCCGATCGAGATAAGGTCTATTGGCATCACTCAAGCTCTGTAGGAGAGACGAATTGAGCAAGCTGTTCCTCGATACTCCGGGCAAACCCTAAGGCACCTGATTGCGATGCGATTTCGGCAAAGTGCTCGTCGCGCATGGTCTTATATTGCTTCATTCCGCCGCCTGTGAGGGGAGCATCTTCGGTGAAAGGCGTCTCACGCGCGGCTTCCAGAAGCTTACGGATCATGATCGCTTCAAAGCCCTGTGCTGCCTCGCGTAGCTGTTGCTGCTCAGCAGTGAGCGGATCAGGTTTGGTGCCCGCGACAGGTCCAAGCGGACCAATCACAGTACCACCATTTCGGCCTGGAGCGCGCCCGCTTGCTTCATGCTTTCAAGGATCACCACAAGGTCTGAGGCTTGAACGCCAAGCAGGTTGAGTGCATCGACAATCTCGTTGAGGCTGGCAGCTCCCGGGAAGAGAGCTACGCGGCTACTGGCCTCTTCGATAGTGATTTCAGTGTCTTCCTCAATTGCCGTCTCGCCATTGGCGAATGGTTCTGGCTGAACCACGGTCGGGTTTTCGTCGATTCGGATTACAAGCTTCCCGTGACTGATCGCCGCCGGAGAGAGCCGCACGGCCTCGTTAATCACGACAGTGCCAGTGCGCGAATTGATGATCACCTTCGCAGCGACGGGCGCAGGGGTGACGGCGAGCATTTCTATCTCTGCCAGAGCCGCCGAGCGCTCGTCACTACCGAAAGGAAGCGTCAGCTCAATGCTTACCCCATCAGCAACCTTGGCCATGCCGGGATACATGGTGTTCACAGCATCACGCACCCGCGCAGCGGTCAAAAAGTCCGCTTGGTGAAGGTTGAATCGCAAAGTGCCCCCCTGGTCGAAGCCAGTGGCAACCCCCTTCTCAACCGTCGCTCCATCAGCGATTCGACCAACGGTGGCCACGTTCACCGAAACCTGTGATCCGTCGCGCCCGCTCACCCCCAGGCCGCCCACTGCTACATTGCCCTGCGCCATCGCGTAGATCTGTCCGTCAGCACCATAAAGCGGCGCGAGCACAAGCGCGCCCCCGCGAAGGGAGCGCGCCTGGCCCAGGGTCGATACGGTGATGTCGATGCGCTGACCCGGCTTGGCGAAGGCAGGAAGCTCGGCAGTGATGATAACTGCCGCTGCGTTACGCAGGTTCGGGCTGACACCGGGGGGCAATTGCAGCCCCAAACGGCCCGAAACACCGCGCATCGCCTCGCGCACATATTCGAGGTTATCATCGCCCGTCCCCTGAAGCCCGACGACAACCCCATAGCCGGTCAATTGGTTGGCACGGAGCCCTTCAAACTGGCCCAGATCGCGAATCCGATCGGCCCGCGCATCGGACGGCATAAGCGCCAGAAGAGCAGCTAGAAAAGTGACACAGATTCGGATGATGAGCATCGTGTCAGACCTCAGTTAGAAGGGAGAAATCGTGCTGAAGAAGCGCTGGAGCCAACCGGGGCGACTCGCTTGTTGAACCGCACCCTTACCGGTGTAGATGATCCGTGCATTGGCGACGCGCGAAGAGGGCAAAGTGTTGTCTGCATCAATGTCGACCAGTCGGATGCGGCCTGCGAACTGCACCCATTCGTCGCCCTGGCTGAGCGCCATTTGCTTCTCGCCGACGACTTCGGCCGTGCCATTGGGGTAGATCGCCGCAATAGTGACCGACAGGATACCGTTCATCTGGCTTTGCTGTGCTGCGTTGCCACTGCCTGCAAAGGAGCTTTGGCCATTGCTGGCGATGGAATTGGGATTGAGGAAAGCAAGCGGGCCGGCGGTAGGCGGAATAAGGCCAATGCTACCATCACGATCGGTGGCGCTGGTGGTGCTCTTGGATGTGCTGGTGCTTTCAATAAGTGCGATCGTCAGCATATCGCCCAGAGTGCGCGCACGGGTTCCGACCACGAGCGGCGCATAACCTTGGCTTGCCTGATAGATCGCGCCTTTGGACCCCATTTGCGCACCTGGTATCGGGGCAGCAGCGAGTGGGGGAGGTGGCGGGGCGTAGAAACCCGCCTCGCGCTTAAAGCCGCCAGCGAGACAGGCAGACAATGAAAGCCCGGAGGCTGCAACAATAAGAATTCTAAAAGCCTGCATGATAAATGCTCACAGTGTCTGGCTGGCGTTTTGCAGCATTTCGTCGACCGCGCTCACCATGCGCGAGTTGATCTCGTAGGCGCGTTGTGCTTCGATCATTTCGACCAGCTCCTCGACAACATTGACGTTAGAGCCTTCGAGCATGCCTTGGCGGATGTTCCCTCGGCCAAACGTGCCGGCGGTGCCTACATCGGCGGGGCCGCTGGCTGCGGTTTCAATCAGAAAGTTGTCGCCAATCGCTTGAAGACCAGCGGGGTTGATGAAGCTTGCGACCTGGAGCTGTCCCAATTGCACCGGCGCGGCCTGCCCGTCTTGTTGCGCGCTGACGGTGCCGTCCTGGGAGATCAGAATGCTGGTCGCTCCGGCTGGCACCTGGATCGGTGGGCTCAACTGAAAGCCTTGACCGGTCACCAGATTACCTTGTGCTGACAAAGTGAAATTGCCCGCGCGGGTATAGGCGAGCTGACCATTGGGGGGCAGTTCGACCTGGAAGAATCCGGGGCCGTCCATAGCGACATCAAGCGTGTTGCCGGTCTGATTGAGCGTGCCTTGGCTGTCGATGCGGCTGGTGCCCATGACCTGCACGCCGGTGCCAAGATTAAGGCCGACGGCAAAAGCGGTTTGATTGGTCGATTGCTGACCCGCAACGCGGTTTTCTTGATAAGCGAGCGTCGCAAAATCGACCCGATCGCGCTTGAAACCAGCGGTGCCGATATTCGCCAGATTGTTGGCGATGACCCGCATGCGCGCGTCTTGTGCTTCGAGCCCGGTGCGGGCGACGTGGAGAGCGGATGAGGGCATGTGCGTGGTTCCTTATGGGTCTTGGACAATCAACGCATCGTCAGAAGGGAAGAGCTGGACTCGTCGAGCTCGCTCGCGGTCTGAATCACCCGCGCGCGCATCTCGAAAGAGCGCTGGGCTTCAATCATATCGACGAGCGTTGCGGCGGTGTTGACATTGGATTGCTCAAGCGCGCCGGGGGTTACACTCGCAGTCGGATCATTGGGGAGGACCCCGCCATTTGGGACCTTCAGAAAACTATCGATCCCTTTGACCAACTGGCTCCCGTCAGCCGAGACCAGCTTGATCTTGTCGAAAGCGGCCGCAGGTACGTTTGGTGCAGCGGGATCGGTGCCAAGCACCGAACCATCCTCGGCAATCTTGATGGCAAAGCCGGCTGGCACGGTGATCGGTGCGCCAGTTTCGCCAAGAACCGGAAGCCCTTCGCCATTTTCGAGCACGCCAGAGGCCGCCACCCGAAAATCGCCACGCCGCGAGTAAATCTCGCCGCCATCAGGTGCTTGAAACGCGATCAGCGCCTCGCCTTTGACCGCGATATCAAGCGGCTGGCCGGTGGGTTTTGCCTGAGCAAGGCTCATATCAACATTGCGTACAAAACCGCGCGCCATCGCCCGCGCCTCGAGACCCTTCGCATCCATTGAGGGGTCCTTGATGGTCGCCGGCGTTACCGAAAAGAGCTCCTGGCGAAAGCCTGGTGTGTTGGCGTTGGCGAGATTGTTCGCCGTCATACGCTGGCGGTTCATCGCGGCGTCCATGCCGGTCATGGCAGTGTAGATCAGACGGTCCATAGCTTAACTTCTCAGACTAGCGATTAGGTCTGAAGGTTGAGGACAACCTGAGAGATCGCCGTGGCGGTATCGAGTGCCCGCGCATTCGCCTGGAAATTCCGCTGTGCGGTCAAAAGCGAGACCATTTCCTCGGCCAGATCCACATTAGAACGCTCCAAGGTGCCATCACGGACCTGGCCAAAATTGCCTTCGCCCGGATTACCATATTGTACCGGACCGGAATCCGCCGTGGCCTCCCACTTTGTCTGCCCGATCGCGCGAAGGCCGCCAGTGGCCGGGAAAGACGCAAGTGCAATCTGCGCCACTGGCTCGCTCGTGCCGTCGGAGTAAGACGCGTTAACCAGGCCTTGGTCATTGATCGAGAGATTGGAGAGCCCAGAACCGCCAGCGTTGACGGTCGGGATACTGATCGCAATGGGTGTGGTCGAGGTTGGCGTGCCTGTCGCATCGACCGGGAAGCCCTGCACCAAATCACCGCTGGAATCGACCAATCCGCCGGAGGCCACCACCTCTAACGCGCCATTGCGCGTAAAGGTCAAATCCCCCGTCGCGGGGTTAGATGTAGCGAAGAAGCCATCCCCGCTGATCGCAAGGTCAAGGCCGCGACCGGTTTGTACAAGCGACCCAAGGCCAAAATCTTGCGTGATGGCTTGAACTGATGAACCGATACCCGGCGTCAAACGCGGGTCAGTGCTGCCACCGGTTGCGACGATGTCAGCAAACGCAGTGTTGCTCTTCTTGAAACCGGTGGTTTCAGCATTGGCGATGTTATGTGAGATCACCGCTAAATCGGTTTGCGAGTTTCTCATGCCGCTAAGCGAAGTGAAGAAGGACATTGGAATTTTCCTTTGTGTTGGGGAATAGGGTTCAGAAAGCGGGCTGGCCGACTGAAGAATTTAGGGTCGCATTGCTTGCGGCGTCGGCTGCAGCTTGAGCTGCGGCAGCTGCTTGTGTTGCGGCTTCAGCGGCAGCGGTTTGCGCGTCGATCAATGCATCCAACTTGGCGGAAATGTCATCGAGCCTCGAGTTTCCTTCGATGTTCGATTCAAGTGAAGAGAACTGCGCCAATTGAGCCAACATCTGCTCATTACTCTGTGGCTCAAGCGGATCCTGATTGGCGAGCTGAGCGGTCATCAACCGCAGAAAGTCAGCCGAGCCAAGCTGTGCAGCTGCACTCTCTTGAACGATTGTGCCCGGCGCGTTTAGCCGATCAAGCGTCTCGCCAAGCCCCGGCGGCGGGGTCGTGTTGACGGTGTTCATTGTCAGTTACTCCTTAATGTATCCATCATCAGCTGTTTGGCGGTCTGCAGGGCTTGCACCATGTTTTGGTACTGGCGCGCGCTCTCCATGATCTCGAGCATCTCGGCGCTCTCATCGACTGGGGCGACCCACACGTTTCCTTCGCCGTCCGCCAGCGCGTTGGTTGGATCATAGCGCTCCTCCGGCGCTGCTTCGCTGCGCACGAGGCGCGTGGATGTTACCGTCGCGATACCTGAAGCTCGGTCGAGCTCAGTTTGAAAAACAGTCCGGATCGGACGATATGCCTCTGCCTCTGAGCGCGCGACTGAGCCCACATTGGCAAGGTTTGACGTCGCTGCATTGATCCGTACCAGCTGCGCCGACATGGCACCTTCGGCGAGACTAAACAGGGTTGAAGGACGGCCATCGGGCATGGCTTATTCTCCCTTTAGCGCGCGAGTGATGCTGTTAACTTTGCCCTGGACGAATTCGAGTGTGGCTGAGTAGCGCAGCGCATTTTCGGCAAAGGCGATCTGTTCGCGGCCAAGTTCCACAGTATTACCATCAAGCGAGGGCATTACTGAGCGGCGATAAAGAAGCTGAGGCTCTTCAGAAGTGCGAGGATGGCCTGACTCGTTTGCGAGCTTGGCCTTGAGGCCGGCTTCAAAGTCGATATCGCGGGCCTTGTATCCTGGTGTCGCGGCATTCGCTATGTTTGACGCAATCACCCGCATACGCTGCGAACGCAATTCTAGCGCTGCGCCGTGTATTCCAAAGATCTTCTCATTCATCATGCGCGGCCTTGTGATTGCACTCCAAAAGCGTATGGGCGGTTTTCTGCACCAAGCGTGCCAAATGTCGGTTCTCAGGGGTTTCGCAGGACAAGGCAGGAGAAACGGCAGTCGCTTGCAGCCTTTCGGCAAGGGCCTGCCCTAAAGTGGCTTTGCCTTAACCTCGCTAGCGCTCAGCCGTTCTAGGCTTCGCCACCAATCCATCCGGCCCGCTCAAGCTGCGCGGCCGCAATGTGGGAGACCTTTGAGGGCTATGAGCGCTGCAACCAGCCTGTTGGATCCTATGGCATTGGCAATTGTCCTGATCGGGACTGTGCTTGCAACACTTGCCCGTGAGGGCGCGCAGGATATCGGGCTCGCTGTAACAGCCGGTCTCAAGCTTGGGCGAAAGGGGTTTGATGCTGGCTCCACAAGGTCGGCTCTTGCACGCACCGTCGGCGAGATAAACCGGCTGGGCCACCTGGGAGCAGAGCCATTCGATCCACCAGACATCGCCACCACGAAGCTCCTCAACGCCTACATCCGCAGCGGCTCGATCAATGCCATGCTCGAACTTGCCCGCAGACAGCGCCTAGAACGCGAAACTTTCAGCGTAGCGGCAGCGCGGGTCTACGAAACGGCCGGCGAACTTGCTCCGGTCTTTGGCTTGGTAGGCACTTTGTTTGCGATCACGCAGCTGATGCCCGAAATGCAGAGCAGCTCGGTCAATATTGTTATGGCATCGGTCGCCGGCGCGGTCTTATCTTCGCTTTATGGCGTGCTCGCCGCACATCTTTTATTCCACCCGCTCGCCCGCGCAATTGAGCGCAGGAGCGATAGAGAAGAATCTGAAAGAAGTCTTCTGCTTCAGTGGTTTGAGGGGGAACTCATCGGCCCGCGGAGTTATCCCGTGCGTAACGACCGCGCGACCATGGCATTTAAGGGCGTAGTATGATGATCGGGGCGGGCAATGACGGCAACCATAGCTGGCAGTTGGTGTTGGCTGACCTGGCACTGATCCTGTTTCTCGTGACACTCACCGCGTTAGTAAACACTGACAGTGAGCGCGCCGCGCCGGTCACGCGCGCTCCCTATGTCGCTCCAGCCCAGGCGCTCTTCCGCCCGACAGCGCGCGGTCCCACGCTGACTGAGTGGCTTGCCGAACAGCCGCGTGATCCGCGCACAACGCTGACGATTATTGCGATGCATGACGAGACAGATGAAGAGCTGATATGGCAAAACGCCCAGGTGATGGCTGCGAGCGTAGCGCATCGGGATATCGCAGTAAGAGTGGTGATTACTCACGGTACACAAAGCGACCTCTATGCCAGCCTAGCCTATGATCAGCCAGAAGCAGGTCGCTGAGCTAAGACCAGATCGTTGATCGACGATGTCGGTCGCAGTGTTAGCACGCGGTAAATTGCTAGCCGATCAAAACTCGGTCGCGGCCCGCTTCTTTGGCCTGATACAAAGCAGTATCAGCCCTCGTCAGAGCCTCGCGCGTATCCTCCAGATTCTGTACCGCACTCACTCCGGCAGAAAAGGTGATACGGCCAAAGGATTTGCCGTTGTCACGGTTGACCATTTGGCGAGAGGAAAGGTCAATGCGTATCTCATCGAGCCGGTCAGCTGCATCCTGAGCGGTCAGACCAGGAAACAGGACAACAAACTCCTCACCCCCATGACGCGCAGCAAACAGATGTTTGCCGGCATGTTTCTTGAGCGTATTGGCAATTGCAACAAGCACGCGATCACCCGCATCATGGCCATGGGTGTCATTGATTGATTTGAAGTGATCGACATCGCAAAAGCCGAGCGAAAGGCGCTCGCCCTTCTCTTCAGCGCGTGTTGCCGACTGCTCAAGTTGGCGCTCAAAAGCCCGGCGATTGGGCAGGCGGGTCAAATGATCAACATCCGCTTGCGCGCGGGCTTCAGCCAAGCTCTCGCGAAGCTCAGCCGTCTCCGCCTGGCTCTTTTTCATGGCCTCCTCAACCTGCACAATCCGCTCAAGCATAACCCGCGAAAGATCGACCAGCCGATCGATCCCACTGGCCGAGCCTGCCGTATCCGCTGTCTTTGCCAGTTCGGAAATCTGTGCATCAATTGCACCGCGGTGCTCGCTGGTTTCTGACTGAGCTGATTGTGCGGTTTCAGCAAATTTCGTGAGCGAGTTCTCGACTCGATCAAGCAAACCTTCGAGCGCATTCGCGCGCTCATCCTCACGCGAGTGCATCTTGCCAACCTCATCAAGCCAGTTTTGAGAAATTGGCTCACACGAAATCTCGCGAGTGGCAAAGATGCGGGCAAGACCCGAATCTGATCCCGATAGAGCTGCGACAATTGTCGAAAGGTTTGTTCCGGTAAGTGCAACATCGTGCTTCAGCACAAAATCGTTGAGCCGCTCCATTAACTCGCTGCGACCTTCACGTGCCCGGTCTCTTGGGCGTTCGAACTCACCAGCTTGTGCCGAGTTGTTGGCTGAAAATGGCAGTTTTTTCGATGGCGATGCTGCACTCATTAAGAGCGTCCTTCCGTGGTCATATCTTGAGTTGCATTTGAAGTAGCAAGTTAAGCTTAAAGTGGACCTGAGGCCGGCATTGCGAGTTACCCCTAATCGGGACATGAGCTCACCGCGCACTGCTGGGCAGTGGGGACTGTATCCATCCTATACAAGTAGTCTTTGGCACAAGGTTTGCTTGACCATTGGCACGGGGCATCTCAGCTCCAATTGAGATCAGGAAGGAAAGCCAATGCGAACGAAAATCTCCGCTCAACGTCTCGAAATCCGGCTGATGATGACCGCAATGATCGTTGCAAGCCTGCCAGCTTTTGCCGCATTGGCCTCCGCACAGGATGGTTCAGACAAAGGCTACATTGATCCCGTCGAAATAGACCAGGCGATCGAGGCGTTTACCGGCGCCGGCATTGGCGAACTTGGTGGCGCCCGCCTGCCGGCTGACCGGCGTTTGCGACTGGCGGCCTGTGATGCCCCGCTTGGTGTGAAATGGCATGGGCGCGCGCAAACCATCGTGCGGGTGGATTGCCCCAATCCTGACGGATGGCGGATTTTCGTGGCCACCAGCTCTGTGAAGCCTGCGCCTGACATCCCCAAAGTGGTCGCACGCGGTGACCCGATCACCGTACTTGTCCGAGGTCGCGGATTTAGCGTTCAGCAGAGCGCGGAAGCGATGGAAGCAGGCGCTATCGGTGACTGGATTGCGGTGCGTACCGAACGCCGCGCTGATGCCATTCGGGTGCGGATTGAACGACCCGGTTTAGCTGTTATTCCAGTCGGTTAAAATCAGCTGAGAGACTTTTTGTCCGCGCGGCCCTTAATCGATCTCCAAAACAGCCGTTTTTAGCTTTGTAGAACCACCGGGAGACGCATCATGCCCTCTTTCGAATTGAACAGAATGCAGTCGATCACCGGCGTAAGTCCGACCTCTGCCGCTGACCACACCAAAGCGAGACCAACGTCCGAAGGGCGCGGGTCAATCGCTGATCGGGCGGTGGCTGGCTCCGCCGATGGCACCGGCATAGCAGTTGAGATCGCGGCACCTGCGCAAAACGGACCGCCGGTTGATAATGACCGCGTAGCAGAGATTCGCAGCGCTCTGCGCGATGGATCATATCCACTTGTGCCAGCCAAGATTGCGGATGCAATGATCGCGGCACAGCTGAAATTTGAGATTGCAGAATGACGCGAGCACTTTTGCAAGGTATGTCCGCAAACGGGGCCGCAAATGGCGGTAGTGGAATAGCGGATTTACACGGCAACCTCCGGCAAATGATTGCCGTTTTGGAGGCAGAGCGGCAAGCTCTTGCCACATTAGAGGCCGATGCTCTGGTGGCTGTCACGCATGAAAAAGACCGCGTGTGCGGACAGCTTGCTGGGCTAATCGCGCCCGACCTAGATGTAGAAGCACGTGCCTTGGTTGAAACCGCCAAGTCCCTAAACGACGTCAACCGCCGGGTGCGCAACCTTTTGGCCGCCAACGTTGCTCAACGGCTGGATGCGCTGGGGGCAGAGCGTCACGCATATACAAAACGACAACCGAAAAACGGTTAGTCCATTCCAGAGGGTGCGTCACCTCGTACCTTGGTTCAACGTCTTCTGGCACGAAGCTTGCTCAACATTTTTGGACGTTAACTATGCCAGAAAGACGTGAGCGAGCATTCCCCTGCCACAATCTCCTTTCTCTCCTGCTGCGATGAGACCCGTCTTCGAAACGGTGCAGCGTAGCTATGAACCAATACAACTTGATCGCGAACGTATGCAACACGGCGCTTCGCGACAGATCGCACAGGCAGATACGGCAAACGGGCCCATCAGTGTCGAGCGCGCCATTGCAAGCGCCGCACGGAAAACGGGCATCGACTTCGGCTATTTGATCGCGCAAGCGCAAGTCGAAAGTGCGATGAACCCATCGGCCAAAGCGCGCACTTCTTCCGCGACTGGGCTTTATCAGTTTATCGAGAGCACTTGGCTCGAGACCATGCAGCGTCATGGCGATCGCTTTGGTCTTGGTACCGTCTCGGCGCATATCCGTACTTCCGGCAATGGCAGCGCCTATGTTCCTGATCCTGCGATCCGGCAGGCCATTCTTGAGCTTCGCAATAACCCTCAGATTGCCTCACTGATGGCTGCAGGGCTGGCCGAGGACAACCGCGCGCACCTAACCCCGATCCTTGGCCGTCAGCCTGATCACAGCGAGCTTTACCTTGCGCATTTCTTGGGCGCAGGCGGTGCTGGCCGGTTTCTCTCAGCGCTCCAGGATAATCCACAGGCTAACGCTTCGGCCCTGTTTCGCCGCCCCGCCGCAGCCAATCAGACGGTATTTTACGAAAGCAATGGGAGCCCGCGCAGTCTACAAGGTGTGATGGATTATCTCGGCGGTAAGCTGGAGCGCGCACGCGCCAACGCGCCGATCACAATCACCGATGACGATGCCGTTGCAGCCCTCAGCCCGCCAGTGCTTGGTGCTGGGCAAGGCTTAGTTCAGCCGCGGGCACCCGCGCCAAGTCAGAAACCGCCCCCCTATCTGATTGCGGATGAACGGGTCTTCGCACCCCAATCGCCACCGGTCATAACTGGGCAAGGCCGACCTAGCATTGCGGAAGTGCCGCAACTCGATCTGACGCGGCCCAGTGCGCAAAGCCCGATATCCAGCATGCTGCTCTCAACCTTCGGCGAGGCGGGCGGCAACCAGTCCAGCCAGGCAACGCAAGATCAAGTCACACGCGCTTATGAGCGACTGAAAGCGCTTGGATTTTGATTTTGGAACCGCTTTCCCGAATTTCATGGATGGAACGCCTGCGTGATGCCCCTGCAGCGATAGCCTTGCCGATCGGCATCTTTGGGCTGTTCGTGCTGCTGGTCCTGCCGATCCCGCCGCTACTCCTGGACATGTTTTTCGTACTCAACATCGCCATCGCAGTGGCGGTGTTGATGGTCGCCCTGAACGCACGTGCACCGCTTGACTTCTCGTCCTTTCCGACGGTCTTATTGTTTGCAACGCTTCTGCGACTGGCTCTGAATGTTGCCTCGACCCGGATCGTGCTGGTGAACGGCCACGAAGGCGGCGCTGCGGCTGGCGAGATTATCGAGAGCTTTGGGCAGTTCCTGGTAGCCGGCAATTTTGCGGTTGGCCTGTTTGTTTTCTGCATCCTTCTGATCATCAATATGATCGTCATCACGAAAGGCGCAGGGCGCGTATCAGAGGTTTCGGCAAGGTTTGTCCTCGACGCCTTGCCGGGCAAACAAATGGCGATTGACGCCGATATTGCGGCTGGCCTGATCACCGCGGATGAAGCGCGTGAACGCCGCCGCGAAGTTACGGTTGAGGCGGATTTCTATGGCTCGATGGATGGTGCTTCGAAATTCGTGAAAGGTGATGCAATCGCCGCGCTGTTAATCCTTGGCGTCAACATCATCGCAGGCTTTGCGCTCGGCATGATTACCCATGGTCTTAGTGCTGTCGAAGCGGGCGAGCTCTATATCACACTCGCGGTCGGCGATGCTCTGGTCGCACAAGTACCTGCCTTGCTCCTCTCCATCGCTGCTGCTGCCATTGTCACCCGAGTCGCCGATAAGCGCGACCTGTCAGGCCAGATCGGCGGACAGTTTGCCGATCCGCGCGGCTGGCTCCCCGTTGCTGCTATTCTCGCCGCCATCGGCACTGTACCTGCCATGCCGCAGCTCATTTTCCTTCCTGCCGCTGCGATTGCCGGAGTGCTGTGGTGGGCTTTGCACAAAAAGAAAAATGAGCCAGTCGTTGAGGAGGCGGTGGAGGAGGAACCAGCACCCGATAAGATCGACATCACCGAAGTGTCTGACCAGACTCTGGTAACACTCGAGCTTGGCTATGGCCTGGTCAATCTGGTGGATGATAAAAAGGATGCACCGCTGCTCAAGCGCATTACCGGAATCCGCAAACAACTCTCGCGCGAGCTTGGCTTTGTCCTACCCCAGTTCCGCATCCGCGACTCTCTCGAAGCAGGGGCAAATGACTATGCCGTGATGCTCGGCGGCCTCGCTATCGCCCGCGGGACGGTCAAGCCTGGGAAACTGCTAGCCATTGACACAGGCGAGGTGCAGACGCTCCCACCCTATAGCGGGCTTGGGCTTGGTGGCGAGTACACCCGCGATCCCAGCTTTGATTGCCCAGCGCTTTGGATCGATGCAAGCGCGCGCGACCTCGCGACCGCTGAAGGGTTTATGTGCGTCGATGCGAGCACCGTAATCGCCACCCACGCCAATCAGGAACTCCTCACTCAAAGCCATCAATTGCTTGGACCTTCTGAAGTGAGCGCGATCGTCGAGGACTTGAAGGACCGTGCCCCGGCTTTGATCGAGGCCGTACACCCAGAGCCGCTCACTCTGGCAGCCCTCACTCGCATTCTGCGCGCGCTGATCGCCGATGGAATTGGTCTAAATCACCCGCAGCCGCTCTTTACCTCTTTGGCGCTGGCACTGCAGACCACGCAGGAGTTCAATGCGGTGATCGACAAGGTACGCTCAGACCTGGGAGCGCGCCTGGTTGTCCGCCTCGCGCTCCCGCAAGAACAGCTCAAAGTCGTAACCCTTGAGGCAGGCCTGGAAAGCGCTATCCTTGGCGGAATGGTCGACCCATCCACCGGCCAACCATTGATCGAGCCCAACCTTGCGGGAGTTATCGTCGAGCAGGTTAATGCCGCGATTAAAGAGGCCGGAGGTGCAGTCGCCATGGTCGTCCAGCCTCCTGCACGCAGGGCGGTAGCTCAGCTGCTCAAACAACGCGCGCCCCGTGCGCTGGTACTCTCAATCAATGAGCTTCCGCCTACCCAGCCGGTCGAAGTAGTTGCCGTAATCGGGCAGGAGCAAGCGCCAGCTACGGAACTTCCCGCACCCGCGTCTGAAACCGATGCTCAGTCACATATGGCACAAGGCATCTCAGCATGAAGCACGATGTTTCAGGATTTGGCCCGCAGGCCTATGGTGCGGTCAGCTACTCCGTCGCCAGCCGCGAGGAGGTGGAAGACCGAGTGCGTCGGTTTCTCCCTCTCGTGCACCGCGCAGCCTGGCATATCAATGGCTCGGGCCGCGACGGGTTGGAGGTCGAAGACCTCATTCAGTCGGGCATTGTAGCGCTTACAGAATGCGCGCACCGCCACGATGGCCCTACCGAAGATGGCTTTGCCGCATATGCCAAAATCCGCGTGCGCGGGGCGATGTTCGACCTCATCCGCAAGCAAATGCACGACACGCGCACAGCCCGCAAAAAGCGCGCGC
>JBCDKX010000050.1:0-16824 GCA_038746055.1 Pseudomonadota bacterium
ATCGCTCCCGGCAGCAAGCGTCGAAGCACCATCAACAGTGGCTAGCGCGAGCGAAGTCGCTTGATCCTGTTCAAGGCCAAGTTGTGTAGCGGCCGCTGCCAGTGCATCGATAAACCGATAAACAAACCCCGGTCCTGAGCCTGCGAGGGCAGTGACAAGATCAAATTTGGTCTCATCTTCGAGCCATAGGGCCGTCCCCAGAGAATCGAACAATGCAAAAGCACTTACGCGAGCGTCCGCACTGAGCCCTTGCTCCACCAGGATGATCGGTGATTTGTTAATACGCGCGGCAAGATTGGGCATGACGCGGACATGGGCATCGGCGTTCGGGAACGCCGCTTTCAGTTGCGCCAAGGTCAAACCAGCCAAAAGCGAGTAAAGCCCGACTTCTTTTCCAACGAGTGATTGGAGAGTTGGTGCGAGTGATCCGAATTGCTGGGGCTTGAACCCAAGCAGAACTGCGTCGTGATTGGCCACTGCGGCATCGGACACATCGCGGTAAAGCGTTACCCTGGCAGGCGCACTATCAAGCGCGGGATCAAGGATGGAAAATCTCTCAGGCTCCATACCGGCAGCAAGCCACCCAGCCAGCATAGCGCCGCCCATATTGCCACAACCGATGATTAGGAGGTGATTGATCTGAGCCATCCAAGCCCTCTCCAGTCTCTTGTTCCCGCGAGCATTAACGCGCCGACAAACTGGTTACGCCTCACCCGCTGCGTCAACCATAGCGGCATCAAGCGCCTGACGTGGGGATTTATCGCCCCACAACACAAATTGAAATGCAGGGTAAAACCGATCGCACTCATCAATCGCGTTTTCGACCAAAGCCTGCGCTTGCTGGATGGAGAGCATGCCCTCGTCCCCCAACAAAGCGCCGTGGCGATAGATGAGCACATCACCTTGCGACCAAATGTCGAAATGCCCGAGCCAAACTTGCTCATTCACGAGGCTCAAGAGTTCATAGGCGCTCGGCTTTTTTTCCGAGGTTACACGGATATCGGGCAAACAGAGAAATTGCAGGACATTATCTGCAGCGCGCCAAATCGCACGCAACTGATACTTGGCCCAACTGCCCTGAACCTCACCCACCAGCTCATCGTCGGAGACAACTTCGCTGTCCCAGCCACGTGCGTCAAACAGCGCAGCGAGCATCTCAATCGGCGCTGCGTCATCGTCCGAGACATATTCCGGGTCGCGCGGCCTCATGTGCGGGCACTCATACTAGCAGTCGGGGAATGGGGTTTCCTTAGCATGGCAGGCACGAATGCACGCGCACAGTCCCATTTGGCAATCCGCCATGCCTCCAAGTCTTGGGGAGAACCCTCTTGGCTTGTTCAAACCCTGTGCACAGAAAGCCGTGGAAGAATGTAAAATACTATCTAAGTTCTTGAATTTCAGTACCTTCTGGACTTGTATAGGTAAAAGTCTCAATACCTATTTGACCAAGAGCATTGACGAGTTGGCGCGCGTCGCGGCTGTTTGCAAGCGGCCCAGCGAGCAAACGATTGGCTTGCCCCCACGGAGTTACATGCGGCTCAAAATCGCCAAGCAGCTCGGGAGCGCGCCGCGAAAACCGGCGCCAATCGAAGCCCAACGCCGCTACATCTCGGCCAGTGGCAAGCTGAACCCAGATGCGGCGAGGATGCTGGGGTTCCGCTGGCTCTGGCGCGCGTAGTTCTTCACGGGGGATATCAAAGGCAGAGATATCGACCGCTCCTTCAGTGGTCTGCGCATTTGGCAGATTGGCAATGTCCATATCTGCAAAGGCATCGGCAACGCTGGCTGGAGTAGGAGATTCCGTTTCACTCAACTGCGCTGTGGCAGAAGCCAGCTCGGGTTGAGGGACGAGCGTGCTCATGCGATCTCGCGTTGCGACGTTGGGAAGGCTGGGTTCTGTTTGCTCAGAGACCGGCGCGATCGTGGTTGTCTGAGGCGCCTGAGGACCTGATGCAGTTGACGCCAAAACCTGTGTGGCAGGCTCCGATACATCAGGTTCTCCTGGCGCTACCTCAACTTCCACGCTGGGTGTTCCCAGCGGCTCGCCGGCCGGCTCCAGCCGAGCACCACTTGCTCCTTCACGCGCAAAACGCGCGATGCGGGGATCCTCCCTTCCAATATCAGCGGCACGTGGAAAGATGCCAAGATTGGCCGCAGCTGCCTGCTGCGCTGGAGTGAGGCGTGGCATATAGGCAAGATAGGGATTGATACGCGCCGAGAGATCGGGCGGCATCACAGTATTTACAATCCCTTCAGCCCGCTCCTGCTCACCCAGAATGGCAAGCCCAAATGCCCGCGCGCGAAACGCAGCAACGTCTCGCGCTTCGAGCAGGGGTGCAAGCGTTTCCTGAAACGCACCGGTATTGCCGGAGATTGCGTGGCTAATGGCGAGGCGGCGGCGTATCTCATCATCTTGCGGCGACAGCTCGATAGCCGAGGCATAGTCAGTCTGCGCAGCTTCCTGATCCCCAACCAAATCGTAGGCCAGCGCGCGCGCACTCAGGACATCGCGCAATTCGGCTCCTGCAACTTGCGCCTGCTCAAGCAAAGGCAGCGCTTCCACCGGCCTGCCTGAACGTAAGTAAACCTGCGCCAGGCCCAGCTTAATCCTAGCATCAGAGGGGTCGAGTTCTGCTGCGCTTCCATAGAAGCCAATGGCAGCGTCCAGATCATCGACCGCAAGCGAGGCATCGCCGGCTTCGAGAAGAGCAACAACGCTTCTGGGGCGCCGCGCAAGTTCTAAAAGGGCCCGGTTCAGCCGTTGTACCTGCTGGGATGGCAACGGCTGGACCACTTCGCGCGATGTTGAACCTTGCGCATAGGCAGGCGCGCTCCAGACCAATGGAATAACAATGGCCAGCGAGCCGCAAACGGCAAAATACAGATTTCGTATCACCCGATCAGCGTAACAGGTGAGAAACACCTTGGGAAAGCCCCTAAGTTCCGTACTTCCCTCCGAACAAGCCCAAGGGAACCGTTCGGCCGATAGACCGAGCGAGACCTCACCATATGACGATGTTTAGCCTACTGGTTGTTTTGACGACCCAGGAAACGCGGGATCGACAGCGCAGGCGCGTCGTCGCCATCCTCATCATCGTCACCATCTTCCTCATCGGTTGAGCCTGAGGAGCGGGAGAGATTAGCCATGCGCTCAAACAATGTCGCTCCACCAGCGCCGCCGCCGGTACCTGCTCCCGTTCCACCACCAGCAGAGGCACCACCACCGGGCTCACCGCCAGTGCCATCGCCAGCTTCACCACTGGTACGGGCTTCAACCGGTTCGTTACGCTGTGCAAGACGGTCTGCATCTGCCAGCAGATCATCCTCACCCGCCTGCTTGTCGACATCTTGGGCAGCGGCCCATTGGACCGACGTGCTCTCTTCGGGCGCTACGTCCTGAAACTCAGCATCGAGATCGAGCGTTTCATCACCGTCGCCTGGCGCAGGAGCTGCATCCTCATCATCAGCGCCGCGAAGTCCGGCGAGCGGATCGATGATCTCATCAACATCCTCACCTGCATCGCCCATATCATCGCCTGCCTGCATGCCAGACAGATCAAAAGGTTCAGAGCCACTTCCTTCCTGCTCCAGTTCGTCCCCTGCAGCATCGTCTGGAGCCTCTCCGTCAAGACCATCAGTGGCCGAGGTCGGAATATCAGGGATGCCGGCCTCATCGGTTGAGGGTGTTTCGTCCTCTGACCCAAGTGCCAGTGTGCCCGCCATGTCGTCGCCAACGGTTTCAGCTGCACCGCCAAGGTCCAACACGGGCCGCTTGGGTGGCCGCGATTCAGCAAATGCTTGTGGTAAAGCGCGAGGGGCCTCAGCGCCCGCGGTTTGCTCGATTCCCGTTGCCACAACCGAAATGCGAATTTTCTGATCCATCTCTGGGTCAAATGCACTGCCCCAGATGATGTTGGCATCTTCGTCAACCAAATCGCGAATGTAATTCGCCGCTTCGTCCAACTCCATCAGCGTCATGTCTTCACCACCAATGATGGAGATAATAACGCCGCGCGCACCCTGCATGCTGACACCGTCGAGCAGCGGGTTAGCGATCGCCTGTTCAGCAGCGTTGAGGGCACGGTTCTCGCCTTCGCCCTCGCCAGTGCCCATCATGGCTTTGCCCATTTCGCTCATTACAGCTCGAATATCGGCAAAGTCGAGATTGATGAGACCCGGATTGACAATCAGATCGGTAATCGAGCGTACACCTTGCTGAAGCACTTCATCAGCCAGCTGGAATGCCTGTTTGAAAGTCGTCTCTGGCTTGGCCACAAGGAACAGGTTCTGGTTGGGGATTACGATCAGTGTATCAACATGTTCTTGCAGCTCGGTAATGCCCGCTTCTGCAGCTCGCATCCGACGTGTGCCTTCGAACAGGAACGGCTTGGTCACAACGCCGACAGTCAGTACGCCTTTGCGCCTCGCCGCTTCGGCGATCACAGGCGCTGCGCCGGTTCCAGTACCACCACCCATACCAGCGGCAATGAATACCATATTGACGCCTTCCAGCGCCTCTTCGATCTGCGCCACAGTTTCTTCAGCTGCCGCCTTACCCACTTCGGGACGAGCGCCCGCACCAAGGCCGCCCGTGATGTCCGGACCCAGTTGAATACGTGTTTCGGCCGGAGACGAGCTGAGCGCCTGCGCGTCCGTATTGGCAACAATGAACTTAACGCCCTCGATCTCGGAATCGATCATATTGGTGATCGCATTTCCGCCCGCGCCGCCAATTCCGATCACAGTAATCCGGGGACGAAGTTCATCCGTCGCAGCTGGTCCGATATTGATGCTCATCGCCTTAATCCTCCAGACCTTGATCTCTGGCTCCTGCACGTCCAGCCAAGGTTAGACTAATGTGACACATTCGAGATGTGTCTGTTATACTTAACACTTCCTTATCCACAGTGGGTATTTATAGCCCCATTTTCGTTCATTTGTGCCGATGTTTTACAAATAGCTGAATTCCGATGCCAAATTAGAAGTTCTCTTTCAGCGCGCGCCAAAGCTTCGAGACACCTGCAAACAGATTCACCGAGCCGCCAAAATCATAGGTCTCGGCATAGCGCGCGCCCACTGCACGAATATCAACCGGGTCCTCGGCGGCATAAAGACACAGGCCCGCAAGGCCGGAAAATCCGGGTGTAGCGTGGGCTTCGGGTAATCCTGTTAGAGCAGGTGCCCTGCCTATACGCACAGGCATCGCGAGCGCGCTTTGCGCAAACTCCGCAAGGCCTGCAAGCTCTGCCCCGCCGCCCGTCAATACGACTTGCCCGCTGCGCACACCGGCAAAGCCGAGGTCTTTAAGCGCCTTACCAATCTCACGAGTTAGCTGTGATTGGCTTTGAGTGATAACCGAGATCAAATCCGCGCGTGCAATTCGGTTTTTGTCATCCGCGCCGCGCGCATTAGCACCGCTTGCCGATCCTGCTTCGGCCTCATTGGGCCCATGCACGGGAATCATCTCACGGTGGTCGCTGGGTGAAGCAATTGCAGAACCTGACACACATTTGAGACGCTCCGCCTGAAACCGCCTGATGCCAAATGCGCTTGCCACTGCATCGGTAATATCGCCCGATCCGAGTGGGATTGACCTCAAACCAAGCAACATTCCAGCCGCGAAAACCGACACATTGGTGACATCTGATCCGATCTCCACCAAAGCGACACCCAAGTCACGCTCCTCCTCTGTGAGGCACGCATAACCTGACGCAAGCGGCGCTGCGACCACGGCTTCGACTTCCAGATGGGCGCTCTGCACTGCCTCCATAAGATTGCGCACAGGTGCACCATCGGCAAGCATGACGTGAATATCCACGCCCAATCGCTCTGCGTGGAGACCGCGCGGATTTGCCACGCCGTGAGCTCCGTCCAAAGTATAATGCGCCGGGACGGCGTGCAGCACACTGCGCCCATCAGGATGGATCATGTCACGCGCTTCGAGCAGGAGATGCTCTATGTCTTCTTCCTCGATCCGGCGCCCACCAATATCGATTTCGACCTTGGAAATCGTGCTTTTGAGGCCGGCTCCCGCACAGGCAATCCAAACACTTTGCACATTTGTGCCAGCGTTCTTTTCAGCGCGCTCAACCGCATCGCGAATAGCATAGGTTGCCGCGTTCATGTCGGTAATGTAGCCGCGCTTGACCCCGTTGCTGGCCCTATGACCAGAGCCAAGGACCACAAGATCACCGGTCTCAGTTTCTCCCATGATCATGGCCGAAATTCGGAAAGAACCGATATTTACTGCCCCAAAAACCTTGGCCAGCCTCGACTTTGGGGTGCGGGCCTTGGGAGTAGCAGATTTTGCAGCAGTCTTGCGCCGGGCCATGGTGATTTCCTCTCTAAGAGCCGCTTATCTCAACCGCATCAGCACGACCGGGCACACGCATGTATATGCGAGGGGGCGAACGCATATCAAACGTTGCCACCTGACCGCCTATCAGACGGTTTTGACCATCCATGCGAGCGAATTTGATTAGTGCGTTGGCCGAAGCTTCAGCACCTTCAGGAAGGGCAAGCACTTGCCCGCTCTTAAATGAAAGGTTCCAACGGCGGTTGCCAATCCACTCTGCGGCCTCGACCTGCGGGCCTAGTGCAGGAGCGGCCGCGAGCAATGTATCAAGCGGCGCAACTTGCTTAGAAGCGCCAGGCCCGGAGATCCGCATCCTGTCGCCGACATTATCCTTGGCAACCGGCTCTAACTCTACACCCTCGGCATCAATCATCATTAAGCGATCGGGCTTTTCCAAGACGGCATGGGGTGTGCGTTCGACTATATCGATCGCAAGCGTCGCGGGAAGCTGGATCGAAACACGCGCATCTTTCACCCAAGGGAGTTCGCGAAGCTCATTGCGTAACGCCTCAAGTTCAACTGTTGGCATCGGGCGATCTTTTTGCGCCAGAGCACGGGCGTAGACCTGGCGTTCATCCATGCGGGAAGTGCCTGTCACACGTACATGTTTGACTTCAAATCCCGCATCCGATGCAAGCGCCGCAACCTGCACCCGCGCCATGGCAGGAACGCCAGCAAGGTTGGCGATCACAAAGGCGATACCGACTGCGCCGCCGATAATCATGGTGAGCCAGATTGTGCTCCACTGCTCCTCGGTAAAAGGGAGCACGCCCATCGCTTTGTCAACAAAGCTACCTGTCGTCGCCTTAGCGCGGCGAGCACTGGCGGCGCGACTTTGCGACTTAGCCGCGCGCCGCACGCCCTTGGTGCTCGAACGCTTGATTTTAGCCATGAGCGTCCTCCAATTGTCTCATTTTGCCTTTGTGCACCCGCAGCGCTTCCATCACGATAAGCTCAACCAGCTCGGCATAACCGATATCACAGTGGCGCGCCTGCTCGGGCACGAGGCTAAGCGGGGTCATGCCAGGTTGAGTGTTGGTTTCAAGGACGAAGAGACCATCCTCGCCCAATTCCTCATCCCAACGATAGTCCGTTCGACTGGTGCCGTGACAGCCAAGAATCTTGTGTGCTTTTAATGCATACTCTTTGCACAGAGCAGCAATTTCTGGCGGGATTTTGGCTGGGCACACATGCTGAGTGCGACCTTCAGTGTATTTGTTTTCATAGTCGTAGAAACCGTTTTCGACGATAAGTTCGGTAACGCCCAAGGCTTTGGGACCTGCCGCACCATCGATTACCGCAGTTGTAAGCTCGCGACCCTTGATGAAAGGCTCGGCCAACAGCTCGTCAAATTCCTGCCATGGCCCCTTTGCAGCGCGGGCGATGGGGTTTCCGACATTGGAGTCAGCGGTAATAATGGCAACACCCACCGAGGAGCCTTCATTGACAGGCTTCAAGACATAGGGGCGCGGCAGCGGGTCGCGCTCATACAGCTCCTCGCTCGGTACGATCCGCCCGCCGGGCATGGGAATACCATGCGGGGTGAGCGCTTGTTTGGTAAGCTGTTTGTCGATGGCGATGACACTCGTGGCGAGCCCTGAATGGGTGTATGCGATGCCCATGAGGTCAAGCATGCCTTGCACACTGCCATCCTCACCCGGCACGCCATGAAGCGCGTTGAACACGACATCAGGCTTAGCCGCCGCCATCTTAGCCGCCACATCGCGGTCCATATCGATCTGCGTGACCCGGTGCCCGTTCATCTCCAGCGCATCGGCGATCCCTGCGCCGGACATGAGGCTGATCTCGCGCTCATTCGCCCAACCGCCCATCAGAACGACGACGTGCAAGGGGTTTTTGGGCGGGTTCATGCGGCCGCCTCGTAGAGCGCAGGCTGCGCATCGATCACTTCTTGCCCAGCGCCTTTATCCCAGGGAAACAAACCGTTCAGAGCTCCTGGCCAAACAATCTGAAACGCTCTTGCGAGACCGCCGTGACCGATGTGGCGGTTGAACCAAATGGCAGATCCAAAGTGCTCTGCGTCGATCGCACATGAAGGGACCTCGCGCGCGATGCAATAATGCCCCTCCAACAGTCCTGACACTTGCTCTCCATCCTCAAGAACAAGCCCATCACGGCAGAGCCGAAGCGTCTCATTCACCATGGAATGGCGGATATCACTTGAGAGTCCGAAGATGATCACCTCCGGCTGACCTACGGTTTCAGGAAATCCGATTGAATAAGTGAACTCTGGCAGCTCACCGTCTGGATCAAACACAGACATTACATGACAGCCATGCTTTTCAACATTGGCGACAATTCGTTGCTCAAAATCGGTAAGCTCGGTCATGGCCGACCCACCCGCTTAATTTCCCACTCGAGTTTAATGCCAGAATTGGCATAGACCTTCTCGCGTACCAACTCGCCCAGCTCCTCGATCTCCGTGCTGGTGGCAGTGCCCGTATTGATTAGGAAATTGCAGTGTTTGTCGCTGACTTGTGCTCCGCCGTGGGTGTAGCCCCTAAGTCCAGCCTCATCGATTAGTTTCCAGCTTGAATGGCCTTCGGGGTTCTTGAAAGTCGAGCCGCCGGTCATCGAGCCGATCGGCTGAGATTCCTTTCGCTGATCGGAGATACGAGCCATATCTGCTTTGATCTCCTCCGGATCGCCGAGGAAACCTTCAAAGTGCACATGAACAACCACTGCACCATCAGGCAAAGCGGAGTGACGATAGGAATATTGTAGGTCAGTATTGGTCAGCGTTACAAGCTCACCGCCGGGCAGGATCACATCGCAATCCACCAGCACATCACTGGTCTCGCGCCCGTAGCATCCGCCATTCATCTTGGTGACACCGCCGACTGAACCCGGGATGCCGATCAGGAAGCGCAAGCCATCAATGCCTGCCTTGGCCGCACGGCGGGCAACAACGCCGACCGGAGCAAAGGCCCCGGCTCGCAAAGTGGTCTTGCCGGTAATTTCCACTTCAGCAAATGGCGCGCCCAGCTTGATCACCACTCCTGGCACTCCACCATCACGGATAATCATGTTGGAACCCACGCCAAGCGGCATGACGGGAATACTTGGGTCAAGCGCTTCGAGGAAAGCCTTAAGATCATCTAAATCAGCAGGCTCGAACAACCAATCCGCAGTGCCACCGCTCTTGAACCAGACGTGCTTGTTGAGCGGTGTATCTTTGGTCAGCTTGCCCCGTACATTCTCAACCGGAACTGGCGCGACAACACTGCCTTCAACCGTGCAGGTTGGTGCTCGGCCATCATCGGTATCATTCCAATCGCCGGGTTGGTTCTCATTCATCTGTGAGCTCATGCACCCTTTATCGCTGAAATCTCTGCGCCAAGGGTAGCCGCCCACTTGGTGATATCCCCCGCGCCAAGGCATACGATGATATCATCAGGAGCAATTTCTTGTGCTAGTGTGGCAGCAAGGTCGCTGTGGCTGGCGGTGGTTTGGGCACTGCGGTGCCCACGTGATCTGAGACCAGCGGCAAGCGCCTCTGCGTCCACCCCTTCAATCGGGTCCTCGCCCGCCTCATAAACCGGGGTAACAAAGACCATATCGGCCTCGTTAAAGCAACTTTGGAAATCATCCATCAAATCGCGCAAACGGGTGTAGCGATGGGGCTGAGCGACAGCGATTACACGGCCTTCAGGCACCGCTTCGCGCGCCGCTTCCAATACGGCGCAAATCTCGACCGGATGATGTGCGTAGTCGTCAATCACACTAACCCAGCCGCCTTCGACTTCCACCGTGCCGACCTTGGTAAACCGTCGCCGTACTCCGCCAAAGCCGCCAAAGCCTTCGCGGATCACTTCATCCGCGCAGCCCATCTCAATCGCGACTGCAATCGCTGCGAGCGCATTTTGTACGTTATGGCGACCCGGCATCGGCAGGTGCACGCCTTCAATCCTGCGATCCTCTTCGCCACGCTGGCGCACAATTACATCGAAGGTATTGCCGCCCTCATTCGGGCGCACATTAACCCCACAGATATCTGCCTGAAGCGAGAAACCATAAGTTACCACCTTACGGTCGCGCACTTCACCTATGACGGCTTGGACTTCCGGGTGATCCACGCAAAGGATCGCTGCGCCGTAAAAGGGCACATTGTGGATGAACTCGACAAAGGCGCGTTTCACGCCATTGAAATCGCCATAATGATCAAGGTGCTCTGGGTCGATATTCGTGACGACCGCAATGGTGCCATCGAGCCGCAGGAAACTGCCATCGCTCTCATCGGCTTCGACCACCATCCAGTCGCTGTCACCCAGCCGCGCGTTCGAGCCATATTGCTCAATGATACCGCCATTAATTACCGTGGGGTCAACGTCACCCTGATCAAGCAGGCTGGCGATCATTGAGGTTGTGGTGGTTTTGCCATGCGTGCCGGCCACCGCGACAGTAGATTTCAGCCGCATCAGCTCAGCCAGCATTTCTGCGCGCCGCACCACCGGAATGCGCTGTTCAAGAGCGCAAGCCACTTCCGGATTGGTGCGGCGCACGGCGGTGGATGTCACGACCACCGCTGAACCTTCTACATTCTCCTTTTTGTGCCCAGCGTGCACCGTGATCCCACGGCGACGCAGACGCTCGACACTCGGTCCTTCGGCCAGGTCGCTGCCCTGCACACTGTAGCCAAGGTTGTGCATCACTTCAGCAATGCCGGACATGCCGATCCCGCCAATGCCGACGAAGTGAATAATGCCAATGTCGGTGCCGACACCCTTCACGCAGCGATATCCTCCGCGCTGTCGCAGCCTGCTGTTTGTGTCTTGGTCGCGTCCGCCGTGGCCCTTGGCGTCGCCTCGCCCACGCGGATTACATCCATCAGGTCGATCCCACCCATGCTCTCAACAAGATCAGCGAGGTCCTTGGCGGCTTTGGGTCGCCCACAATTCCACGAACCATGAGCGGCGTTCGACAAGCTGCCGGGATTTTGCGCCAAGGCCTGAATCTGCTTGGCGAGTTCCTTGGGCGTAAAGCTCTCCTGCCTGATCATCCGTGCACCGCCCGCTTTGACAATCTCAGCGGTGTTCGCGGCCTGGTGGTCGTCGGTAGCAATAGGAAGCGGGATCAAGATTGCAGGACGGCCAACCGCAGTAAGCTCTGCGATGGTCGACGCCCCGCTGCGCCCGATAAACAGGTGCGTGCCAGCAAGCCGCTCATGCATGTCCTCAAAATAGGTACCGAGCTCGGCGGGAATGTCGTGGGTGAGATAACGTTCACGCACCGCATCCAGATCCTCGCTGCGGCATTGCTGTGTCACCTGCAGGCGTGAGCGCAGCGCTGGAGGCAGCATCGCAAGACCATCGGGCACCACTTCAGAAAGGACCCGCGCACCCTGACTTCCGCCCGTGATCAAGACCCGCAGCAGCCCCTCCTCAGTTAACGGCGGGAAATCCTCATCACGAAGAGCAAGCACCTCTTCTCGCACAGGGTTGCCGACCAGGTGCGTTTTGTCCGCATACTTGTCCTTAAGCCGCTCAACTCTGGTGTACGCAGTCGCAATCGCGTTCACACTGCGCGCCAGCAGGCGGTTAACTCGGCCTAGCACGGCATTTTGTTCGTGCACCACGCTGGGCAAATCTACCGCCCTGGCGGCAATAAGCGCAGGCAAAGCCGGGTAGCCGCCAAAGCCAACAATCGCGGCGGGTTCAAATGTCTCAAACAACCTGAGCGCCATATTGCGCCCTGCCAGGACCGCTCGCGCACCGTTAATCCACTTCAATGGATTTTTGCCAAAGCGCCCTGCTGGTAGAACATGGGCGGTAAGGAAATCGGGCTTGCCCGGTATAGTTGCGCCGCGCTCATCGGTGATCAGCGCCACGTGGTGACCACGCGCATGAAGCTCTTCGGCCAGCGCAAAAGCCGGGATCAAGTGCCCGCCAGTGCCTCCAGCGGCCAAAACAAAATGGCGGCCCGCGCCCGTTGGGATCTCACTGCTCATGCCTGCACCTTCGACTTGCTAGTCTTCCCGGAGCGCCCAAGCAGGTCTTTGAGGCC
The DNA here is from genome assembly GCA_038746055.1 of Pseudomonadota bacterium. Taxonomy (GTDB): domain Bacteria; phylum Pseudomonadota; class Alphaproteobacteria; order Sphingomonadales; family Sphingomonadaceae; genus Erythrobacter. Next base: position 12,380 of record JBCDKX010000050.1, read on the forward strand.
TGGCTTTTCACGCTCGAGAAAGGGATTACGACGTGTAATCGCTAGGAGCAGTCCAAAGGTTAGGCAAATCGCCAAGGTCGATGATCCCCCATAACTCACCAATGGCAAAGTCATACCCTTTGATGGGAAGAGTTGAAGATTGACCGCCATGTTGATGAATGCCTGCCCACCAATAAGTGTGGCAAGACCAGCGCCCGCTAGGAGCGCAAAAAGGTCCTCTTCATTGACCAGCCGGATTAGAGCCCGCGTGATAATCGCAACATAAAGGATCAGGATTACAGCGCAGGCCAGTAGGCCAAACTCCTCGCCGATCACGGAAAAAATGTAATCTGTATGCGCTTCGGGCAGTTGCATCTTGCGGGTGCCGAGCCACAGACCGTTGCCAGTCCAGCCACCAGCCACCAAGGTCCGCTCGGCGAGGTACACCTGGTCGTAGGCCGTGCCTCCACCAAGAAAGCTATCAATGCGATAGCGGGCATTGTCATAAAGAAAATAGGTTGCGGTCAAACCGCCAATGCCCGCAGCGACCAAAGCGGCCATGCGCGCCAAGGAGACACCAGACAAAAGTACCAGCACAAACCAGACCCCGCCAAACAAGATCGTGGCCCCAAGGTTGGGCTGAAGCATCAACAGCGCGGCTACCAGCACCATGGCAAGGGTCGCATAGCCCAGGACTGGCAAGTTCTGATCTCGCATCCGCCATGACAGCATCCAGGCGAGCAGGATAGCGAATCCAGGCTTCATAAACTCGCTTGGCTGCAAGGACATGCCAACATTAAGCCAACGCCGGGCACCGTTGCGTTCAAAACCGAAGATCGGTACCAGCAAGAGCAAGAATAGCATCACCACCGCCAGCAAAATGCCAAGCCTTCGCGCATCCTCACGGCTGGCAAAGGAAACACCGATCATGAGCGCAAGGCCCATCAACTGAAAGACAATATGGCGCTGGAGAAAGGTGAATTCGTCAAGCCCATACTGCTTGCCGCCCGCAGGCGATGCAGCCGCAACTGCGATTGTGCCCAGGGCCATCAACAACAGGACGAGGCCCAAAAGCCACTTATCAATCTCGCGCCACCAGATAAGCACACGGTCGGCAAAACCACGACGCACCGCGACGGGCGCATGAAAACGCGCGTCACCACGCACCGAATGCGGATTTGACCTGCTGTAAGAGAGGCTCATGCGATCTCTCCTTTGATGTAATCCTCATCGGTGTTCGGACTTGCGGCGGGTTCGCAGTTACACTCATCGGCGATGACGCCGACAAGCTTGCGGAAATGGTCGCCCCGTTGTTCGTAATCGCGGAATTGATCAAAGCTCGCGCAAGCGGGGGAGAATAGCACGACGTCGCCCGGCTGCGCCGCCTCGCGCGCCCGGCTGACCGCCTCGCAAATGAGTTCACAACGATTCACGCTGCCAACTTTTCCGGTTAAGAGTTCGGCAAAGCGCGGGCCTGCTTCGCCGATTGCGTAAGCAGCAGCAATGTTGGGCAGCATCTCTTCGCAAGCACCAAGTCCATCCTCTTTCGCTAGTCCGCCAACAATCCAGTGGACCCGAGGCGCGCCATTGCGAATTTCATCGCGAGGCGGATAGGCCGCCAGCGCAGGGGCGGAAGAGGCGGTGTTGGTGGCCTTGCTATCATTCACGAAGGTTACCCCACGCTCTTCGCAAACCAGCTCCATTCGGTGCGGAAGGCTGCGAAAGCGCTTGAGCGCGTGCCGCCACTGCGCGGGCGTAACACCTAACTCTTCGACTATCGCCACGGCCACAGCTGCATTTTCAAGATTATGTGGCCCTTGAAGGCTTGGCCATGCGGCCTGGAGCGAGACGAGCGCCTCAAGTTTGGCGACAACAGCGCGCCCTTCGAACCGACGCTCACGTTCGGCATAGAAAACTGTACCGGCCGGGTCCGCCAATGAACCAAACACAGCAAGGCCATGTGTACCTTGAAGCTCAAACAGTCGAGCTTTGGCAGCAGCATAGGCCGCAAAACTATCATAGCGGTCAAGATGATCGGGGGTAACATTGGTGAGCGCCGCCACCTCGCAATCGAGGTTATGGGTCAGGTCGATTTGATAGCTCGACAGCTCCAGCACATAGATGCCGACGCCGTTTTCATTGGGGGCAAGCGGCTTCTGAGCCATAATGGGCTCGCCGATGTTGCCACCCAGAAGTGAGGGTAGCCCAGCCATGGCGAGGATATGATGAACCAGCGCAACAGTGGTCGACTTGCCATTGGTGCCGGTGACGCCCACCACACGGTGTGGAAGCAGATCATTACGGGCGATCGCGAATAGCTCAATGTCGCCGATGATCGGCACGCCGAATTGTGCAGCGTGAGCTGTAATCGGGTGAGTGTTGAGCGGTACGCCAGGCGAAACCACCAGACCGTCATAGCCGGTGAGATCCATCTCAAGCGGATCTGCGATTTCGCAGCGTCCCTCAAACTTCGCGCGCGCCACATCCTGCCGATCCCACACTGTGACTTTGGCTCCGCTCGCCAGCAGTGCTTCAGCCGCAGCTGCACCTGAACGCGCCAGCCCGAGAACTGCGTAGCGTTTGTCAGCAAAGGCGGGAGATGTGATCACTGGGAAGGTCTACCTCAACTTAAGGGTGGAAAGGCCAACTAGGGCGAGGACAATCGCGATAATCCAGAAACGGATCACCACCTTACTTTCCGACCAGCCAAGTTGCTCGAAATGGTGGTGGATCGGCGCCATGCGAAACACCCGTTTGCCGGTCCGTTTGAACCAGAATACCTGAACAATCACTGAGACCGCTTCGAGCACAAATAGCCCGCCAACAATTGCGAGGACCACTTCGTGGTGCGAAGCAACCGCAATTGCTCCGAGAGCGCCGCCGAGGGCGAGGCTACCCGTATCGCCCATGAAGACTGCCGCTGGGGGCGCGTTGAACCATAGGAAGGCGAGTCCCCCTCCCATGATCGCAGCACAGAAGATCGCCAGTTCGCCGGCTCCAGCGACGTGGGGAATACCAAGATATGCGCTGAAATCAGGACGCCCGACGAGATAGGCAATAATCGCAAATGTTCCGGCAGCAATGATCACTGGCATAATTGCAAGGCCGTCCAAGCCATCGGTGAGGTTAACCGCATTGCCTGCGCCTACCATCACAAAGGCGGCGAAGACGTAGTAGAATGGGCCCAGTGGGATCTCCACAAAGGAGAAGAAAGGGATGTAAAGGCTAGTGCTGATTTGACCGACAATGATGTAGCTGGCCACCCCTGCCACTACGAATTCAAGCAGTAGTCGGATACGACCGGAAAGCCCGGCATGGCTGTTTTTCGTCACCTTGTCGTAGTCGTCGACGAAGCCGATTATGCCAAAACCCAGAGTCACAGCCAGACAAGCCCAAACAAAGGGATTAGAAAGGTCCATCCAAAGCAGCAATGAAAGTGCCAGGGAGACAAGAATCAACAGCCCACCCATAGTCGGCGTACCGCGCTTGGCGAGGTGACTTTGCGGGCCATCAGCGCGGATCGGCTGACCTTTCCCCTGACGCACTCGCAACATATTGATCATTCTGGGGCCGACGATCATCCCCAGCACCAGCGCCGTCATCAGCGCGGCGCCAGAGCGAAACGTCTGGTAACGCACAAGGTTCAGTGCGCCTTCAAATCCCAACCATTCTGCGATCCAATAGAGCATCCAGATCCCTCAACGTCCTATTTGGACGCGCTAGTGTAGTGTGAAACCAATTTTCCGAGGCCCATGAAGTTTGAGCCCTTGACCAAGACAACATCGCCGCTGGTCATTTCGAACTCACCGAGCCGTGCAATGGCCTCTTCGGCATCTCGGCAATGCTCGTAGCTAGGCACGAAGCCACCAGAACCAGCGCGTTTTCTTTCCAATTCCGATGCCAATCTGTCCATTCCCTCACCGACGAGGATTGCATGATCGACTTCGGCCTCAATGATTGGATCAGCCAATTGCTCATGAAAGCGCTCAGCAAATTCACCCAACTCTCCCATTGTAGCCAAAACCGCAATCCGACGATGGGCAGGTGTCTGACCCAGCGCCTTGAGCGTCGCGCGCATGGACGCTGGGTTCGCATTGTAGCTCTCATCGATCAGCAGCGCTGTACCGCCCGGTACGTTGACGTTGTGGCGAGCGCCGCGCCCTTTCAGACCACCCATTTCGGCAAGCGCTAATCCAGCAGCGCCTAAGTCACCACCAGCAGCACGAACCGCAGCGATCACGCCCAGCGCATTGGAAATCCAGTGTTCTCCTGGCTCAGCAACCGTGAAACAAATCCTCGCATTGCCATGACCCGGACCCAGCTGGGCGGTTACCAGCGATCCGCCGGTGGGCCGCGGAATAGCATCGATCAGGCGCACATCAGCGTTCGCGCGACGACCAAATGTCACGACTTTGACCCCAAGCGCGCGAGCGTTTGAGATCATCTGAGGAGCGTAGTCGCCATCC
>JBCDKX010000051.1:0-16632 GCA_038746055.1 Pseudomonadota bacterium
GGCAATGCGTTTGATCAGACCAATCTTTACGTGATGAATGCAGATGGCAGCGGCTCGCGTCAGCTCGCTGCTTATCTTGACCGCGGGATCGATGGGATCGAATGGAACAAGGCTGGCCTGTTCATCAGCTTTGAAGATGATGGGCAGCACCGTGTCGCGGCGGTCAATCCGGCGACCGGCCGCGCTCGCCCGCTAGCCCTGCGCATGGGAAGCCCCTATCTTGCGCTCCCCTACACCGGAGGTGAATGGTCGGTCAGTGAAAGGGGTGAGATCGCTTTTACCACTGCCAGTTCGCTGGCACCTCCAGAAGTGGGTGTCGAATTGCGACGCGGCGGCCTCCGCACCTTGACTTCACTCAACACACTTAAGTTTGCAGGTAAGGAGCTTGGGGAAACCCGCGAACTTATGGTCAACGCACCGGATGGTGCAAGAATCCCTGCATGGATCATGTTGCCACCGGGTTATGAGGAGGGACAGACGGTCCCTACTATACTCGAGATGCACGGAGGGCCCTATGCAGCCTATGGCCCTGAGTTTTCAATCGATTACCAACTGTATGGCGCAGCGGGCTATGCTGTTGTCTTCGCTAATCCCGGTGGCTCCACCGGCTATGGAGAAGAATTCGCCGACCGGATTGAAGACAATTACCCAATTAGCAATTTCCCAGAGCTGATGGCCGTGGTCGATGCAGCGGTGGCAAATGGTTATGCCGATGAGGATAACCTCTTCGTAACCGGCGGCTCGGGCGGGGGCATCCTCACGGCGTATTTGGTTGGCAAAACTAACCGTTTCAAAGCCGCAGCGGCGCATAAGCCGGTTATCAACTGGGTGAGCCAAGGCCTGATGTCCGATCTCCCCACCCTCATTCCACGCTATTGGCTGGGTGGCCTACCATGGGAGAAGCCTGAGGAATATTGGGAGCGCGGCCCGCTGGCCAATATGGGCAATGTGACCACACCGACATTAGTGCTGGTGGGCGCAGATGACTATCGCACTCCAAGGAGTGAGGCCGAGCAATTCTATGGTGCACTTAAGTTGGTGGGCGTGGATACAGCTCTCGTGGTGACACCTGATTCCAGCCACAACAACCTCTCGCAAAGCCCCAGCCAACAGGCCGCACGCACGGCGAGCGTTATCGCCTGGTTCGATAAGTATCGGACCGATAGCGAAGCAGACCAGATGGCTGAGTAACCGGAACTTAGCGGCGCGCTTAGTGGTTTCACCTTGCAATGAGCGCGCCCTTTTCCTGGATTAAGCCACACCCTTGGGGCGTGGAGGTTGTCCCCGCTTGCGCTTGGATCGATCCCAGCCGCGCCGTTGACAAAGCGCTGGTCACTCACGGCCACGCTGACCATGCGCGCGGCGGCCATGGTGAGACAATCGCGACGCCGGAAACGCTGGCGATTATGGAGCTGCGTTACAACACACGCGAAGGGGCGGTTCCGGTGCAATATGGCGAGACTTTTCGGCTGCCCGGCGAAGTCGACGCAACCTATGTGCCGGCCGGCCATGTATTGGGCTCGGCGCAGATATTGCTGGAACATGCGGGGGAGCGGGTGGTGATCACCGGTGACTATAAGCGCCGCTCTGATCCGACTTGTGCACCCTTCAAAGTTATCCCTTGCGATATCTTCATAACTGAAGCGACCTTTGGCCTGCCCGTATTCAACCATCCGCCGATTGAAGATGAGATGACGAAGCTCCTCTGCGCGCTAGAGGCCAATCCGGAAAGTTCAATATTGGTGGGTGCATATGCTCTGGGCAAAGCTCAGAGAGTGATCGCGGAATTACGTGCCGCCGGGCATCGCGACCCAATTTATCTCCATGGCGCGATGGAGAAGATGTGCCGGCTTTACGAACAGCATGGGGTTGATCTGGGAGAACTGCGGCTTGTGGCTGATCACACCAAGGAGGAGATGCGGGGAGCGATAATCATCGCCCCTCCTTCTGCGCTCAATGACCGATGGTCGCGCCGCTTGCCCTCACCAATCACCGCCATGGCCAGCGGCTGGATGCGAGTGCGCGGAAGAGCGCGGCAACGCGGGATCGAACTGCCGCTGATTATCTCGGACCATGCCGACTGGAATGAGCTCACCGAGACGATAGCCGAGGTTAATCCGCTAGAGACTTGGATCACTCATGGTCGCGAAGAAGCGTTGCTTAGATGGTGCGAGCTAAACCAGCGCCGCGGACGGGCACTGGCTCTAGTGGGTCGGGAGGAAGAGGATGACTAGGCTAAATGTTTGGCGCAGCCATCCTCTCTCCCTGCAATTTTTCTCAGGCCAGCGCGGCGAGCTCTGTCTTGATTTTCTCAAGCGTTTCAGCGGTAATCTGACCACCAGACATGGGCTGCAGCTGCACCAGCGTCATGCCCTTGAACTGGCCATAGGCCGGGTGCTGATTGATCGGCCCCAGATGCTTCATTACAATGGCTTTGGCCGCGTCATTCGCCATCAGCGCTTCGATCGAACTTTCGATGGTCAGTTTGGCGGCCGCTTCTTCAGCCAGCCCGGGGCTGGCCGCAAGAGTAAGGACAGGCGCAATCGCCAAAGCGGCGGCGTGAAGCATTTTCATTGGGTTGGTCTCCTAAATCAATCGGCGCGTGGCGCCCCCATGGCACATTCTAATAGTGCTTGCACCTGTCTCGTGCCTGAAGCGCGGCGGAACGCCCGTTGAAAGCCTTCTCCACTCTCCTTGATACGCTGGTCTACACCACCAGCCGCAACCGCAAGCTTGCACTAATCGCAGAATATTTGCGCGAAACTCCAGACCCTGATCGCGGCTGGGCCTTGGGTGCACTAACCAGCGAGCTCGACTTTCCAGGCGTAAAAGCATCGACCATTCGCAATCTCATGAAGGATCGGATCGATCCACTGCTTTGGAGCCTTTCGCGCGATTTTGTCGGCGACACGGCAGAGACAGCCAGCCTGTTGTGGCCTCAAGACACCTCTCCCATTGATGAGCCACCCAGCGTTAATGAAGTCGTCGGGTTTCTCGCAGGACTTAATCGCAATACAGCTCTGAAAGAATTACCAAAACTGCTTGACCGTCTTGACGCCAATGGGCGCTTTGCGCTGATCAAGCTGGCGACGGGTGGCATGCGGATTGGGGTTTCGGCGAGACTGGCCAAAACGGCGTTCGCGCAGACTTTTGACGTCAGCGTCGACGAGGTCGAAGAGTATTGGCACGCGCTCGAGCCACCTTACGCTGAACTATTTGCATGGGCGGCGAAAGGCGCAGATCCGCCAGATGTCTCCAATCGGCCGATGTTCCGGCCCTTTATGCTCGCCCATCCGCTAGAGGATGCCGAAATTGACCTAGAGGACTATGCGGCAGAGTGGAAATGGGACGGTATCCGCGTGCAGCTGGTGCGGGTATGCCCTGAAAGCGGCGACAGCGAAACGCGGCTCTATTCGCGCTCCGGCGATGATATCTCCGCAACTTTCCCAGAATTGCTCGATGTTCTGCCGATGGATGCGGTGCTCGATGGCGAACTGCTTGTCCGGGGCACTACGCAGGGCGGAGAGACCGGCGGTGCAGCAAGCTTCAATGCCCTTCAACAAAGGCTCGGTCGGAAAATTGTCTCCAAGAAAATGCTCGCCGAGGCGCCCGCCTTTATCCGCCTCTATGACGCTCTGATTGTCGAGGGTGAGGACTTACGGGAACGGAATTGGGAGGCCCGCCGTGCGGCGTTGGAAGCGCTGATACCGCGTCTGCCAAGCTCTCATTTTGACATCTCAACGCTCGTTGAAGCACGCGATTTCAAGCACTTGGCGGAAATCCGCGAGGGTGCGCGCGATGATGCGATTGAAGGGCTAATGCTAAAACGCCGCGATGCGCCCTACATAGCCGGGCGCAAAGTCGGTCTATGGTATAAATGGAAGCGCGATCCGCTGCTGATTGACTGCGTGCTGATGTATGCACAGCGTGGAAGCGGTAAACGCTCAAGCTTCTATTCCGATTATACCTTTGGCTGCTGGGACGGCGATCCGGACGAAGGTGCAGAACTGCTGCCCGTCGGGAAGGCCTATTCTGGTTTCACCGATGCCGAACTCAAAAAGCTGGATAAGCTGGTGCGCCAGACCACACTCAACCGGTTCGGGCCAGTACGCGAGGTTGAGCGCACCCTGGTGTTTGAGGTGGCCTTCGACAGTGTGCATTCCTCCAAGCGTCACAAGTCCGGTCTTGCCATGCGTTTCCCCCGAATTCATCGCATCCGCTGGGACAAGCCGGTGCATGAGGCGGACCGGATTGACGCGTTACGGGGGTTAGTAAGGGATTAGCGGCAGTCGCATGGGACCTTAGGCGCTTCCGGCATGGTCTTTGGCGACTTTGGCCTGCCAAATCAGCAATAGGATGAGGGAAAGCTCGAAGAACATTCCAAAAGCAGCGAACCCGGGGGCCGGACCTAATTGTAGGTATGACAGAACTCGTCCAAGCGCTCCGATAAAGATGCCAAGCACCACGATGCGAAAGGGAACTGTTACCCTCTCAATCCTTGGTATCATCCACCAGAGCAGTAAGGCGATTGAGAAATAGATCCCGCTCTCGAAGCGGAATTGAGAATCTATACCAGCATTCACGGCCTCTTTGGGCATGTAGCGAGCCGCGCCGACATACAGATTAGTCAGGCCGAAACCGAATGGGGCAAGGCTTAAAATGGCTATTACGACTTGTAGTGCGCGGCGCATCAGGGCTTCTCCAAAACTAGCGCGCTCAGAAGTAGATTGAATCAAAGGACTGGCAAGGCCGTTATCGGGCGCTAAAATCCGACATCCATCACCGAAATGGGTTAGACAAGGGCTTCGATAAGATAGATTTCTTGAGCCAGGCTCGCAATAAATATAATGTTTATCACGTACTTAGGATAAGCTGATGAATCTATACGACCAATCCGTTGCAACCTATCGTTCGCGGCTCGATACGCTTAGCGGACTGCTGATCAAGGCCGAGACACATCCAGATGGCGACGCGTTGCTGGCGGCAAAGCTCGCCGAAGACATGCACCCACTGGCCACGCAAATCCGCTTTGTGACAAACATTCCCGGCGAGGCGCTGGATCGCTTGGGTGTTCGGAGCTTCACTTCCAGCGATGCTGACCTTGTGTCCTTTGCAGCGGCCAAGGAGCTGGTGGCCCAAACCAAGGCATTACTCGACTCCGTCACGCTTGGTGATCTTCCCTCACCCGAGACACGGATTGAGTTTGCAATTGGGGACGGTGCGTTCAACTTTGGGCTGAGCGCTGAGGAATATGTCCGCGAGTTTTCGTTGCCCAATTTCTATTTCCACCTCGCGATTGGCTACGCGATTCTGCGAATGAGAGGGCTTGAGATCGGCAAGGCGGATTTCATCCCGCATATGGCCACTTACTTCCGAGCGCCTCGTTAATCACTCAGTCCTCTGGCTTGATCGAGGTTACAAAGCTCATTTTGTTGCCATCGGGATCACGGGCGTAGGCACCGTAAAAATCTGGCCCATACAGCGGCCGCGGCCCAGGGGGACCTTCATCGCTGCCGCCATTGGCAAGGGCTGCGGCGTGTGCGGCATCAACGCTTTCGGGGGTCGCGGTAAAAAACCCAGCAGTGTGCCCATTGCCGCATGCGGCCACTTCGCCATTCTGCGGTTTCGTCACCCAGACCATAAAACCATCGGCAAATTTGTAAGCGAAGGTCATACCCTCATATTCGGCGTCAAGCTTTGCGCCCAGCGCAGTCATTACCGGGTCGTAAAAGCCTTTTGACCGGGTAAGATCATTCGATCCGACAGTGATATAACTAAATGTCATTTCAGCTCTCTCCATCTGCTATCGCCTGCGCTACGGCATCTGCGTGGTGCTTGGCGTTTTCGGCATAATGCGCAGTGCCCATGCGCATGCCCATGATCGCTGCGTCATTGAGATCTTTCAGCTTTTTTGCCGGACGGCCGGCCCATAGCTCGCGCTCACCCATAATTTTGCGTTCGGTCAGCATCGCGCCAGCTCCCAGCATAGCGTCTGACCCGATTACTGACTTGTTCATCGCAATCGCACCGAGGCCGACAAAGCCGCGATCGTGAATGGTGCAGCCATGGACCATCGCCATATGACCGATCAACACATCGTCGCCGATGATCAGCGGGCTGCCATCTTCATCGCCGGGACGCGGCGGGTCGCAATGGAGAACCGAGCCATCTTGCACATTTGTGCGCTCGCCAATGCGGATTTTGAACACGTCAGCGCGCAACACACAATTGTACCAGATTGAGGATCCCGCCTCGATCTCAACATCGCCGATGATCGTGCACCCAGGTGCGATAAAGGCAGTCTCATGAATTTTGGGCGTCTTCCCGTGAATCGGGATGATATTAACGCCGGGATAAGTGCTCATTGCGTTGTTTCCCATTGGGCTTTGGTCAGCGAATATTGGATCACTCGATCGTCACCGCCACCGTGTTCGGGGTCGATAAAGTCCAGATCCTTGCGCCGCTCCATACGCAGCTTCTGCATCAGCTTCCAACTGCCAATGTTAGGTTGATCGGTGAGCGCGACCACATGGGGCGCGTTGACCCTATGACCAAAGGCCCATTCGAGCACAGCGCGCATAGCTTCCTCGGCATAACCTCTGCGCCAACGGTCCTCGCGAACAAGCCATCCTATTTCGTGATCACCCTGGTTGGGAGCAGCCGGGTGATCGACCCGTTTGATCCCCGCATGACCAACCACATCTCCACTGGCCTTTTCGATGAGCATTAGAAAAGAGAAACCTTCGCGCGCGTAGAGTTGCATCATTTTCGCGTGTTTGGCCTCGATCTCGTATGGCTCTTTGACCCCACCAAGGTGGCGCATGACCGCAGGAGTGTTGAGATGGCGATCCTGCAGCGCGGCATCACTCTCGGTGATGGTGCGCAAAACAAGGCGTTTCGTTTCGAGTACGATATCGCCCATGATGCTAAGCGAGCAAGCTGGCGCGATGCTCGGCCCACTGCGAGCGCGTGAGCGCAAAGACAATGGCGTTACCGTAATCGACGTTCCAGAAAGTATCTTCGAAATCGAGCTCAGGCCGCCTTCGCATCCCAAGGCGATTCATCAAGCCCCAGCTGCCCCTATTCTCTGCAACCGTGATGGCAATGGTTTCATCCGCTCCAAACCGATCAAAGGACAAGTCCAGCGAGGCAATGGCGGCCTCTTTGGCGTACCCTTTGCCCCAGGCATCTTCGCGCAAACGCCAGCCGACTTCCATCATACCAAAAGGGCCGTTCTGGTCAGTGCAGCGCTTAAGACCGCAGAAACCGAGAATGGAACCATCCTCCTTTCGCTCAACCGGCCAGAAGGTGTGACCGAAATCGCGCTGGTAGCTTTCCCATCGAGCACGCATATCGATCATACCTTGCTCGTCCAGCACCCCACCCAACCATTGCATGACCGGAGGGGTATTCGTGCCTTCCCAAAAAGGTGCCCAATCCCCCTCACGCCAATCACGCAGCATCAGACGGTTAGTCTCGTAGTGAAATTCAGCCATTCAGCAGCTTGGCCGCAACCGGGGCATGATAGGTGAGCACACCTGAAGCACCGGCGCGCTTGAAAGCGAGCAAGGTTTCCAGCACCAGCGCATCGCGGTCTCCTGCACCCGCCGCTGCCGCAGCTTCGATCATCGCGTATTCGCCTGATACCTGATAGGCAAAAGTGGGCACGCCAAAGGCCTCTTTCACAAGGCGGACTATGTCGAGATAGGCGAGGCCCGGCTTTACCATCACGCTGTCCGCACCTTCGGAAAGGTCGAGCTCAACCTCACGCAGGGCCTCTTCGCCATTGGCCGGGTCCATCTGGTAGGTCTTTTTGTCGCCCTTGAGGAGCCCGCCAGAGCCCACGGCGTCGCGGAATGGCCCATAGAAGGCGGATGCGTATTTGGCAGCATAGCTCATTATCTGAATATTGGGGTGGCCATTCATCTCCAACGCCATGCGGATGGCATGGACGCGGCCGTCCATCATGTCTGATGGGGCGATGATATCTGCGCCAGCGGCAGCCTGATTGAGCGCCTGGTCGACCAACACCGCCACCGTGTCATCGTTAGTCACATAACCCGCATCATCGATCAATCCGTCCTGACCGTGACTAGTGTAGGGGTCGAGCGCGACATCGGTGAGCACACCAAGATCGTCTCCACATGCATCTTTGATTGCTCGGATTGCGCGGCACATGAGATTCTCTGGGTTGTGCGCTTCTGCCCCATCCTCTGACCGGCGGTCTGCTTGCGTGTTTGGGAACAAAGCCACCACTGGAATACCTAACGTGATTGCTTCCCTGGCCTGTCTGACAATACCGTCTACCGACCAGCGCGATACTCCTGGCAGTGAGGCAATGGGCTCTTCCACCCCGTGCCCTTCTGTCACAAACATCGGCCAAATCAGGTCAGCTGGTGTAATCAGATTTTCGCGATGAAGCGCGCGGCTCCACCCAGTAGCACGCGTGCGGCGCAAGCGGATGTTGGGATAGCTAACAGACATAAGCCGGACAATTGCCTGAATTTGGCAACGTGATCAACGCATGTTGACGGCTCTAATTGTCAAGCACGATCAATCGGCGGTCGAGTTTGCAGCAATCTTCTCGATTTCCCGCAGGGGCTCTTCAACTTCGCTCGGTAGTTGCTCAAGATCTTCCAGCGCTGCGCCCGGTTCGATCCCCCGCAGCTCAATCAAACGACGACGAAAATCGATAAGCTCCGTACCAGAAAGCACTGCCCTTGTGACGTAATCAACGCCAGCTGGATTGATGGCGCGGCCGTTGCGGTACATCTCATAGTGCAGGTGCGGTCCAGTTGAGAGCCCGGTCGAACCGACATAGCCAATCACCTGACCGCGGCGCACTTGCTGGCCACGGCTGACAGCCATGCGGCTCATATGGCAATAGCGGGTATCGAGCCCGCCTCCATGTCGAAGTCGCACCGTAACTCCGCACCCGCCCGCGCGCCCAGCAGACACCACTTGTCCATCCGTCACAGCGACGATCGGTGTTCCATGACGCGCCCTGAAATCAAGGCCTGCGTGCATTCGGCGAATACCAAGGATCGGGTGTCGGCGCATACCAAAGCGCGAGGAAATGGGCCCCGGCACCGGCTTGACCAGCCCGCGGCGTTGTTCGCCAACGCCAGAAGCCTCATAAAACTGACCCTCTTCGCCCCACCGCATCAATTGTGTTCTGGGTTCGCCGTCACGGTCGATGCCTGCGTACAGCAGATTGCCAGCTTGGCGTTCCCCCGTGGCCGCGCGACGATAGGCAATGACGATGTCAAACTCATCCGATGAGCGTACTTCGCGATCCAATTCGATGTGATCGTCGAGCGCACGCAAATAGTCTTGTGCAGCACTGGCAGGGACTCCCGCAGCGCGCATTGAACGATATAGGCTGGATCCAACCTGCCCACGCACCCGCAACGGTGTATCATCCACGCGGATTACACTGCGCTCAAGTGAGAGTAGCCCAAGCTCATTTGTCTCCGGGTTGCCGCCAGTTCGGGCAATCTTGAGCTCAAGATCAAAACGAGCACGAAAAGCAAGTGCGTCAAGTGGCCGCGGCGCACCTTCTTCGATCCGCCGTCCAAGCGTAATATCCATCCTGGTGCCCGGCTCGATCTCGGACAGGGGCATGGCGCCACCGATCAACGCGCTAACCCGGCCGATATCGGACGCGGAGACGCCAGCCCGACGAAGCATCGTGGAAAAGCTGTCGCCTTTGGCTAAAGTTGCTACAAGGTCGATTTGGGGGCGTTCGGGTGCGCTTTTAAGCGGTGTTACCGCCGCAGTGGGACCCATACGCCGACCACTGTCAGCACCCAGAGCGAGCGGCATAATGATCTGACTGCGAAATTCATCGCGAATATCATCTCCATCTGGGATCGCAGTGCGTGCTTGTAATGGAGTGAGGCTAGGCCAAAAAGCCAGCGCCACCGCGCCAAGTGCCACCATTGTTGCCAAACCGCGAAACCAGCGACGGCTACCGATATTTTCAGCCAGGTCTGGCGCGATATCAAGTCGCTCAAACCGCTCGCTTACACTAAGCTTCCACTCATCATAACGCTCACCCCAACCTTCAACACGGGCAAGCACCTGGCGTTTGACTTTGCGTGATCCGGTCGGAGGTGCGGCTTTCATGGAATTGGCAAGATAGGGTGCAAAGCCGCGCGCCGTCTCTTCATCCATTCCGCCTTTAGCCGCACTGCCAACATCAGCAAGCGCAGCAGCGAGGGAACCGGTATCATGAGAACCCGATTCTTCACTCGAAGAGCCTTGGGGAGTTTCACCCTCTTGATTTAAGCCGACATGTTCCAATCCAGCCTTCCCATTGCACCCAGTCTGACATTGCGGCGTTGCGATGGACCAGACTGCTGCATCCCTTCCATGGCGAAACATGGTAAATGTAAACTTAACACGCGCCCAAAGCACTCGGGTTTGCGATAAGGTGTTTTGCGCAAAGTTCCAGCACTCAGTTGGGAGTTTTGCGCCTTTACCCCATTGCCCCGGGCCCTGCGCTTTGACACAGCAATTGACGTGACCTCTCAAATTCCCTCCCGTCGTCCAGATGATGGTCGAGTTCGCGCGGTTCTCGGGCCGACCAATACGGGCAAAACACATCTCGCGATTGAACGGATGTGCGCCCACTCCAGTGGCATGATGGGATTTCCGCTGCGATTGCTGGCGCGGGAGGTTTACGACCGGGTGCGCGCGATCAAGGGTGATAAGGCCGTCGCACTTATCACCGGGGAACAAAGGATAGAGCCGCCAGATGCACGCTACTTCTGCTGCACCATGGAAGCGATGGACCGGCTTGGCATGGGTGCAAATGGCCCGCATGCCTTTGTTGCAATTGACGAAGCGCAAATCGGTGCAGATCCCGAACGCGGGCATATTTTCACCGATCGGCTAATGCATGCACGTGGCCGCGAGGAAACTATGATCCTCGGCTCCGCCACGCTCGAACCGATAGTGCGCAAGCTCATCTCCGGCGCCGAAATGGTCGAACGCCCTCGCTTTTCCACCCTGACTCACGTTGGCGAAGCAAAGCTATCTCGGCTCCCGCCCCGCAGCGCCGTAGTGGCCTTTTCGACTGAGCAGGTCTACGCCATGGCCGAAGCATTAAAGCGTTTTCGCGGCGGGGCTGCGGTCGTAATGGGAGCGCTTTCACCTGAAACGCGCAACAAGCAGGTCGAGCTTTTTCAAAATGGCGAAGTTGATTACATCGTTGCCACCGATGCCATCGGCATGGGGCTTAATCTTGACCTGCATCATGTTGCCTTTGCCGCACTCACCAAGTTTGATGGGAAGCGCAAGCGGCGGCTGACCGCTTCGGAAATGGCGCAGATTGCCGGGCGGGCAGGGCGGCACCAGACAGATGGAAGCTTTGGTGTCCTCTCGGGTGGAGGCAGTCGCTCTGGTGCACCAATCGAATTTGCCGAGGAAGAGGTTTATGCGATCGAGGAACATCAGTTTCCGCCATTGACCAAACTCTATTGGCGCGAAGCCGAACCGCGTTTTGATTCGCTTTCGGTCCTAATCGGCGATCTTGAGGCAAAGCCGCAAAATGAGGTGCTCAAGCCTGCGCCAGAAGCGATTGACCTGGCAGTACTCAAGCGGCTTGCAGGTGAAGAGATCGCCGGCACGATCGAAGGTCATGGCAGTGTTCGCCGATTCTGGGAGGCCTGCTCGCTCCCCGATTTCCGGCAGCTTGGCGTAGACCCGCATGCACGCTTTGTCGCTCGGCTATGGCAAGATCTGTGCGAAGGGTATCTGGGCGCGGATTTTGTTGCTGCACGCATCGCTGAGCTAGATCGCACGGGCGGCGACATCGATACTTTGCAGGGAAGGATAGCCGCGATCCGATCCTGGGCCTATATCTGCCAGCGGCCTGATTGGGTGCTTGCACGCGACGAAATGGCAGCGCGTGCAAGGGGCGTCGAAGCGCGATTATCCGATGCGCTCCATGCTCGGCTGACAGAACGCTTTGTAAATCGAAGGACGACAATTTTGATGAAATCGCTCGGACAAGATGGTGCCGCCCTTCCGGTTACGCTGGAGCCCGATGGACGGGTTAGCGTCGAGGGCGAGACCATTGGACGGCTCGATAGCTTCCGCTTTTCTGTTGATGCTGACGCGGGCCTCGCTGATCGCAAGATGCTACTGGCGGCTGGTGAAAAGGCACTGCCCGGTATCTTATCGCAGCGCGCTGAACAATTGTTAGCGGCCGGTCTAGATGATCTGGTTATCGCAGGCGGCGCCATACAATGGCAGGGCCGCGAACTTGCCAAGATCACGATTCCCGATGATTTTGGCGAAGCGCGGCTGGCGTTTCCGCGCGAGATTTCAGCATTGCCGGACGCATCTCGCGAGAAGTTGGAAGTCGGGTTGCAGACCTGGCTTGCTGACAAACTCGTCCCGCTTGAACCGCTTCGCAAGCTCTCAGAGGCAGCTCGTGATCCAAGTGCTGGCAGCCAAGCACGCGCGCTCCTTGTCACGTTGATTGACGCGCGCGGCGTAGTTGCCCGGGAAAGGGCAGGCCTTGAGCATTTGCCTAAGGAGATGCGACCCTTTCTGCGCAAGCTTGGTGTGACGTTTGGTGCGCTTGATATCTTTGCACGAGATCTTCTTAAGCCTGCACCCCGGCAGTTGCTGCACGCGCTAGGCCTAGACAAGCGACCTTTGCAGGATGCGATGCTACCCGTGCTCGGCGATGGCAAGACCATACCCACCGGCTACAGGCTCGCTGGCACTCAAATGATCAGAGTCGATCTTGCGGAAAAGATCCTGCGCGCGGCTTTTGATACTCGCGCAAAGGCTGGCGAAAAACGTGATCCCGTCACGCCGGTAACACCCGAAGTCACCCAGGAGCAGGCTGCGGATGTCGAGGTAAGGCCCGCAACCAAGACTGCCATAACGAGAGCGCCCAAGCCACGTCACGCACCGTTCCAACTCGATCTTTCGCTTCCAGTTTCGATTGGTCTTGAGGAAGAGAATGCCCGTCGCCTTCTAGGCAGCGCCGGTTTCAGGGTTCAGCGTGCAAAACCTCTTGCAGAAGGTGTCCACGGCCCGGTTTTGCCCGACAGCTGGACCTGGCGGCCGCGCCGGCCGCGCGACCAGCAGTCAGATTCCCGCAAACAGTTCCGCAAAGGGAAAAGACCGAACAAGAACGGGCATAAGCACAAGGCCAAGGGCAAGGAGGGGCTCCATAATGCCAAGCCCAACCGGCGTGGCGGTAAACCGAAACGACCACAGCCTGATTTCGGACCTGCAAGAGCTGGAGGGGCGTTCGACAAGCTGGCGGACCTTCTGGACAATGGGTGATCAACCTAATGCGAAGGAAACCCTGAGGCTTGACAGGCTGCTGGTATACCTTCGCTTCGCCCGAACTCGCTCTGCTGCGAGGGGGATGATTGAAGGTCGATCTTTGCGCTGCAATAGGAAACATGTGCAGCGCGCGAGCGAGATGATAGCTATTGGAGATGTGCTGACGCTTATTGTCGGCAATGAAGTTCAGGTGATCGAAGTGCTATCTTTACCAAAACGGCGCAGTTCGTCTGTTTATGCCAAGGCGTGCTACCGAGTGCTTGACCGATAATGCTTATTGCCATTAGCAGCCTGCGACCGATTCACTGGCCCGCTTGGCCTTACTTGTTCTGTGTGAAAGCCGCTTAATGACCTATGTCGTCACGGATAACTGCATAGCGTGCAAATACACCGATTGCGTGGAAGTATGTCCGGTCGACTGCTTCTATGAGGGCGAGAACATGCTCATCATCAATCCGGATGAGTGTATCGATTGCGGCGTTTGCGAACCCGAATGCCCTGCCGAAGCAATCCTTCCAGATACCGAAGAGGGATTGGAGAAATGGATCGAACTTGCAAGCAAGTACTCGCCTGAGTGGCCCAATCTGACCAGCCAGAAAGACCCGATGGACGGCGCTGACGAAAAGGATGGGGAACCCGGCAAGTTCGAAAAATACTTCAGCGAGGCACCGGGCGAGGGCGATTAACTGTCGACCCTTTGTATCATTATTCGACCCATTTCTGGACTGGGATGACCGCGACTCGCAATTTTGTTGCGAATGTGCTATATGAGATATCAACCGGGTTGGTCGGTCCCAACCTCGGCAGTTAGAATCAGAAAGGCCAAGTACCAGCAACCACAATTTGTGAGGGGTTCTGCCCGGCTTTCACTTCACTAGAGGTGTGATCGCTATGCGGAACGTTTCAGCTAGATTTTTGTCGGTTAGGTTACCGCTGGAGGCCACGAGAAAGGAATTCGCATGGCAAGCAATGCGCCCGCCTTCACTGTTGGCGATTATGTTGTTTACCCCAAGCACGGCGTTGGCCGTGTCATCGAGCTGCAGAATGAGGAAATCGCTGGCATGCAGCTCGAGCTTTATGTGCTTCGGTTTGAAAAGGAACGGATGACGCTGCGGGTGCCGATCAATAAGGTTGAATCGATCGGCATGCGCAAGCTCTCTTCAGATAAG
This sequence comes from Pseudomonadota bacterium, assembly GCA_038746055.1. GTDB lineage: Bacteria > Pseudomonadota > Alphaproteobacteria > Sphingomonadales > Sphingomonadaceae > Erythrobacter. The sequence continues at coordinate 14,484 of JBCDKX010000051.1, forward strand.
ACTCTCAAGGAAGCGATGGAAACTCTGAAGGGCAAACCCAAGGTCAAGCGCACCATGTGGTCACGCCGCGCGCAAGAATATGAGGCGAAAATCAATTCGGGCGAAATCGTCCTCATCGCCGAAGTTACCCGCGACCTTTTCCGTCCGGACGATCAGCCAGAACAGAGTTACTCAGAACGGCAGATTTTTGAAGCTGCTTCCAGCCGCCTCGCACGAGAGCTTGCTGCAATGGAAGAAACGGACGAGGCGACCGCGCTTGAGAAAATTCTCGAAGTTTTGCGCGAACACGCACCGCAGTATTACGAGAATGCCGAAGAGGACTGATCCCGCTTCGCAATCATAATAAGTTTGAAAGGGTTGCCCGAGAGGGCAGCCCTTTTTCGTTGCACCATAACTGTGGCAAGGCTTGCGCACTCAGTCATGGTGTATTACATAAGTAATACGCATAGTTTCTGGTGGAGAGTTCTCATGTCGTTTTTGTTCCGCAATCCTGCTCCTGCGCTGTTCGTACTTCCCTTGGCGCTTGGCCTTACGGGCTGCTTTGATATGGATGTGACGATCAATGGCGAAAAGGGTGTGCCCCTTTCGGACCTTGATTTGGGCGGCACAGCTCCGGTGGAACTTGTCCTAGCGGCTTCCGATAATGTCATTCTCACCGAAGGCGAAACGCTCAGCATTGATGTCGAAGGAAGCGACGACGCCATAGCCGCGGTGCGTTTTGTGCTCGACGATAACACTATCGGCGTTACCCGCGAAGAGGATTTCTGGGATGAAAGCGACCAGGCCACTATTCGCATCACCATGCCGGCGCCGACCGAAGTCGTGATCACGGGCAGCGGCAATATAGAGGCACAAGGTCTCGCAGATGATGCTCAGGTTTCCGTGCTGGGCTCGGGTAGTTTCACCGGTGGCGACACAGAGTTGAACTCGCTGGATATCAATATCGGTGGTTCTGGCAGCGCCAAGTTTGGTACCCTCACTGCAAGCACTCTCGAAATTAACCTCGGAGGCTCGGGCAGTGTGTCCGCTTCCGGCGGTGCTGAGCGCCTCGAACTCAATCTCGCAGGTTCGGGTGGCGCCAATCTATCAGCTCTAAAGGCCGATGATGCAGATGTAACGCTCGCTGGCTCCGGCAGTGTCAGATTCCAATCCGATGGTGCAGTCGATGCTGATATCATGGGATCCGGCAGTGTGATTGTCAGCGGCAGCGCCACATGCACCGAAAACGCCATGGGCTCGGGCTCGCTGCGCTGCTCGGGATGATTTGCCCTTATCGAGCGATGGGCAGAGGCAAATTGAGGTAGTCCCTAACTTGCATTCGCGCAATGAGCGGCGCAGAGTCACCGCCATGCGTATCACCCCTGCTCTCGCTCTAGCCCTGGCGACCTGTTCGCTCACACTTTCGGGTTGCCTTGTCAGAACCGCTGCCAATGTCGCCACTGCGCCGGTGCGGGTTGCCAGCAAAGCGGCCGACCTTGCCACCACCAGCCAATCAGAAGCAGATGAGAACCGCGGGCGAGAAATCCGTCGTCGCGAGGCGCGCCTCGCTCGGCTTGAGCGGCAATATCGCCAGGAAAGCGAAGACTGCGCTGATGGTGACCGCGGCGCTTGCAGAGACGCAGAAGAAACCCGTGAGGAAATCGAGGATCTATTGCCACAAATTCCGGTTGAACCGCGCTAAGCTGTAGGGTGGACTTATTGGGTCGCAGCTCGCTTTAACCGGTCGTTGATCGCACGACCGATGCCTATCTTTGGAATTGGCGCGACAGCAATGCACGGCTTTGGTGATGCAGCGGCGCGATGAAGACACTCGTACAGCTCTGCGGCAGCCATTTCGAGGTCGCCGCTCTCGCTCAGATTGCAATCACCAGCGAAAGACCCAAAGCCAATCCAAAACTCGTCTTGCGCAACTTCTGTCGCATTAGGTCTCAACGGCTTACCTGGAGAGTAATGTCGCGCCATCTGACCGGGGGCTTCAATCCTTGTTTTTGCTAACGCCGTTTCCGCCCCCAAAATCTCCTCCAGTGCCTCTTTGGTGACCGGTCCAGGTCGCAGCAGGGACCACTGGCTCTTGTCACGCAGCGCAACAATGGTGGATTCCAGCCCTGCGTCAGTCGAGCCACCCAGGATAACGGCAGGACATCGTGCC
>JBCDKX010000052.1:0-16445 GCA_038746055.1 Pseudomonadota bacterium
CTCAGATCAACAATCTGCGAGGCAATTTCTCTCGACAAGATCAAATCAACTTTGCCAATACTATCTATGCAGGCAAAAATGGTAACGGGAACCGTGCATCAGGAGACGGCTATCTCTACCGAGGGCGAGGGCTTATCCAGGTGACAGGCCGTTCCAACTACACACTTGTCGGATTCGGGAGCAATCCCGCCGATGTGAATAGCTCTACTAGAAATCAGGCGCTATCTGCTGTACGATACTTTTCCAATCGTGTTACCGGCAACACGGGAGTCCGGTTAACCAGGTCGACTTATGATTCCAGAGTGTCAGCGCAAGTAAATGCGGGGCTACATTATCAAGAACGCTGGAATGGATATCAGTCAGCGCTAACGGCCTTGGGGGTACCTTAGTATTAGGTTCTGTCCGTTCATTTTTCTTGGACTGAGTTTGATCGGTTGCAATGGAACTCTTGAGCCACAGGCTCTAGACAACACAGCAACGAGCACAATTCTCCAATGTGCGACTGATCGCGGTGTTTTGGAAATGCACGGTGTTAGCGATGCTCTCGACACAGTTATCTTTTCTATCGACGAGCAAGTCAGGTATGAAGGCGAAGTAAATTATTCACCAAATGGTAAATTTCACGCCTATTTCGATATTGGAGAAGACCGACACAGTCTATTTTACGAGTCTGGCTGGGCCTGGGACGATTCGAATCGCCATCGAATTATGACTTACAAGACTGGTTACTTGGTTGAACGTGATGGAAAAATCTCTGACTACCTAGTTTGTAGCGAGGATTCCGAACCGATGGATTTGGCTGCGTTACAACGCTTTTCAGTACCTTCTGATAGTGTTTTTCGTCATGGAGAAGCAATAAGCCGGTTCGAATTGCTGGGAGAGCCTTTTCCACAATAGTCATCTCATACACTTAAATTACCACATCAACATTCTAGCCTGCATACCCAATTGACCAATTTCTTTCGAAAAACACGCCCGATCATAGAGGGGTTTCGCCCCACAACGGCGCTCCCAACCAATCACTTTTTCCGATCAAAACCCACTTCATCAATCGAGAGGATTGAACCCTCGGACAGCGTGCCAAACGCGCTCGTATGCTCTTGCGGTATCGCTATTTGCCCTCCTCCGGGCTTACGAACTAATTGGAAAACCGGTCTGCTTCACTGATCCACTTAGCTGACCCCCTATCCATGATAACATCTCGTCCGCACAAAGGGGCTTGCAGCCACGGTGACCATAGACAATATCGCAACCACAAGCAGGCCTAGGCAAAACTCAAACGGCACAACACTAAATCACACTATTTGGACGAACACGTCTCTGAGATGCGTCAGATTGCCCGTTTCAAGCGCGAGCGAATGCTCGGTAATTTCATCCGAAAGCCTCTTCTCTTTGAACGGAGCTAATGTGTGCAATGTGGGAACCGGATGAAGGCTTAATCTCAAGGGTTTGCATAATCTGCCTAGCGTCTGCCGAGAATGCAAGAAAGGCATAGTCCGCTTTCACCCCCAGAATACGACTTCAGCGGTTACTGAAACCGGACCGATTTCCGAATGTCTGCTTTTCTCCTCAGCAGATCAGGAAGCGGCCTTTCCGCAAGCGACCCACAATCGGACCTTATGAAAGGGCACCGACTGCAGTGTATCGCAGCCGGTGTTGTCAGACTAGCGGGGATTCGCGGATTTAGTCGATCTTCCTGGGCCTTTTGCCGGCTGAATTTTGGCAAAAGACTAAGTTTTCTGGGACGCAACCAGAGACGAGAGCAAGACTGACAGTAAAGTCACTTTAGCAAGCCCCGTTAGTCTGACAACACCGGGCTGAGACAAAAAAGTTCTTCAAGCGCAATATTGCCTGGCTGAGCGAGGCCTATGGCCGCACGCTCGATTCCGTCGCAGCCAAGCAAAAAGCCATTCAGACGCTGGCTTTGCTCGAAGGTGCGATGATCGCCGCAAACGTGCTTGGCGATATCGACACTTTCGATCGGGCCGTAGCTTCGCTGACCGATTGACAACAATCAGCGCCCTCACTCGTTAGGCAGCGGTGAAGCAAGGCTAAGAGGTCCCCTTCATAAGGCGCTCTTCATATTGTTCATCGGTGATTGTCCCACCTTCATGATCGGCCCGCCCCTGATCCTTTTTTGGCAAAGCCGGCTGAAGCTGGTCGATCCGTTTCCACGCCGGAAAGGGCTGCTCGCCATGCTCATCGGGCACATATTTGGACGTCTGAATGCGCTCATGCTTGTGAATATAGCGCGCGCAATTGACGAACACCGAAGTCACCTCGACATCGACAACCATATTCGCCCCCGCAAAGCGCGCGAGCAATTCGGGATCTTTGCTGATCGAAGCGTTGCCCTGCAGCCGCAACCGGTTGGGGGTTTCGAAATCGATGAACAACAGGCCAACCTTGCCGGTTTCAGCGGTGTTGCCCATCGAATAGAACATACCGTTGCCATCATAATTGGGAAAGATCAGCCGGGTCGGGCTGAGCACCTGCACCACCCCAACCGGGCCACCTTTGTGCGAAACCGTGGGCTCGCCTTCGCCATTGACCGTCGATAGAAAAAAGAAATCCCGGCTTTCAATGAAGGGAATCTGCTTTTCCTGAATTTCGTCCGAAACAATCGCGGCAACCACCGCATTGGCGAGGTTAAGGCTGTCATGCTCTTTCTGAAACCGCCGCTGGCTATCGCTGTAAAAGTCGTTGGGATCAGGCATGGTTGCTCTCCTCTTCAGTGCGCCACGACCGCTTGCTCGATTGCGCCAAAGATCGATTGGTCGTTCGCGTCGCGCATTTCGATTCTTAGGCTGTCACCCGCCTGCATAAAGCGGGTTGAAGGCTCGCCCTTGCAGATGCTCTCGATCATCCGAACTTCGGCAATGCAGCTATAACCAAGACCGCCATCGCTGCACGGTCTGCCCGGTCCGCCTTCCGCATCCTTGTTCGAAACCGTGCCCGAGCCGATGATCGAACCGGCACAGAGGGGGCGAGTCTTGGCGGCATGAGCGACAAGATGTGCCAAACTGAAAGTGGCGTCGACGCCAGCGTTAGCTCGGCCAAACGGACGTCCGTTTAAATCAACCATCAAGGGCAGATGGATGAGGTTGTCCCGCCACGCATCGCCCAGTTCATCTGGGGTCACGCAGACTGGCGAGAACGCGGTGGGTGGTTTTGACTGAAAGAAACCAAAGCCCTTGGCCAATTCGTCTGGGATCAGCCCACGCAAGCTCGCGTCATTGACGAGCATGATCAGCTTGATGTGTGTGGCCGCAGCTTCGACGGAGACCCCCATCGGCACATCATCAGTAATGACAGCGACTTCACCCTCCATATCGCAGCCCCATGAAGGGTCGCCCAATGGAATATCCTGATGCGGGTCAATAAAGGCGTCGCTGCCGCCTTGGTACATAAGTGGATCGGTATAGAAACTATCGGGCACTTCGGCGTTCCGCGCTCTGCGCACAAGCTCGACGTGATTGATATAGGCGCTGCCATCCGCCCATTGATACGCTCTGGGTAGAGGCGAGTGGACCTTGCTCTCATCAAAGGGTTTGCACGTGACCTCGCCATCCTCAACACCGCGATATAACGCCTCAAGATTGGGAGCGACATCCGCCCAATCATCAAGGGCTGACTGTAGAGTCGACGCTATGTTTTCAGCAAGGCAATAGCGGGTCAGATTCCGTGAGACGACCGCGAGGCGCCCATCTCTGGTTCCGTTCTTAATGGTCGCAAGTTTCATGAACTATGCTCCCCCCGCGCCAGCTCATGCAACCACGCGGCGTGTTGCGGCGCGCGTTTTGTTTCGCTCCACTCATCGAGCATAGGCACAGCGACCCGCTTCAACTCGGCATACTGCTCCCCAGTGCCAATATCGGCGGCAAGCTCGATCCGATGGCCATTGGGATCGAAGAAATAGATCGATTTGAAGATGCCGTGATGCGTTGGGCCGAGCACATCCGCGCCCTCGCTTTCGAGATGAGCTTTGGCGTCGATCAGCGCCACCTCGTCGGCAACCTTAAACGCGAGATGCTGAACCCACTCTGGGGTATTCCCATCGCGCCCCATCTCGAGCTTAGTCGGCAGTTCGAAAAACGCCAGAACATTGCCATTTCCAGCATCAAGGAATACGTGCATATAAGGATCGTGTTCACCGGTTGACGGCACCCGATCTTCAGCAAACGCACTGGTATATTCCATCCCAAGCATGCGCTCGTACCACTCAACTGTTTCCTTGGCGTCCTTGCAGCGATAGGCAACGTGATGAACGCCCGCCAGAATTGGCGGATTGGTAATCTCAGTCATATCTTCGCTCCTCGTTTGTCACACGCAGCAATGGAGATCGCTTCCGCTACCACTTGAGGGTCACCAATATGGTTGATCAGCAACAAGATCAGCTTGGCGTTGAGCTTCGTACTCGCTTCGTCGCTCAGGCCCTGATGCATGCCGATGATCTGTTGATACAGATCATCGGGCCTTGAGATACCAAGCTTGAGATTAAGCTGTGCCATGCTGGCCCGCTCCTTTTGCTCTAAGTAGCGCCGCATTGATCGCCTGCTCATCCGGCCGATGCCAGCGTGCTGCGACATATTGATCCGGGCGCATCAGATAGGCTGCTCCCTTTGGCATAGAATAGCGTGCAGCCGCGCTACCATCGTCGCCTAGCACAGCAAGATCGATCACTTTGAGATCACCGATCGCAAGCTCACAACCATTGCCAATCAGCACAAACTCGCCGCCCAGATGATCGAGCAGCCAGCCTTCACCCAGCGCTGCATCCAAAGCCGGATGGCCCGGCGCGACACCGCCGCCCGACCAATCATCAACATCGGGCGTGTTCAACAGGCTGTTAGGATAGGCCACCGGGGTCGATAGCCGCCCGCTATTGACGAAGGGGCGCGCAAAATCAAAGTCAGCCGCCAACTCAAGCACCGCATCCCGAAACGCCGCGCTGACCTTGCTTTTAGGCGTCATGAAATCGGTCGAGCGGGTCGAATTGAGGATGTTCTCATCGGCGGTGATGATCGCTTCGTAATTGTAGCTATCGATCAGGCCTACATCCGCTTCACCGCGCATCACAAGATCAAGCTTCCAAGCCAAATTGTCGGCATCGGCAATTCCGCCATTACAACCCCGCGCGCCGAACGGAGAAACGAGATGGGCGCTATCGCCCGCAAAGATCACCCGGTCATGGACAAAGTGACGCATCCGGCGGCATTGGAAAGTGTAGACGCTGTACCATTCCTCAGCGAATTCGATGTTTTCGCCGATCATACCGCGAACATAAGGTTCGACATTTTCGGGTTTGACGGCGGCATCGCGATCAATGTCCCAGCCGAGCTGAAAGTCGAGCCGCCAGATATCATCAGGCTGTTTGTGTAACAGCGCCGAGCCCGCCCCATTAAATGGAGGGTCAAACCAGAACCAGCGTTCAGATGGCCGCTCTTCGGAGAATTTCACATCTGCGATAAGAAAGTTGTCTTCGAATACCCGCCCTTCAAATTCGAGCCCCAGCATGTTGCGGACCGGCGATTTGCTGCCATCGCAGGCAACCACCCAGCACGCCTCGGCGGTGTAACGACCCTCGCAGGTTTCAATCTCCAGCCTGGCGTCGTCTTCCAATTGTTCCAGCGCGACCACATTATGGCCCCAGCGAAGCTCGACATTGGGAAACTCAGCCAGCGCATCGATCAGATATTCTTCAACATAATATTGCTGCAGATTGATGAAGCCCGGATTCTTCTGTCCTTTGACCGGCATCATGTCGAATTGATAAAGCGGGTCTTCGCTCGCGCCCTGGAACACCTTGCCGACATTCCAGATAACGCCCTTATCGATCATCCGCTGTCCGACGCCCAGCCGATCCAAGATATCGAGCGATCGTTTCGCAAAACAGATGGCTTTTGATCCAGCAGGAATAAAGTCGAAGCGCGAGACCACCACGACTTGGCGGCCCCTTTGAGCAAGGTCGAGCGCCAGGGTCAGCCCCACCGGGCCACCCCCGACGATCAACACATCCACTTTTCCTTGCGCGCTTCGCGGCAGAGGAAAAACATCCAGTTGTTTGTGTGCTGGGATGGGAGCGGACTGAACCAAGGCCGCCCCCTATCCGTGCTTGCCGGCCTGCCAGCCAATCGCGCCGATCAGATCGCTCGCGCGGCCAGCGGGGAGTGGTTCGAGCGTAGTCGCCATCGTATCGTTCCAGCGATTGAGGAACCCGAACAGAGCGATCGACGCGACAATCTCCACCACCTCACCTTCGGTAAAGTGCTCTGCGAGCAGATCGAAATCCTCCTGGCGCGCCTGATTGGGAACCGCGCCGCCTTTGAAAGCAACATTGAGAGCAGCCTTTTCGGCATCGCTGAACAGTTCCGAATCCTCGAAATCAAGCAGCGCGCCGATCTTGTCACTCGGAGCGTCATAGATGTGTGCCAGATTGGTCATATGCGATTGGCAATAAAGGCATCCTGCTGAAAATGAGCAGGCAAGGCTAATGAGCATCTTGAGCTGTTCGGAAACACTGCCTTCATACAAGATCGCCTGATTGAGCGCCATGAACGCTTTAACCACCGCAGGGCGCCGCGCCATGGTGCGGATGGAATTTGGCGTGAAGCCACGTGTTTGTGCGTAATGTTCGAACCGCGCGAGGATTTCCTCATCAGCGATCTCGGAATTTTCCAGCGGACGTAAATGAGCCATATCAGACGCCTCTCGTTTAGTCTTGCAATTGCGCCCAAACTTCGCGGTCGCGCTCCATCGTCCAAATGCGCGGCCAGTCGATCCCGTCGAATTCATCCCACAGGCGCTGAACATTAAAGGGCAGACAATGTTCAAAGATCGGCCAAGCGCCGAATTTTGGCTCCAGCGCTGTATGCGTGGCCTCAAATGCCTCTTTCAATGTGCCACCGCGTTTATGCACCGCGCCGACATGCGCGATCATTCCGGTCAGAAATGATCGCGTCTGCTCAATTGCCGCCTCACAATCGGCCTGACCCATCGCAACTGCACCGCGTCCGCCAACCAGCTTCTCCGCTCCGAACGCTTTGACACGATCGAGCGTGTCCGAAGACCAATCCATGTGGAATGCATCGCCGGTATAGAGCGCAGCCTGCGCTTCAACCAGATCGCCTGCGAACAGTGTTTTCGACTTGTCATGCCAAACCGCGATGTCGCCCGCCGTGTGCCCGCGCCCACAAAATTGCAGGTCCAATCGACCGCGATCACCGCCAAGCTCAATCGACATATGATCGGCAAAAGTTTCGGTCGGGAACGTCAGACCCGGAATTTCTTCCGGTTGTTTGAACAGCCTCGGCATCCGCCCAAACTCACTGTCCCAATCTTTCTTGCCGCGCTCATTGATAAGCTTGAGCGTCGTGTCAGAGGTGATAATATTTTCCGCGTCAAAAGCGCTCGCGCCAAGCACGCGTACCGCGTGATAGTGCGTGAGGATAAGATATTTGATCGGCTTATCGGTATGCTCGCGCAATTTTGACAGCCAGTCACGCGCCGCAGCGGGTGTTGCACGGGCTTCAATGCAGACGAGGAAATCCTCGCCTTCAACCGCTCCGACATTGGGATCACCCTCTGCCGTGAGTGCGTAAACCCCATCATCCAGAACTTCGAGCGTCTCGGTTTTTTCCGCCAGATCGGTGGAAGATGCGAACGGCTTGGCCATATTGGCGCTCCTTCAGTTTCAGTATTCGTAGCGAAGGGTAACACCCCATTCGCGCGGTTCGTTGAAGTTGGCTTCGTGAAAACCGATCCCGAAATTGGAGTCGCCGCTCACGATGTAGCGCCGATTGGTCAGGTTCTTGACGAAAGCCGTGGTCGAAAGCCCAGTGTCGGGAACGTGCAGCCCGATCGAACCGTTGATAAGATGGACACCAGGCTGCGTTAGAAAGCGCGAGTTCTGCGCGTCGTTCTCTATCCGACTGGTGTAGCTCCAATCGACCCGCGTGCGCACTTCGGCCCTTTCAGTCACGTCGAGTGTGTGCGCGGCGTAAGCGCTGAGCGACCATTCCGGCGTGTTTGGCAACGCATTGGTTTCCAACACCTGTAATTCTGGTGAAACTAGCGGGTCCAACGGTGCCACACTGCTATATTCGGCATCAGTGTAACCCAACCCCAAACCAAGCTCGAGACTATCAACCGGTAGCGCGGTTGCCTCAAATTCGACCCCAAAGATGTCTGCCGAAGCAGCATTGACGGTCAGCGGCGCACCGTTCTGGAATAGCACCAGTTGAATATCCGAGTAGTCAGAGAAGAATACCGCTCCGTTGAGCCGCAAGCGGCGCTCCAGGCCTTCCCACTTGATGCCGCCTTCATAGGTGACCAGCTGCTCTGGATCGAATGAGACGGGGGCCGGAACCGGGACCAGATAACGGGTGTTGAACCCTCCGCTCTTAAAGCCCTCGGAATAGCTCACATAAATCAAAGTGCCATCGTCGAGTTGATAGTCGATCACGCCTTTGAACGAGACATCGTCGAAGTCGACTTCCGACGTGCCAGCAGGGAAAAATGGAGTAAAAGTGCCAACCGGGCCGAACACTTCCGCCGGGCCGTTCAGAATTGCGCCTCCATTCTCCGGAACGGTGTAGGTCTTTTCGTCCCTGGTGTAGCGAACCCCGCCGGTGATCGAGAGATAATCCGTCAGGCTAAAGGTGCCCTGTGCGTATGCTGCGTAACTCTTGTTCTCAACCGTCGCAAAGTTATTCACGTTGCCGAACAAGATTGGCAGCGTGACGGTCAGATTGTCATTGCCATTTTCGTCGAAATAATACGCACCGACGGCGAATTTTAGTCGCTCCTCAAATGCCTCTCCAGTAAGTTGCAATTCCTGACTGAACTGGCTCTGATCGTAGTCAAAATTGTCGGTATGGGTTACTTCCAGCGGAGAACCGTCGGCATCACGCGCGAATGAACCAGTGGTCTCACGATAGGCAGTGATCGATTTCAGCTCACCAAAGCCAAGGTTGAGAGCCAAGGTCAACGAGGTACCCCAGATGTCGAGATTGGTGCCGTTAGGACCGGTGGCAAAAGTCGTATCGAGGTCAGGGGTGATGAAACTGGCATCGAACACGCCGGTCGGCCCGACATTCTGCAGGAAGGTAAGCGTTGGCGCACCCGGCGGGATGGCGAATTCCTCAGTCACAACCGTACCGGTTGCGCGATCAAAGCGGAAATCGGTGCGGGTCGGGGAACCGGGCGCCGCAATTGAGATACCCACCAGCTTGCTGCCCGCATTCTGCTCATTAATACTGGTGTAATCTGCCGATACAGTGGCAAGCAGATCGGGGGTCAAATCAGCTTCGATCGTGCCTCGGATAGAGAACCGATCAGTATCGCCCAACTGCCGATCATCGAGCAGACCATCCACGAAACCATCCTGCGTCTTGTAGGACACAACGAATTTTGACCGCACGGTATCGGCAAAGGGCGCATCCACCGCCAGCAAGCCTGAATACCCATTGCGGCTCGCCGCTGTCGCTTCGGCGCGCAGGCTGAAGCTGTCAGCCGGGCGCTTTGAAACCAGGCTGATCGCGCCGCCAATCGTGTTGCGTCCGAACAAAGTGCCCTGCGGACCGCGCAGAACCTCGACCCGCTCAAGATCGAGCACGTCGAGCACGCCGCCAACCGAGCGCGAGATATAAACGCCGTCAACATATGTGCCGACACCAGGATCGGTCGTCAGCTGAAAATCAGTTTGGCCGATACCGCGAATGAAAACGATCGCGCCGGATGAAACCCCTGAGACCGGGGCTGTTGTGTCGAACACCAGATTGGGCGTAACCGCCTGCAGGTTGGATATATTTTCGGCGCCCTGCGCCTGCAATGCCTCGCCCGAAACCGCAGTGATTGCAATCGGTGTGTCCTGCAACCCTTCGGCGCGTTTTTGCGCGGTCACAACAATGACATTAAGACCGCCCTGCTCTTCCTCTGCGGTCTCAGCGACATTGCTATCCGCCTCTTGCGCAAGCGCCGGTTGAGAAGCCATCGCTATTGCGGCAAGACTTGCTCCACAGATAAAGATTTGTTTTTTGACAATTTTATCCCGACGCGCCATTTTTGACTCCCTCAATATCGCCCTTGCCATTCGACATGACTTGACATTTTGCGGTGTTAGAATGGCGTTGAGGAGAGATATTGGACCCAGAGGTACGACCAATTGTCCCAAACGGAATAAGCCGCCGCTGCGATCAATTCATAACAAGATGTTGAGAAATGAAGGCTGGACTGCGCTCAGAAAGGTCTCGCAACGAGCCTCGCTTCAGTTAGAGCGCAAGCAGTTCTGTTCGCCGGAAATACTCAGTTTGCGCGCGGCGCGCGGCGTGTGGTCAAAGCGCTTCTTGAATGCCCGGCTGAAATGCGCGGTGTCCTTGAATCCCCAATCATAGGCGATTGAGGTAACCGAACGATGCCCCATCAGCGGATCCTGCAAATCCTGCTTCGCCTTTTCCAGCCGACGCTGCCAGATCCATTCAGCCACGCCATGCCCTTTGGATTGAAACAGCTTGCGCAGATAACGTTCGGATATTCCATTTTCCAGCGCCACTTTCTCGCAAGTCAGCGAGGGGTCACCAAGCCGGTCTTCAATATACTGTAATATCCGGCGAATGGTCAGCTCTTGCCCTTCGGAAACAATTTCCGAGCGCTGATCGGTTTGGTTGGCCAGCGCACTCGCCATAAGATCGAGCGTGCTCGCTTGCACCTGCCGCAGACTGGCTTCGTCAAGATAAGGCAATTGATCCACCGTTTGCGCGATCAGCATCGAGGCCAGCCGGCCCGTGCCAGCCTTGCCCGAAACGCCAACCGCAGTCAGATTGTCGATATCGAACAAACGTGTGCCAATCTGCTCGCGCGGCACCTGCAAGACCAGTTGCTCGAACTCGTCGTTGAAGATCAACTCATAGGGGCGCGTCACATCATAGAGGGCAAAATCGCCGGGTTGCAGCAATGCCTCGCGGCCATCTTGCAGCAGCCGCGCGAGCCCTTTCACCTGCAGGCTGACCAGAAAGTGATCGGCCGAACTGCGGGCGATGCGAGTCGTATCGCGGCGGACGTGATGCGCGGTCGACTTCACATGCGAACATTGCAGATCGACAAACTGACGATCTTCTATCTGTCCGTAAAATCCGCGCTGTTTCGCCGTTTCGCAGCTCAATTCTACGAACACATCGCACACGAGATCGCGCCAATAGGGCAAACGATGCGAGACCGGAACAGAGTCCGTTGAAATGACAGAAACAGCGCTCTCCATACTTTTTGTATGACTGCATTGTGGTCAAATGTCACTGCGAAACGCTGTCGATGCCGCCAGAGGCAAAAGCTATGACCCGCTGAAACAAAGCGACGGTATCGTCGCTGCTAAACGAAAGAGCGAGAAATAGTGCAGCTTAGTGTGAGAGGATGCGCATCATGACGATCACCGCGTACAAGACCGCCTGTGTCCAGGCCGCGCCGGAATATTTCGACATGCAAGCCGGCGTTGCCAAGACCATTCGCCTGATCGAAGAGGCGGCTGGCGAAGGTGCCAAGCTGATCGCTTTCCCCGAATGCTGGATCCCTGGCTATCCGTGGTGGGCCTGGCTCGACGCTCCGGCAATGGGCATGCAGTTCGTACCGCGTCATTTCAACAATTGTATGACCGCCGATGGGCCTGAGGTGCAGCAGATAGCGCAGGCCGCCAAAGATCGTGAGATATACGTTGTACTCGGCTATAGCGAACGCAAGGATGGCAGCCTGTACATCGCGCAGCTGCATATCGATCCATGGTCGCAAACCATCACCGCGCGCCGCAAGCTCAAAGCCACGCACACCGAGCGCACCATCTTCGGCGAAGGCGATGGCAGCGACTACTTTGTGCGCGATACCGAGATTGGCCGGGTCGGTTCGCTGTGCTGCTGGGAGCACCTCAATCCGCTCAACAAATTCGCGATGTATTCGCAGAATGAACAAGTGCATGTCGGCGCATGGCCCGGCTTTTCGCTTTATTCGGGAAAGGCCTATGCGTTGGGTCCAGAGCTGAACACCGCCGTCAGTCAGGTCTACGCAGCCGAAGGGCAATGCTTCGTGCTGGCGGCATCGTTGGTAGTCACGCCTGAAATTCAGGACATGATCTGCGACACCGATCTGAAGAAAGAACTGCTTCCTCTCGGCGGCGGCACCGCCCGCATTTTTGGGCCGGACGGCAGCCCGCTGGCCGAGCCCCTGCCGGAAACCGAAGAGGGCATCCTCTATGCCGATATTGATCTTGATATGATCAGCCTGGCCAAGGCGGCGGCCGATCCTTCAGGCCATTATTCGCGCCCGGACGTGTTCCGCCTGGTCGCCAACAAGGAACGGCGTTCCTCGGTAGAGATCGTGGGTGAGGATTCTTCGGTCGAACCTCGCGTTGTCGCGATCGGCGATGCGCTCGAATCGGATGAGATGGAGCAGGCCGAAGCGGCCGAATAAGCTTCTGAAGCCACTCGTGTAACAATTTCGTCAAAACAGGCCCGAGAGCGTACGCTCTCGGGCCCTATTGTATTGTCGCATCTGTTCTAGGCTGCGACGTCCGATATCTTTTGCAGCACCGGATAATCGGTGTAGCCGCGATGATCGCCACCATAAAAGGTTTGCGGATCAAGCTCGTTAAACAGTCCACCATTGGCGAAGCGCGCCGGAAGATCGGGGTTGGCGATAAACAGACGTCCAAAGGTTATTGCATCGGCTTTGCCATCCAAGATACGCTTGTCGCCGCTCGTGGCATCGTAATTGCCATTGGCAATATAAGGGCCCGTCCACAACGCTTGCAGTCTGTCTAAGATCGCGCGGTTTCCTGCCGAAGCTTCGGTCATTGGCATTTCTTCATTCACTTCAAGAAAGGCGAGACCGTAGGTGTTGAGCTGTTCTATCACGTAGGTAAAGGTCTCGAGAACATCGCCTTCGCCCATATCGTTGTAATCGCTGGTCGGCGAAAGTTTGATGCCAACCCGATCTGCGCCCCAGATTTCGGTCGCGTCATCGAGAACTTCACCCAGGAAACGAAAGCGATTTTCAAGCGGGCCGCCATAATCGTCTTTTCGCAGATTTGTCGGCGCTTGCAGGAATGAGTCGATGAGAAAGCCGCCTGCAGCGTGAATTTCCACGCCGTCAAAGCCGGCCTTCAGCGCGTTGCGGCTCGCTGTCGCGTAATCTGCCCTGAGCTCGACAATCTGCTCAAGTGTCAGAGCGCGCGGCACGGTCGGAACTTCCATGCCGTTGGCCGTCATCACCTCGGTCTGGCTGCCGAGAGCCGAAGGCGCTGACACATGTTGACCTTCCGGCATGAGCGATTGATGCGCGGCGCGGCCGGAATGCCATAGTTGCAGGAAGATAAGACCGCCTTCGGCGTGCACGCCCTCGGTCACTTTCTTCCAGGCATCAACCTGTTCGTCGGCGTAGATACCGGGGCAGTTGGTGCCGCCAGCCCAGGCGTTGATCTTGGTCGATTCCGCAACAATCAAGCCGGCACCGGCGCGCTGGCGATAATAGGTCTGGGTTAGGTCGGGGGGAATGTCCCGGTCTGGTGCACGATAACGGCTCATTGGCGCCATGAAGATACGATTTTTGGCAACGTGCCGGCCGATTTCTGTCGGTTCGAAAAGCTTGGAAAAACTATGGGACACGGGGGAAGTTCCTTTTCTTTTTGGGAGGGTGGATTTTCGGGGCAGGAGGTATAAAATCAGGCGCTACTAAGAGTATCAGGGCGCACGAAAATCACCTCACGAATGACTTGCCAGCGGGCATCGGCGAAGATGAGATCGATGCTGATCAGCAATTCGCGATCGGCGCCTGACAGACCATTCTTGCGGCTGACCAGCACCAACGCCTTGTCGCTATTGGCCTGAATATGATGATACGTTGTAATATTGGGGATTGAGGGATCGTCGGCGCTGGATTCCTGGTTACGGCGCACAATCTCCTTGAAGGCAGGCTTGTCGGAGATATGCGGCCGACCATCAACATCCACCATGATAACCTCTATGTCGTCGTGGTAGATGCGATCGAGCGCCGCCATATCGAAATTGTCAGCCAGCCCGATCAGGCGATCGATAACGTGCCTGACCGACGCGAGGTCGGTATTGTCAGTCATCAGAATTCCTTCGTCTGCTGCGCCTCAGGCCGCTTCCAGAGCAGCCTGCGAGCCGTTGACGGGAAACTCCTCCTTCAATCCGCGGTAGAATCTGAGGCCCATCAGCATTGATGCAATAGGAGGCCGGGCAAACGGCGCATTGGAGATATCGATTATCTGCAGCTTGCCCTCTTCGTTGACCACAAACAGACCCGGTTCGGCAAAGGGCCGCTCAACGTCCTGACCATTGCGCACACCGGAAATGTAAAGACCAAGCTCACGCATCTGTTCCATGCTAAGATCGTAGCCAACGGGAAAGCTGGGATTGACCTCAGCGATCTGGGCGGTGGCGCGTTCTTCTGAATCGGCAGAGACCGTAGCCACATCGACACCGATGTCGTGAAATTCGGTCAGAGCCTGCTCCAGCTCCTGCAGATAGCGGGTGCACAACGGACAATGCTTGCCTCGATAAACCACGACCAGTTTCCAGTCGTACCCTTCCGCCCGCGCGCCGAGATCAAGCGTACCCCCGCCCAGTTGTGGTACGGTGATATGCGGAAAGGGCATATCGGTCGCAAGTTTGGCGGATGTCATCTGTTTGCTCCTTGCTTTCTATATTGATCGATATATATTTAACAGAATTGGTGCGTCAAGGATTATATAATGAACGATATAAAAAAAATCGGTCGCCCGCGCACCTTTGATTATGAAGTGGCGCTGACCGAGGCACTCACAGTGTTCTGGGAAAAAGGATATGACGGCGCATCGATCCGCGACCTGACCCAGGCGATGGGGATCACCGGCCCCAGCCTCTACGCCGCCTTTGGCGACAAACGCGAACTCTACCTCAAGGCGATCGACCGCTACACCGACGCAGAGAATTGCGAGCCAATCATCAAGTTCGAAACCGAAGAGGATATCGAACAAGCCGTCAAACAGTTCTTCGAGGCAATCATCGGCTATGCGACCGAGCATGAGAGCGGTGCCAGAGGCTGCTTTCTCGCCTCCAGCGCGTCAACCAATATCGGCCAGGTCGAGGGAGTTAGAGAGCGCGTACAGCAATCAATTGTCGACACCGAAAAGCGCCTGACAGCGCGATTCGACCGAGCGATCAAAGAAGGAAAGCTGCCCGCAGATTTCCCATCGCGCGCGCGCGCCAGAATGATGTTTGACTTACGGCAAGGTTACATCTTCCGGGGACGGGTCGGATCAAGCGCAAAAGAGCTTCGCAAGACGCTGAATGATTACGTCCAGGCAGTTATCCGAACGTAGCCAGAGTCATCGGCAAAACGCGATGGGATCATGGCAACTCTTGGGTATGCACAGCACCACCGCCGCTCCAATCCAAACATATCTAGGTCACCACTTTGGGTAAATTGACCGTTCAAAAGTATACAAAGGAACGGCTCTCGTCTCTCAATCGCAATCCTCTTCACTCAATTCGCGATCAATGCAGCGTTCGAAAGGTGCTGTCAGTCCAACGCGAACTCGTCTCCGCTAGACAAGTGACGCCCTAGCCTCGCCGTTCGTCAAGCCATAAGTCATTGCCGCTTCGCTAGGGCAGCGGAGCGGGTGGTCTTGTAGGTTCGTCTATCGATGAGGTGGCGATCGGAGTTGAAGTGGTTGTGGACGTTGGCGTGAACGGAAGCGAACTTTTGAAGAAACTTCATTCCGCGAAAGCGCTGCATCACGCGTTCTCTTCGCCGGAAGGGTAAGTGTGAGTTCTCAACCCGGTTGTTCGCCCACCGACCGACCTCTTGCCGATCTAGGTTTCCAAGCTCACTCATGGCCGCTTTGTAGGAAGGCAAGCCACCAGTGGTAATTGTCTCAATCCGCCCGTGGTTCTTCAGAGCTTTCTTCATTAACCTGAGAGCGGCCGTCTTGTCACGTTTCTTGGTGACGTAACTCTCAAGCACTGCTCCTTCTTGTTCAACCGCTCGCCAGAGGTAATGTGTCTCTCCATTGGTCTTTACGAATATCTCATCGAGGTGCCAGCGCCACTGCCTGAAGCCTCTCATCCGGTTGATCCGCTGCCGTTTGATATCAGCCGCAAACATCGGACCGAACCGATTCCACCAGAACCTCACTGTCTCGTGGCAGATATCGATCCCGCGCTCGAACAGCAGATCCTCGACGTTCCTAAGGCTCAGCGGGAAGCGGACGTACATCATTACCACAAGCCGAATGACCTCCGGCGATGAGTTGAAACGACGAAATGGGCTGGGCGGTTTGGCTCTCGACTTACGGCTCATAGACCACCGCTAGCAGTGACCGCCCTCGCCTGCCACGTTAGTCTGACAAGGCCCTTCCAGCCAACTCGGGCCTAGCGGGCGAGGTCGGCTTCCACCCCCAA
>JBCDKX010000053.1:0-16235 GCA_038746055.1 Pseudomonadota bacterium
GGTAGAGATTTTTGCCCTGATCTGCTCGCTTGGTGAAAAACGGGGTCTTGCGCAGCGGCTTACGGACGGGATCAAGAGCGACGAAGACACGCCTGCAAACCTTGTGTTCGATGCAATGTTGGTATCGCTCTGCTTTTCGCTAGCAGCGTGTCTGTTGTTGATCGCTTTCCCGGTGATCATCTTCCCCAACGGCATTGGCAGCCAATTCGACATGTGGATGATTGCTGCGATACCGGCATTTGCACTCACCGAAATCCTGCTCGCGGCCCAGGCGTATAAATACGATATTGCGACCACCGTTCGCGCGCGCGCAGTGGTGGAACCGTGGACCAAGTCAATCCTGGTGGCCGGGTTGTTTTTCGTGCCCGCGCTCGCCAGCGGAGGGATTGCGCTCGCCTTTCTTGCCGCGATCTATGCCGCCTTCTTCACCGCCCTATGGTCGTTCCTCAGAACCTATGGAATGCCCAGCGGCTGGCGCCCGCGTCCGCGCTATCTTGGCAAAATGACCTCGCGCGCGGTGCCATTAATCGGTGCTGATGTGATTGAGCGCGGCACACGTCTGCTTGATGTTTTTCTACTTGGCCAGTTCACCTCAGCAGGCACCGTTGGGATTTACTGGTTTGCCAAGGAAGTGGTCAGCCTACCGCAAAAGCTTAAAACCAGTTTTGAGCCGATCCTTGCGCCGGTAATCACCAAAAACCTGAAGACAGGAGATATGGAAGCCATCGCAGCGCAAGTGCGGCAAGTCGGCTTCTGGATCATTGCGCTGCAGTTTGGGATTGCTCTGACGCTGGCAATTCCTGGTGAGGCTGTCATGGGGCTTGGCGGGCCTGATATCGTTGGCGGTACAGGTGCGCTGGCAATTCTCCTTTCGGCCGAAGTGATCGCCTCCATGGCCGTCGTTTCAGAAAGCGTGCTGGTTTATATCGCAAGAAAGCGCAATTTGGCGATCTCACTGGGGGTCATAACCTTGCAGGGAGTGCTAACCGTAGGGTTCATCCTGTTGATCCAGCACTGGGGCTACCCAGAAGGTTTTCAGGCTGCGGGTGCGGCAGCCGCCCTGTTCGTGGCACTTAGCGTGGCAAGCCTTGTCAAAGCGCTGGTGCTCAAAACGCTGCTGAAGGCGCCTGTCTCGAACTGGCGTTGGGCTTTGGTGTGGGCCGCAGGACCAGCAGTTGTTGTCGGCTTTATCTTTACGGAGTTCACGCCCGAATGGGTTGAGATCATTATCGGCGGCCCCGCAATCTTCGCAGCCTATTTCTGGGTGATCTGGAAACTTGGTTTCGATGAATCTGACAAAGTGCTGTTTCGCAAGAATGTGGTGCCTGATGCCCCCGCCGCCAACGTGCGGAGTTGACCACCTCTTAAGCTCTCCGTAGCCTTGGCCTTCGTTTAATGGAGGCAACAATGAAGAGTCTGGGAGCAGCGCGCTTGGCCATTTCGGTTGTCGCCGCCGTGGTGGCAGGACCGCTTTCGGCACAGTTTGCACCCGTACGCGAATATAGCGATCCCTCCTATCAAGCCCTTACCGGCGAACAAGCAATCGCCGCTTGTGACCAATACGCCTCGCATCCGCTTGATCCGATGAAACCTGATGGTGTTAAGGGTGTCTCGAACGACGCCGATGTCGATGTTCTGAGCGCCTATCTCTATTGCCACAAAGCGTTGCAGGCCGATCTGAAAAACCCTCGGATCAAGTTTCAGTGGGGCCGCGCTAACCAGCTTTACAACCCAACATCAGGTGCCCAGCCGCGCCAAATGTACAAAATGGCTTATCGCGACGGGTCCGAGATTGCCGGCATATACTTGGCGAAGTTACCACCTGAGCGACGCATGAGCCTCGATGCGATGATTGCTCAGATGGAAAGCATGAAGGGCCCTCAGGGACAGCCCCGCCCTATGACAGGTGCGGAGCGTGACGAATTGTTGCTTGGCAGCGTTTTCGTGATTGGTTCGGTTGCGCTTTTGCGTATCCTCAACGGCGAAGCTGAATGGCCTTCAGGCGAATGCTCGGGCGGTTATGCGATCAACGCTGCGACCCATGAAGTGGTGTGCAACGGGCTGGTTGTTGGCGCTTTCTAAACGGCTCAAATCAGCGACGATCTGCCGTTGCTGGGCGCAACTCATGCACCGTTCATCTTGAAAATGAGACTCATGCCAGCGGGGCTAACAGGGTTTTGACCTCTAGGGAGAGGTGGTCGAATGCTGATGGGTTATCGCAGGTTTACAGCGCCTTGGCGCTGCCTCTCGGCATTTGCACCGAACTTCCCTCAGGTGGGAATGGAGGACTGACATATGCCACTTCAAATTGTCGGAAAACGACTTTCAGAAAATTCAATCGCCGGCCGCAGAGCCAGCATTTTGGGCGGAGTGATTGTTGCTCACATAGCATTGCTAACCGCCTGCAGCACCAGCACGGGCGACGTAGCGAGCACAACCGAACCGTTGGGTGATGTTGCCGTAGCGCCGCCACCTCCACCGCCGCCGCCTCCACCGTCGGCGCCGGAAGCCGATCAGTCGATCATCGTGACCGGTCAGAGTATCGCACGCAGCAATATGGAATCACTAGCGCCAAAGGCGATAGTGTCAGCCGAGCCGCGCCAGGGCTTCTACGCACCGCCGGTCATCGTTCCAAGCGATCCAGGCCGTGAACGCTATGACGGCGAGGAGGTCTCTCCGGTCAAGCTTACCAGCGCAGAGCCGGTTAGCACCTTTAGCGTCGATGTAGATACTGGTGCCTACGCCAATATGCGCCGGTTCCTGCGGCAAGGCAGTCTCCCACCGCGCGATGCGGTGCGCACAGAGGAGATGATCAATTACTTCCGCTATGACTATGCGAAGCCAACGGGACGCCAAACGCCCTTTACGACCAATATCGACGTGGCAAAAACACCATGGAACGATGACACTTACCTGATGCGCGTTGGCCTTCGCGGTTATGACATTGCGCGCGATGAGCGGCCACCGTCCAACCTTGTCTTCCTGATGGATGTGTCTGGCTCAATGGGTCGGCCCGATAAGCTCCCTTTGGTTAAAACTGCTCTTGCTGGGCTTGCTGGAGAACTTGGCGAACAGGACCGGGTTTCCATCGTGGTCTATGCTGGCGCCGCTGGCCTAGTGCTCGAACCCACCAACAGCACCGCCAAGATCCGTGCCGCTTTGAACCAGCTCAATGCTGGCGGCTCGACCGCTGGCGGGGCAGGAATTGAGCTTGCCTATAACATCGCCGAGGACAATTTTATCAAGGGCGGTGTCAACCGTGTGATCCTGGCAACCGATGGCGACTTTAACGTCGGTGTATCGGATCGCGACGCGCTGGTCGAGATGATCGAAAAGAACCGCGACCGGGGCATTACGCTCACTACGCTTGGCTTTGGCACAGGCAATTACAACGAAGCGCTGATGGAGCAGATCGCTAACCACGGTAATGGCAATTACGCCTATATTGACAGCGCACTGGAAGCGAAAAAGGTGCTGGGCGATGAGATGAGCTCTACCCTGTTTACCATCGCCAAGGACGTGAAAATCCAGGTCGAGTTCAACCCCGCCGTGATCAGCCAATATCGTCTTGTCGGCTATGAGAACCGCGCGCTTCGGGAAGAAGACTTCGATAACGACGCAGTGGATGCGGGCGAGATTGGTGCCGGCCATCAGGTCACAGCGATCTACGAAGTCGTGCCCACCGGAACAAAAGGCTGGATTGCGCCGCGTCGCTATGAAGATCAGCCTGCCAGCGCCGCAACAAACCGCATCGCAGAGGCCGCTCATGTGAAGCTGCGTTACAAATTGCCAAACGGCAAACGTTCACGCCTGCTCGAAAACGTCGTAATGAGCGACGCGTTCACACGCGCCCGCGTTCCCAGAGGTGACTTTGCCTTCGCTGCAGCGGTCGCAGCCTATGGCCAGCTTCTTCGCGGTGACGAGATGATGATGGATTTCACTCACCAAGATGTCGGCACGCTTGCCGGGCGGCAGAGCAATTTCTGGCGACAGGAATTCCTAGAGCTGAATGCGCTTGCAGGAGCGGTAACTCCGGTGCAGCGCGGCGGAGGCTAAACTCCGTATCCTCAGCCGGAGCAGATACCGAACTTTGCCGATGCGGCTGGACCCTCAACGACTAACCACCGGGTTCGTTCACCGCTCCTTGGATAGAAACACAAACGCCAATGAAAAGGGGCTTTGGCCCCATCAAATCTAGCTGCTAGAGCCGCACGCTCTTATCCATCACCTGAAAGAACCGCCTCCTCATGCCGGCAAACCTTCAAGAAGCCCTTCCCTTTATCTTGCTCGCCCTTGCGTTCCTCATTGCGCTCTGGGTAATTTTTCGCGCGTCGCGCCGCACCAAAGTGATCGGCGAAACACAAGGCGATGTCCTGGATGAAGGCGCCGATCCAGCCAGCCGCAATCAGGCGCTAATTGATGCCAAACCGGCCGCTGTGGAAGACACTGGCGTACCCATGGCAGCGACTGTTGCAGAAGAGATCGAAAACCCAGAGCCGAGCCCTGCGCCTGCTGCCACTCCAGCAGCAGCACCTCAAGGATCAGATGATCTTAGACGGATTAAAGGTTTAGGTCCCAAACTTGTAACTATTCTCGCAGAACAAGGCGTCACAAGTTTTGCGCAAATAGCTTCATGGAGCGAGGCAGACATAGAGCGGGTGGATGCCACACTTGGCCGGTTCAGCGGCCGGATCACCCGTGATCAGTGGGTTGAGCAGGCTAAATTGCTCGCTGCCGGCGATGAATCTGGCTTCGCAAAAGCGTTTGGGAACAACGGCTAAAGTGGATATCTCCATTTTGCTTTAGGCTCAGCGTCAACTTTCTGTTACACTCATGAGTGTCGGGGTCAGAATCGGAGGAGACCCGCGCCATGAGCCGCAAAATCTTGATTGCCGAGGATGAGATGATCGTCGCCCATGACCTGTGCGAAACCGTAGAGGAAGCCGGGTTTCAAGTTGAAGGCCCACATTCAGGAATTTCGTCCGCAATGCTGGCTTTCCAGAAGGAAAAACCCGACGCTGCGATCCTTGATGTTGAGCTCTCAGATGGCAATGTCTTCAACTTTGCGCGCACGCTCAAGGCCGAGAACATCCCGGTGATCTTTCACTCCGGAAGCCTCAGCAAAAGTGAAATCACAGACCAGTTCCCAGAGGCGATCGTCCGGATGAAGCCCTGCCCACCCACCAGCATGCTCAACGCTATGGACGAGGCATTTTTCGACTGAACAAGCGCTGAGTATTTGAAAAGTCGGTAGTCGGGATTCTTTAAAGCAAGTCTTGGTTTCCCCTTGCCCACGTACATCGCTCATGCCAGAGCGCATGAACAAGTTTCATCAGAAACCAATACAGTGACTGCTTTCAACTCATAGCGACCAGCAGCGCTGCCGCTTGAGCTGTCCTACAGCGTGCAACTGGGGTAAGGCAAAACTATGACGTCGTATCACCGCTCGCGGCTCCCCTCTGAACACTCCCATTATGCGAGAAAGGTTTTTTGCCCCTGGACAGTGTGTCATGTGTGTCAAAATTTCTTCGCAAAGGGCAATGAGCGGTGAAACTCCACGGGTATTTTCGCAGTTCCACCTCCTATCGTTTGCGTATCGCGCTGGAGCTTAAGGGGCTCACGTATGAGAATGTGGATGTTAATCTGCTCAATTCTGAACAAAAGGAAAAGGCATTCACCAGCCGCAATCCATTTGGCAGCGTCCCATTGCTCGAAGCGGATGGCCGCGACCGAGCGCAATCAATGGCCATGATTGAGTGGCTGGATGAGGCCTATCCCGATACACCTCTTCTCCCATCAGATATTGAAGAGCGTTACACCGCGCGCGAGCTCACCTATGCGATCGCCACTGAGCTCCATGCGCCGCTCAACTTACCTGTGCTCAAATACTTGAAGAGCGAATTCGATAAGTCGCAGGAAGAGATCGACAGCTGGTATCGCCACTGGCTGGCGCGCACGCTGGAGCCTCTGGAAGTGCGGCTTTCCCAACTCGGGACTGAGGACTTTCTATTCAGCACCCCTGGTATCTTTGAAGTCGTTCTGCTGCCGCAACTCTACAATGCACGGCGCTTTCAGTACGATTTGTCGAACGCACCGCATATGACCCGGATCGAAAGCGCCTGCCTTGCTTTGCCTGAGTTTCAGCGCGCTCACCCTGACAATCGGAACGATAATCCCGAAAGGCACAATTCATGAAGCTTGCAACCCTCAATGACGGCAGCCGCGATGGCAAGCTGGTGGTTGTCTCCAAAGACCTCACCCGCTGCTGCGCGGCGGGCTACATCGCGCCAACCATGCAAGCGGCGCTCGACAATTGGGAGCGGATTGCACCGGAGCTGGAAGTGCTGGCACGCGATGTCGAACATGAAGCGGTGCCGTGCGAGCGGTTTCACGAACGTCAGGCCCATTCGCCCCTGCCCCGCGCCTATCAATGGGCCGATGGCAGCGCTTACATCAACCATGTTGAGCTGGTTCGCAAAGCTCGCAATGCCGAAGTTCCCGAGAGCTTCTATCAGGATCCGCTGATGTATCAGGGCGGATCGGACAGCTTTCTTCCACCCCGCGCCGATATACCCTTGGGCAATACCGCCTGGGGTTGCGATATGGAGGGCGAGGTCGCCGTGATTGTCGATGATGTGCCGCTGGGTGTCTCGGTCGAAGATGCGGCAAGTCACATCAAGCTGATCATGCTGGTCAATGATGTGTCCCTGCGGGGCCTGATCCCCGGTGAGCTGGCCAAGGGGTTCGGCTTCTTCCAGTCCAAGCCTTCAAGCGCCTTTAGCCCGGTCGCAGTGACGCCCGATGAGCTGGGAGAGGCGTGGAAGGACAATCTCATCCATTTGCCGCTGATGGTCGACTATAAGGGTGAGGCTTTCGGGCGTGCCGAAGTCGGCGTCGATGCCACCTTCAATATGGCGCAGCTTGTTGCCCACGCGGCTAAGACGCGGCCGCTGTGCGCCGGGTCGATTATTGGCTCGGGCACGATTTCGAACAAAGGTTCTGATGGAGGTCCTGGCAGACCGGTATCGGAAGGCGGGCTTGGCTATTCCTGCATCGCGGAAATCCGTATGATCGAGACCATCGCCGATGGATCGCCTTCAACGCCATTCATGGCGCCGGGCGACACTGTAAAAGTCGAGATGCGCGATAAAGACAACCACTCGATCTTTGGTGCAATCGAGCAAACGGTGGTGCAGGCCTAGAGCTTGGGCAGATCGGCCGTTTGCGGCTCGTGATGCCAGTGGCGGGCAAGCCGCAAGATATCGGTGCCGTTGAGAGTCAGCGTCGCGGTGTTGCGCAAGGGGTGAACACCGACAGGCTCGTCAACAGCCAACACTTGGTCAAGCACCAGAGTAATCGCACCGGGCGCTGCATTGATCATGGCGAGCGGGGTCACCGAACCGGGCGTAACGCCAATCCGCTGCTCCATCGCCTCGGCTTTGCCGAAACTGAGACGGCGGCACTTTAGGAGCGGGTGAACGCGCTTCAGATCAATCCGCGCTTCGGCAGGAACAGTAAGGAGGAAGAACGCGCCACCAGCATCCTTAAGGAACAGGTTCTTGGTGTGCAGACAGGCGATATCAGTCTTGATCGACCGGCTCTCTTCGACGGTGAAGACGGCCGGGTGTTCATGAACTTCGAAGGCCATGCCTGCGGCCTTAAGGTCGGCGTAAAGCCGGTCTTCTGGCGTCATGGCGCTCAGGCCCTCAGCCGCTCGGCATGCCAGGCAATATGGTCGGCCATAAAGGTCGAGACGAAAAAGTAGGCGTGGTCAAAGCCGTCTTGCATCCGCAGTTCCAACGGGATGCCGGCAGCCTCGCAAGCGGCTTTGAGCTTCTCCGGACCAAGCCATTCAAGGAACTCATCCTCAGTCCCTTGGTCAACAAGCAACTCTGGCAAGCGGGCGCCATCTTCGATCAACGCCACCGCATCATACTGCCGCATCGCAGCGGCATCACCGCCAAGGAAACGCGCAAACACCTCGCGCCGCCGCTCAACCTGTGTGGGGGCAGTAATAGGAGCAAACGCGCTGACCGAACGGTACTTGCCCGGATTGCGCAGGCCGATAGTGAGCGCGCCGTGGCCACCCATGGAGTGGCCAAATAGCGATACTCGGTCTGTATCAACCGGGAAATGCTCAGCGGCGAGCGCGGGAAGCTCCTCCTCAATATAGCTGCGCATGTTGTAGTGGGCCGACCAAGGCTCTTGCGTTGCATCGAGATAGAAAGCAGCGCCTTTGCCAAAGTCATACTCCTCAGGCGATGTATCCGGTACCTCGTCCCCGCGCGGGCTGGTATCGGGTGCCACAAGGATGATCCCAAGCTCAGCACAGGCACGGCGATACTCTCCCTTCTCCATCACATTGGCATGGGTGCAGGTAAGGCCGGAAAGATAGGTGAGCACGGGAAGTTTCTCACCCGGCGCATGGTCCGGCACATAAACTGCAAAGGTCATCTCGCAGTTCGTGGTCTTTGATGCATGAGTGTACACGCCTTGCACGCCGCCATGCGAGCGCTGCTGGCTGATTGTGGTGATTGTCATATGTTATCAGACCTCAATGGGAGTAAATGCAGTTGCTGCATCGCCAGTGTTGGGAGTACCATCAGCATCCATAATCAACAGCTTGGCCTCTCCCGCCCGCGCACAGGGGCGATGCTCTGTGCCTTTCGGCACGACAATAAGATCACCAGCTTTCATGGCCTGCGTACGATCCCGAAACTCCATATCAAGCTCGCCCTCAATCACCAGAAACAACTCATCCGTGTCGGGATGCGCATGCCAGTGAAACTCACCCTCAACCTTGGCAAGGCGCACTTCATTGCCGTTATAACGCGCCGCCAGGCGTGGGGCCCATTGCTCATCAAACAGTGCGAACGTGTCGAAGAGACTGACCTTATCCGGCATCAGAACACCACCACGCTACGAATGCTCTCGCCTGCATGCATCAGGTCAAAGCCCTTGTTGATCTCTTCAAGGCTCAGCCGATGGGTGATCATGGGGTCGATTTCAATCGTGCCATTCATGTACCAATCGACGATCTTGGGAACGTCTGTTCGTCCCTTTGCCCCTCCAAACGCTGTGCCGCGCCAATTGCGTCCCGTTACGAGTTGGAAAGGCCGCGTCGCGATCTCCTTGCCCGCCTCCGCGACACCGATGATAATGGATGTGCCCCAGCCCTTGTGGCAGCACTCAAGCGCATCGCGCATTACATCCGTATTGCCGGTGCAATCGAAGGAATAATCGGCGCCGCCATCAAGCATCTCCACCAGGTGAGCTACGACATCGGCTGTCTCTTTGGGGTTCACGAAGTCGGTCATGCCAAACTTCTCTCCCCACTCGCTTTTGGCAGGGTTGACATCGACCCCAACGATGCGCGCTGCTCCAGCCATCTTCGCACCTTGAATGACGTTGAGACCGATCCCGCCCAGGCCAAATACGACAACATTGTCACCCGGTTGCACATCGGCGGTATTGACGACGGCGCCCACACCAGTGGTCACCCCGCAACCAACGTAGCAAGTGGTATCAAATGGCGCATCCTCGCGGATCTTGGCAACCGCAATCTCAGGCAGGACGATGAAGTTTGAGAAGGTCGAGCAGCCCATATAATGATAGATCGTCTCGCCCTTATAGCTCATCCTCGACGTGCCATCAGGCATGAGGCCTTGGCCTTGGGTGACACGAATTGCCTGACACAGATTGGTCTTGCCTGATCGGCAGAATTTACACTCGCCGCATTCTGGTGTGTAGAGCGGGATCACATGGTCATCGGGCATGACCGAGGAGACCCCCGGTCCCACTTCGCGCACAATGCCGCAACCCTCATGGCCCAAGACGCTCGGAAAAATGCCTTCGCTATCAAGGCCATCCAAAGTGTAGGCGTCAGTGTGACAAATGCCTGTCGCCCTTAGCTCGACCAGAACCTCGCCCTCTTTGGGACCATCGAGATCGAGTTCAACGATCTCAAGTGGCTGCTTGGCTTCAAACGCAACGGCGGCTTTGGTTTTCATCGAGTGTCTCTCTCCTGCTCGCCCAGCACTCTGACAGCAGGAAAGAAAGCTGGTCAAGCGATCAGATCAACCGACCTCAGTCCTGACGCTTTGCATCAATCGCATCGACAAAGCCGTGGTTCACATCACGGTGTTCAGCCTCATCCGCGCGCACGGCGATGATCACATCGCGCAGGCGCGCATCTTGGGGTAGCTGCCAGTAATCGATCGCGATTTGCGGCGCTGGAATGTTCTCATGACGACCGCCATCAACCTCAGCAAGATAAGCTGAGTAGCTAATCACCGCTTCTTCTTCGAAGTACCCCACCACCCGGTGCGCGGTGCGAGGGGCAAAGAGATAGAGGAAGAAGTAGAAGTTGTAGAATATCAGTTGGACGGCGACGATCAGGGCGCGTTCAAACCAATTGGGCTGAGCGATCTCAATGAAAGTCATAAGGTGCATCCGCTCATTTTCTGCCTCATCGAGCAGGGTCCGGATCCATCCCTCGTCATCGCGCATATAACGCAGCGCCTTGAGGTGCTGCCACAGCCCACCAACCATGCCTGGAACCGCTGCTACTGTCTCAAGCACCACTGCCCGGTGGCCATACCGCTTGGCAAAAAAGGTATCAGCAAAGAAACGCAGCATTTTGACAAATGCAAATGCGATCTTGTCGCTCATCGTTTGAGGGGCGACATGGCTTTCAATCACAGCCGCATGATTGACTTGGCGGACAAGCGGGCGAGTATCGATATGTTTCATTGCATTCACTCGAGTTTCCTGCCGCCTGATGCAATCGCGATCGTATCAAGCGGCAGATGATTCTGACATAGATTACATAGTCATTGAGACCCGAAATTTCTGTCAGAACGCTCGCAATAGATGTTCGATTTCATGCATCTTAACTAGCTTTCCGTTGCTCAATACCGCAAAATTCGCAAATGCCGAAAGCACGCAGAGATCGAGCAAACAGGTGTCACAGAGATTGAAAAACGCCCCCCATATGCTAGCTGGTTTCTCTTGAAACCAAACGTGCCACGAGGAGCCGCTATGACCACTTATCCTACCGTCAAGATGCTGATCGGAAACGAATGGGTGGAGATCGGCGGCGATGGTGTGATGCCGGTTATCAACCCGGCCAGTGAGCAGGAAGTCGGACGCGCACCCAAGGCGTCCAAAGAACAGCTGAACGCAGCTCTTGCTGCGGCTGATGAAGCGTTCCCACTTTGGTCGAAGACTCCAGCGATCGAGCGGTTTCGTATGATTCGCAAGGCGGCTGACAATTTGCGTGAGCGAGCAGAAGCGATCGCCCGGGTGATGACCCTGGAAATGGGCAAACCTCACGCCCAGGCTCTCGGCGAAACGGCCGGTGCGGCGGACTTAATCGACTTTCTAGCGGAAGAGGCAAAGCGGCAAGGTGGACGGCTTGTCCCGGTACGCAGTCACAATCTACTCGAACAGCGGGTGACGCAGGAACCGGTAGGCCCCGCGATGCTATTCACACCCTGGAACTTCCCGATCAACCTGCCCGCCAAGAAAATAGCGGGCGCGCTTTCGGCAGGATGCAGCGCTATCCTCAAACCTGCGGAGACAACACCAGCCACGGCACAAATGCTGGCCGAGTGTTTTCTCGATGCCGGGCTGCCTGCAGGCGTGCTCAATGTCGTCTATGGCGATCCAGCAATGATCTCTGAGCACTTGATCACTTCGGATATAACCCGCAAGGTCAGCTTTACGGGTTCAACAGCGGTCGGACGGCAGCTGGGCGCGCTCGCCGCACAGGGGCTCAAGCGCTACACTTCAGAGCTTGGCGGACATGCGCCGGTCGTTATCGGCGAGAGCGCCGACTTTGATCGCACAGTGGCCGCTTGCGCGGCGACCAAGTTCCGCAATGCTGGGCAAGTGTGCGTCTCGCCCACACGTTTCTTGGTGGCGCGTGGGATTTACGACAAATTTGTCACTGAATTCTCGGCTCGCTCGCAGAAGCTCAAGATTGGGGATGCCAGTCAGGATGACAGCGTTGAGATGGGACCGCTTGCGCATGCTGGCAGGGTTGCAGCGATGGAAGGGGTTATGGCGTCTATGGGAGGTTCAGAAGGCGAGATTGTAAGTGGCGGCGCAGCATTGGATGGACCTGGTCACTTCTTCGCACCGACCGTGATCGCCAGCCCCTCCCCCACAAGCCGTCTGATGAATGAAGAACCGTTTGGCCCGATTGCCGGCATCGTTCCCTATGATACAATTGAAGAGGCGGTAGGGATCGCTAACTCGCTGCGTTACGGACTTGCCGCCTATGCCTTTACCGGCTCACTCGATGAGAGCCATTATCTCGGGGGCGCCTTGCGTGCAGGCATGGTGGCAATCAATCACTTTGCGGTTGGTTCGCCTGAGACCCCATTCGGCGGAATCGGTGACAGCGGTTTTGGTTCGGAAAGCGGCGTTGAAGGATATCTCGGATACACGGAGACCAAGCTGGTTACAGTCGCAAAATCAGCGCCGTAAGCTCTGCTCGTGCACATCGTGAGCGGTTAAGCGAGCTAACCGTTAGCTTAACCGCGATTAGCGAGCGCCAAACAAACCTGACACAAGCCTTGAAAGCGAGCTTTGCGTCGGCATTGGACGAATACGACCATAGCGCGCCCTACGCGAGCTTTCGTTACCTATGCAAACCGTGCGGCCCATGGCATCTGGGCCAGAAGAAATGATGGTCGGTCGTTCCATTTTACCGCGTCCCCGAATCGCGTTTTCTTTATGAGTCGAAAGGCTAACATCTTTACTGTGGAAAACTGAATCAAAATTTGACGTAGGCGCTAGTTTTTTAAACTCTATGTCAAGCGCCTCCGGCGCAGGGTCACGACTTATACACCAAAGAATGGCCCTCGGGCCGGATCAAGCGCAATCTGTACGCTGTGCCCCTGCATCACGTACTGCGGCAAGATCGGGGTAACCATTGACCGCCATTAGCAAATCCGCCTCGGCGAGCATGCTGCGTAGCACCCATGCAGCGCCTTTCGCCCCGCCAATTGCAAGCCCGTATGTGTAAGGGCGCCCTACTCCAACTGCAGTGGCACCCAGCGCCAGAGCCTTGATCGCATCGCTGCCGGAACGCACTCCACTGTCGAAAAGCACCGGCACGTCACCCGAAGCGGCAACTACGTCAGCGAGGAGATCGATGGTCGCAATCCCGCCATTGGCCTGACGCCCGCCGTGGTTGGAGCAATAGACCGCATCGGCGCCGTGATCTACAGCGCGGCGCGCATCCTCGGGGTGACAAATACCCTTCAAGACGATCGGCAAATCGGTCACCGATTTAAACCACTCGAGGTCGTTCCACGTTAGAACCTGACCAAAGATCGCAGCAAAGAGCATGATCGCTGCCCGCGGATCTTCTTCAGGCGTCTTTTCAAGCATGCCGCGAAACACCGGATCAGAGAAGTAGTTCTGCATGACTTTGCCACGCAATTGCGGGAAGTTGGACGCGTTAAGGTCGCGTGGACGCCACCCGGTCAGCCACGTGTCGAGCGTCACCACAATCGCTTTGGCACCCGAAGCCTCTGCCCGCCTGATCAGGCTCTCTGCAAGCTCACGATTGCGCGGAGTATAGAGCTGGAAGAAGGCCGGCGTGTCGCCGCAGGCCTCAAACACATCCTCCATCGGGTCATTTGAAAGAGTGGATACGCAAAAAGGCACGCCCACATCTGCCGAAGCGCGCGCTGCCGCCATATCACCATGGCGGTCCTGCGTTGCCTCTCCGTTCAAGCCAATTGGCGCCATAAACAGTGGGCTTTTGAGCTTCAGGCCGAACAGATCAATGGACAGGTCGCGCTCTGTGCAATCGACCATCATGCGCGGGATCATACCCCAGTGATGAAAGGCGCTGGCATTGCTCTTTTGCGTATGCTCGTCGCCGCAACCGCCCGCCACATAGTTGGTCATCATTTCGCCTAGAGCTTGCTGTCCGCGCTTCTCTAATGTGGCAAAATCAACGGGGAATTCAGGCAAAACGCCCTGCAGCCCAGCGTTGTAGATTTCGTTCTGCATCCCGCCATAATTCTGCATGGGCTGCGTGCCTCCCTCTCGATCCATTTGCCGGAGAGCTTGGCCTTAAGCGCATATCGACCGCAAGTCTTTTTGACGGGAAAATCAGCGCAGCAGTTTTTGCAGCAGTGGTCGTACGCGCAAGAAGAAACCATAAAGGCGTTCCAGCGCGGCCAATATGATCCGGTTGCGAGCGACAAGACCGAGGGGACGAAGCATGGGAATGGCGCGCCACATGGCTGCGAATGCCGCCGCTCCGCTAAGTACCTTGCCATTTTCTTCTGCATGGAAACGCGCAAGCAGCTCGGTCTGATCGATGGGACAGCCCGGATCGCCTTCCCCAGAAACATCAACAAATTCGATCGCTCCCCCGCGATCAAGCCGCCGCATCAGTGCAATCTCACGGATACACAACGGACAAGCGCCATCGAACCAGACTTTAACGCGGGGAAGAGCTAGAGCAGCCATACCACTGAAGTGTGAGCCGCTATGCCACAATTCAAGACTGGTGATGGCTTAAGCTAGCGCTTAAAACTGATCTGAGCCTTCAGAGTGAATGGCCGCAAGGGCGTCTGTTGGTCTTCCATGCGGGCGGTGAAGGGATTACCAAACGCGAAGCGATTACCCGCAGTATCGGTTAGGTTAAGCGCCTCAATGCGCACCTCCAAATCACCTTTGCCCCACCAAGCCGCCGCATCAAGTGAGCCAAACTCACCCTGCTGCGCGCGCACCTGCTGGTCAAGATCGAGAAAAGACCGGCCGGTGTAGCGCGCTGTAAGGGCCGCTCCGACGGTATCACCTTTACCCAACTCCCATTCGCGCGCTACGCGTGCGTTCACTGCGAATTCCGGCACATTGGGAATAGTCGTATTGATGATTCCCGCACCGCCAGGAGCTAGCCGGTCCACATCGGCATCATTGTAAGCCCCAGCCAGGTCAAAGCGCCAGCCTGACTGTGCTTCAAGCCCCAGGCTCGCATCCACCCCGGCCACCACCCCATCGCCAATGTTGCGTGTGATCGGAAAACCGTCCCGATCAATCACGTCCGCCTGAATATCGTCCCAGTCGGACCGGTGCAGGACCGCCGAATAATTCACTCGCAGCGAGCCGCGCGTGGCCCCTCTTATTCCCAGCTCAAAAGAGCGAATTTTGTCAGGATCAAACCGCGCCGTGTCCGGATTGCCGGCAGGGTCACGCTCAATCGTGACGCCCCCGGTGCGAAAGCCTTGCTGTGCCCGAAAATAAGCAATCATGGGTGGCAGCGGTTTCCACGAGACCGCCAATGCAGGCAACAGACGGGTGGGCCCGTTGCGCGGTTCAACCACTGTATTCGTGCCAAAAGAGCGCTCACCGGTGCTCCAAGTGTAGAGCACTCGCGCACCGGCCGTGACCGACAGATCGCGGGTGATAGGGTAAGTCCCTTCACCGAATACAGCGAGTTCATCCAGCGTAAACTTCTGCTGCGCAAAAGGCGGCGGATCGTCTGCGTTGCCGCTCACATTGACCACCAGCTGGCTCACCTCGTCGCGGTTGCGCAACGCTCCGAAACCGAAGAGCCAGCCAAAGCCCGCAAGATCGCCCCCGGAAACGCGGGTTTCATGGGTCAGCAGGCGAATCTCGCGCGTTTCATCAAAGGCCTGCCGCGCTTTTGGACGTTCAGTCAAAACGCTGGAATCGAAGGTTGTCGCAAGGCGGTTGTCTACAATGCCGGTAGCGGAGACGACTTCAAGCTCGCCAAGATAGCCTCGCGCGGTCAGCGCTCCGCCATAGATCCGCGCCGCAAACGGCTGAGCGACACGGGCTCTACGCGAAAGGCCCGCAAGTCTTCCATCAATATACTGACCATCTTGAAGGTCGATGTGCTGACCAAATGCGGACAGAGTGACCTCCCAGTCCGGGCCCACATCCGCTGCGAAGGCTGCCCGGCCACCGTAAAATTCGGCGCGGTTGATATTGCTGAGGTCTCGTCGCCCCGTATCATCAATATAGCCCCCTTCCCGCCCGCCATAGGCAACGACGCGCAAGGCAGCCTGATCACTCACCGGTAGGTTGAGCACGCCGCCCAGATCCCAGCCCGCTTCAGCGCCAGGTGTGATCGCACCGCCAACCCATCCCTCACTGGCAAATCCTGATGGATCGGCTGCGCGCGGATTTACTCTAAGCAAGCCTGCCAGCGTGCCTGCCCCATAGAGCGATCCCTGCGGACC
>JBCDKX010000054.1:0-16025 GCA_038746055.1 Pseudomonadota bacterium
CTTAAAGCCTATGACAAGTTCAAGCGGATCACGCGTGACAAGTCAGGTATATGGCGGCTCACCCATCCCAATCAGGCGCAGCGCCACCGGATGAATGCTGGGATCATCGTCGACAGTGAAATGCTTCAAGTGCGCTTCAAGAACGGGCGAGAGCTGGG
Source organism: Pseudomonadota bacterium (assembly GCA_038746055.1). GTDB lineage: Bacteria > Pseudomonadota > Alphaproteobacteria > Sphingomonadales > Sphingomonadaceae > Erythrobacter. Next base: position 159 of record JBCDKX010000054.1, read on the forward strand.
CAAAGTGGAGGAGCGCTTTGCGGCGCAGCTCTCGGCTGGAGACACCTTCTTTTTTGCCGGTGTGAGCCTCGAGGTCGAGAGCGTCAAAGACATGGATGTGATCGTGCGCGCGGCCAAGAAGTCGGCGACGATCCCCTCCTATGGTGGGTTACGTCTGCCGCTCACCACGCATTTGGCGACGCGGGTGCAGTCGATGCTCGATGACCGGGCGGGCTGGGGGCGCTTTCCTGATGATGTGCGCGAGTGGCTTGAGGTGCAGGACTATCGCAGCCGTTTGCCGAAGCCGGGAGAGCTGCTGGTCGAGAGCTTTCCCCATGGCGGGAAGCATTATGCAGCCTATTACACTTTCGAGGGTTGGAATGCGAACCAGTCGCTGGGGATGCTCATCACCCGGCGGATGGAAAATCTGGGGCTGATGCCTGGCGGCTTTGTGGCCAATGATTATACGCTGGCGGTGTGGGGATTGAAGCCCGTGGAGGATCCGGGGCCACTCTTATCGCCCGATATACTCACCTCCGAGTTCACCGACTGGGTGACTGAGAGCCATCTGCTGCGCCGCGCCTTCCGCGAAGTGGCGGTGATCAGCGGATTGATCGAGCGCCAGCATCCAGGCAAACGCAAGACTGGCAAGCAAGTGACGTTTTCGACCGACCTTATCTATGATGTGCTCAAGAAGTATGAGCCTGACCATGTGCTGCTGGAGGCCGCCTGGGCCGATGCTCGCGCGCGCATGACCGATGTGGGGCGGCTTGCGGATTTGCTTGAGCGCTCGCAGCATGAGCTGGTGCATATCGAACTCGACCGGGTGAGCCCGCTGGCTGTGCCAGTGATGACGATGATCGGCCGTGAGGCAGTGCCGCAAGGCGCGGTCGATGATGAGTTGCTGATCGAGGCAGAGAGCCTTGTGGGCGAAGCGATGCGGATCGACCCGCGCACAGAGGGGGATTGATTGGTGGAATCACTCCCTGATTTACACAAAGCGGATCCAGCGATTTCGACTTATCTTGATGAGGTTACAAGGATTCACTGCGACGTCCTTCACGCAGATCTGATCGCCTTGTACCTCCATGGATCGATGGTTCAGGATGACTTCAACCCGGACTCTAGTGATTTAGACATTCTGGGTGTGGTGGCCGGCGCGACCAATTTCGAACAGCGCGAAGAGCTCTTGGTGCGTTTGAGCCACGCGGCCCTACCGGTGCCCGCATTTGGGTTGGAGCTGATCATATGCACCAGTGAGGCTGTACGTGCACCGATTGAAGCGATGCCCTACGACTTCGCCTTGTCCACTGGGGGAGAATGGGGCGTACAGGTTGAAACGGACGGTTTGACGAGTGATATTCTGGTACACATGCAACTTTGTCGGCAGGCTGGGCTCGCTCTTATGGGACCACCCGCGCCTGATATTTTGGCCAAGATCCCGGCGACTGATCTTCGTGCGGGCCTCTTGGGCGAGCTTATCTGGCATCGCGGAGAATTGCTCAAAGATCCGCAGTGTAAGTCCATCACCGATGCGGTCTTGAACGCAGCGCGGTCCCTCTATGCTGCTGAGACCGGACAGATAGTCTCAAAGACGCAAGGCGGAAAATGGTGGCTTGCACGTGTGCCGAAGGACGAAGTGGTTGCCTTGGCGTTGGACTATCGCAGCGGGCGCTCTGCAACACTGCCATCTGTTCGTTCGGCGCGCAATTTTGTCGAACTGGCTATCGCTACGCTTTAGTTTAACTCGCGGTACTTTTCATTCCCGACAAAGCCGAACTTGGTAACGCCGGAGTGCTTAATCAGGCGCAGCACCTCGGCAGATGTCCGATAACTTGCCTGGGCTTCGGGCTCGAACTGCAATTCGGGCTCGGGCATCATTCTCGAGGAAGCTCTAAGAAGACCAGCAAGTTCCGCTTTGCTGACCGTTTCCCCATTCCAGATAATGGCATCAGCCGGTGAGATCATGACTTTGTTGATCACGGGGTCGGGTAGCTTGCTGCTTTCAATCGGAACGCTAGGAAGATCAAAATCCAGCGAATGGCTCGCGATCGGAATGGTCACAACAAACATGATAAGCAGCACCAGCAGCACATCAATCAGCGGGGTCATATTCATGTAACTTACGGGGTTATCGTCCGCAGGGGCAAGCGAAGTAGTCATGGTCTTCTCTCCTCTTTCATCAGGACAGAAACCAAACATATGGGAAAACCAATAGGTTGCCTAACGCACACGGGTGTGCTCGGCGCAACTGAAGTAGCCCGACAGAAGCAAAAAGGGCGCCGCGGTTCTTCGCAACGCCCTCTTCCCAGAGCCAAAAGCTCTAATGCTTTTCAGCCTTTATTCGCCGCTTCCGAAAACGCGATATCTCTCGTTTCCGACAAACCCGAACTTGGTTACGCCAGATGATTTGATGATCTGTAGCGTCTTGGCTGACCGATCATAGCTTGCCTGACCCAGTGGTTCAAACTGCAGCTCAGGTTCGACCGCCATCGCACGGGTTTCAGCAAGCAGTGTCACCAGCTGACCCGAAGTAATCGGTTCGCCGTTCCACAACAGCTGATCTTCTTCGGTGATCAACAGTTTGTTTTTCACCGGATCGATATCAGTATTATTTGGCGGCGATTCACCCGACGGCAAATCAATGTCCACTGAGTGAGTCGCCACCGGAATGGTGATAATGAACATAATCAGCAGAACGAGCAAAACGTCGATCAGCGGGGTCATGTTCATGTCGATCATCGGTTCGCCGTCGAGTTTGCCTCCGGACATACCCATGTCAATTACTCCTTAAATTCGCCGATCAGCCGTTTGGATCTATTGGGTTGGAGATGAACCCAACCGTTGGATAGCCCGCCGCCTGAATATTAAATATCGCGCCTGCAACACAGCGCCATGGCGCTTCGACGTCGGCACGAATATGGACCTGTGGAATCAGGTCCGGATCTTCCATGATCGCATCAACACCGCCTGCCCGCTGAACGATGGCATCCAGACGCTCAAATGCTTGCTCGCGCAACTCATCTGAAGACATCGGCGTGATGTTGTTCCAATAGACCCGGCATTCTCCGCCACGGGTAGCACCGCCGAAGCCAGAGCGGATCGTCTGGGCAGTGTTGCCATCGGCATCGGTCGTGCTGATCGTGAGCTGAAGATTCTCTACTTTGTCTTTCGATTCCAAGGATTCGAAGACGGGAATCTCGAGTCTTTCGATCGTTTGGATCGCCACCGGAACCGCGATGAGGAAGATGATGAGGAGAACCAGCATCACATCCACCAGCGGCGTGGTATTGATGTCAGACATTGGGGTTTCGCCCCCGCCTCCCATCGAAATCGCCATTGTGAATTCCTTAATTGCTCAAGATTGAGCGTTTCTCAAAACTGGCACCTGCAAACAGGCGTCAGGCGAATTGGTAAGTGTGCAAGTCCGGGAGCGCTCATTACAAGCGCCCCCAATAATCTCGCATCACACCTACTTTTTCGCAGGAGCAGGCTTGGCCGCTGGCTTTGCAGCAGGCGCCGCTGTCACAGCAGGCTTAACCACACCGTTCGAACCAATGTATGCAACGATGTTGTTCGAAAAGTCGGTCATCAAAGCATCGATCCGGCGATTGCGTGATTGCAGCCAATTAAAAGCAAGCACAGCGGGCACAGCCACAAGCAGACCAATGGCGGTCATGATAAGCGCTTCACCAACTGGCCCGGCCACTTTATCGATTGATGCGGAGCCTTCGATACCGATGTTGATAAGCGCGCGATAAATACCGATCACTGTACCCAGCAGGCCGATAAATGGCGCAGTCGCACCTACCGAAGCGAGGAAGGAAAGACCACCAGACAATGCCTGATTGATGGTGTTTTGCGAGTGTGCGAGCTCTTCTTCAACGAAGTGAATTTCGTTAGCCGCACCTTCCATTTTTGTGTGGTGATCCTGTGCGGTGACGGCATCGTCAGCAAGCTGACGCCATGCGCTGTTCTTTTCTAGCTTAGTCGCGCCTTCCTTGAGCGACGCTGCACGCCAAAACGAGCCCTGTACGCCTTTGTACTGACGCATCACTTTGTTTTGCTCAAAATACTTTGTGAACAGAATGTAGAATGAGCCGACCGACATGATGACCATAACAGCCAGGATCGACCAGGCGACAGGGCCACCTTCTTCCATGGCCTTCCAAAAGCCAAATTCGTTCACTGGTGCTTCGGTGTTAGCAGCAGCCGCTGCAAGATAATAAAGGTTCATTGCGAGTAGTCCTTATGAAATGGTTTCCCCGAAGCCTGCGGGTGGCTGCCACCCGCAGGCTTCATCTATCCGATTAATTCAAACGATAAGTGATCCGCGTTGAGTATCTACCGGTGGTCTCGTTGCCATCACGGTCTAACGCAGGATTGAAGCGCGCATAACGCTCCATGCCGCGACAGGCGGCCCGGTCGAGCACTGAAGAGCCGCTTGACGCTGTGACCTGACAATTGGTCGCGCGCCCTTTTGGCGTGACAGTTACGCTCACACCTACCGTGCCCTCAACCTCCTCGCGCAGTGCACGAGATGGATAATTCTCCTGGATCCTACTAGCCCAGCGCCGCTCATTACGAGTCGTCGCTCCGCGGGCCTGCGATGGTGGTGCAGGCGGTGCAGGTTCTGCAGCAGGTGGTGCAGGCGCAGGCTGGGGAGGTGGCGGCGGTGGTGGATCGAGGTTTTGCTCGGCCTCAAAGTTATTGTTCTGATTGAGCTGCGGAATGGGGGGCGGCGGCACTACTGGCGGCGGCTCCACAATTTCCTCTGGGGGAGGTGGCTCCTCCGGCTCTTCAGGGGGTTCCTCGGGTTCCTCAATGTCGACCGCGGTTACCCGTTGTGCAATTTCCTTCACTGCCGAAATGGCAAGGCCGGAAATAAGCAGGTAACCAACCGCCACATGGATCACCGCGACGAAGAAAATGGAAGTCATACGGCTTCCACCCATTTGTTGGTCAGCGTAGGCCATCCAGTCGCTTTCACTCCATATTCAAGGTCGAACCGGGGCGTTCGACGCACATTTTCACGCACCGGGTCCACTTAAGCAACGCCGATTCGCACTGCAGATCAGCACGCGTCGCGCTCAATTAGTCCCGGGGTGTGACTCCCAGAATCTTGAACTTCCGATCGGTCAGATTTTTTAAAGCGACACCCGTCAACCCGTTAGGCGCTCGCTAAAAACTCGTCCCAATCGACCGCGGCGATTCTATCCGTTTCGGATTAAAAACGCAGCGGCGCTCTCCGTATTGACTTTGTCCCCAACCTCAACACGAGTTGCCCGCTTTAACGGTCAACACTTAGGCAATCAAACGCTTTATCTATTCAGGGGTGATTCATTGCGATGGGCTTGCAATAGAAGGCACGCGAATGTCTCGTTATTTTTTAAGGTTAGATTCGATGATCAATACCCGCGTTAACGGAAATTTAATCCATTGTTTCAAGCATCTAGGGTTTTCAGCTATAATGGCTGGAGCCATGCTCATAAACAGCACAGCCGCCGTTTCGCAAAACCCTGTCCCAGAAATGATCACTGCCGCTGATGCGGCAACTTACGTTGATCTGGTCGACCTTGCAGAGCGGAGCGATATGGTCATCCGCGCAGAGATTCGCCGTCAGATTGTAGTCGAACCTGAGCGTGCACCAGGGTTGGCGCCCGGATTTGCGAGACTTTACATGGAAGCGCGCACTGTCTCGTTGATCGCGGGCTCGGCAGCGGTGGGCGAATCGCTTGTCTTTCTGGTTGACGTGCCGCTCAATGAAAAAGGCAAACCCGACAAGTTCAAGAAGCGCCAAATGCTTCTGTTTGCCGACCGTGTGCCGGGGCAGCGGGGCTCGATCCGCCTTACTGGCAAGCAGGCTATGCTTGACTACAGCCCGGAATTCGAAGCCCGACTGCGTCCGATTCTGACCGATCTGGCGAGCAGTAATGTACCGCCGCTGGTTACCGGTATTGGAGATGCCTTGGCGGTGCCGGGGACTCTAGCGGGCGAATCGGAAACACAGATTTTTGTTGAAATGGCAGACCGCTCGCCCGTTTCGATCACGGTCCTGCGGCGTCCAGGTCAGGCGGCGGCCTGGGGCGTATCATGGGGAGAGATCATCGATTCCGCGGCGCGCGCGCCAACACCCGAAACGCTGCGGTGGTATCGCCTCGCCTGCTCACTGCCTCAGCGACTGCCGTCCAGCGCCAATCTCGCACGTGATCCACAGGCACGTCGCCTTGCGGAGGCGGACTACCGCTATGTGATCGACGAGCTTGGTCCGTGCACAAGGGCGATTACTCAGGCGGATGAAAGTTAGCGGCATTATCTACGGCTTGACCTGACGGCGCTTGGTCTTAAGCGGGACGCTTCTTTGGGACCACCAAAAAGCGGAGCACCCACTTGGGCAACAATCCCTCATCACTTCGTATCGGCCTGGCTGGTCTTGGAACCGTTGGTGCGGGCGTAATCCGCCTGCTTGAAACCAACCGAAATCTGATCGCAGCGCGCGCGGGCCGAGCGATCGAGGTAACGGTCGTAAGTGCACGTGAGCGTGGCAAGGATCGCGGCATTGACATCAGCGGCTTTGCCTGGGAGGACGACATGACCGCCCTTGCTGGCCGTGACGATGTTGACGTTGTGGTGGAGCTCGTGGGTGGCTCAGATGGTCCAGCCCTCACCCTATCGCGCGCTGCTTTCAACGGCGGCAAGGGCCTTGTCACTGCCAATAAGGCGATGGTTGCGCATCACGGACTCGAATTGGCGGGCGCCGCTGAAACAAATGATCTCGCGCTTAAATTCGAAGCTGCCGTTGCCGGCGGTATTCCGGTGGTGAAAGGCCTTCGTGAAGGCACCAGCGCTAACGAGCTGACCAAAGTATACGGGATTCTCAACGGCACTTGTAATTACATCCTCACCACCATGGAAGCGACCGGTTCGGACTTCGCTGAGACCCTCTCGCAGGCGCAAGCGCTCGGTTATGCCGAGGCTGATCCGGCGTTCGACATCGAAGGGGTCGATGCGGCACACAAGCTCGCCATCCTCGCGACCATCGGGTTTGGCGTCGAGCTCGACTTTGCCAATGTGAACACAACCGGCATTGTTCAGGTGCGTGCGGCCGATATCGCTCAGGCCGATGCACTTGGTTTTGTTATCCGCCTTATCGCCGAAGCCGATGTTCAGCATGATCCAGATGGGCCCAAACTGCTTCAGCGCGTGCGACCCTGTCTGGTCGCGAAGGATCATCCGCTTGCGCCTGTCGATGGCCCCACCAATGCAATAGTCGCCGAAGGCAATTTCGCCGGTCGCCTGCTGTTTCAGGGCGCAGGAGCGGGAGATGGGCCAACTGCGAGCGCGGTCGTTGCCGACCTCATCGACATCGCAAGAGGTGAGGTGGGTGCGCCATTTTCCATGCCGGTCGCCCAACTTGCTGCGTTACGCCCCGCAGAGCCTGGTGGCCGAACCGAGCGCACCTATTTGCGTTTTACCGTCAATGACCGTCCCGGCGTGCTCGCAGAGATCACTGCAGCGATGCGCGATGCAGATGTGTCGATTGAGAGCCTTATCCAGCAAGGGCGTGGGGGTGAGGACAGCGAAGTGCTGGTTGCCATGGTCACGCATGAGGGGCCGGAGGCCAATGTCGCACGTGCGCTGCAATTGCTTGAGGGCTCGGACAGCCTGACTGGCGAACCGCTCGTCTTGCCGATCCTCGCCTAACGAGCTGTGTCACTTGGTGAAAGCCCGCGTGCAATTCGATCAGCATCTGAGCCTTCAGGTGCTTCGGGCAAAGCCTTAATATCAATGATCAGTGGACCTTCCGTCGGGCCTCCAAATCCTGCCGAAACCGTAATGCCGACCATCGGAAGGATATGAACTGTCGGAAACACCGGCGCTTTTGGCCCCTGGGTTCGCTTGGCATAGTCGCGGGTCCAAGCCTCGTTGTCCCACGATCCGTCCGTGGTTTCGCCCAAAGTCCTGCAAACAACGATTTCGCCAGCGAGCCGCGCCGCATCTGCTTCTTCTTCACATTGCTCAACCGTAAGCCGGTCTTCCTCCGGAGGCAGAACCGGACTAAGCAAATCTATCGTGTAAGGTGCGTCAGCCGATCCTTGTGCAATCGCAGGTGATGCCAGTGTTGCACCTGCCAGTGCAAGGAACGTTGCTTTTCTCACTGCCCGGGCAAGTCAGGTGTATCGAGTCCAGCCGCCCTTCTGCGTCGCTGGATTTCCTCGGGGCTTAGATCCTGGTCTTGGCCTAAGGGCGGAAGCCCGCGTGCAATCCGATCGGCATCTGAACCTTCGGGAGCCTCCGGTAGCGCTTCGACATCAATTAGCAGCGCAGCCTCACCCGGACATGGTGGGATCACGCATAGCCTACCAATGGTTGCTGGACCTCTGAAAATGCCGCCCCCAGCAACATCTACCGGCTGCTCGCCTTGCGTGCGCTGCGCATAGCCGCGCTGAAATTCTTCCTTGTTCCATGACCCATCGGTAGCTTCCCCAAGTTGGCGGCACACCACAATTTCGCCCGCAATGCGCCCGGCGTCCGCTTCTTCCTCGCAGTCTTGTTCAAGCAACTGGTCAGACTCGTTGCGTGGCACAGTGATCATCAGATCGAGCACTTGCCGAGGTGGCGGAGTCGCGGGCGCAGGTGATGCAGACTCCTCGGCTTCGTCGCCCTTAACCGCGCCGGTAGCCTCTTCCTGTGCGGCCACCGGTGCCGCAACTAGAGCGAGGCAGGTGCCGAGTTTGGCCAAGGCTGAACAATGCCAATAGCGCGCATCTGTTGGGTTATGCATACCAATGCTCGACAAGCGTGTATCCTCATGGCTAAGCGCTCGGGACACAACACGGCCCCGACATCTTACTGGGCGCATAAGGACTGAATTCCCCATGAACACTTCCACTACTGCAGACGCTCTTGGCACAGATGTCCTAGCCGCAAAAGAGCAAGACAGCGAAAACGCGATTGATCGCATGCTTGTGCTTGAGATGGTGCGCGTGACAGAAGCCGCTGCGGTGGCCGCCGCGCAATTGATTGGGCGTGGCGATGAGAAAGCGGCTGATGCCGCAGCTGTCGAAGCAATGCGCCGTGCGTTTGATACGCTCTATATGGATGGCACCGTGGTGATTGGTGAGGGCGAACGTGACGAAGCCCCAATGCTGTACATTGGTGAGAAAGTTGGCGGAGCTCCTGGAAAGGGCCCCAAGATCGATATCGCCTTAGACCCGCTCGAAGGGACCACCATCACTGCGAAGGCTGGCCCCAACGCTCTGGCTGTTCTGGCTGCGTCCGAAGAGGGTGGTCTGCTGAACGCGCCTGACGTCTACATGGATAAGCTCGCAGTCGGTCCCGGCCTCCCGGCCGATGTAATCGACCTCGCCAAAACCCCCACAGAGAATGTTGAGGCGGTGGCAGCCGCCAAGGGCGTGAAGCCATCGGAGATCAATGTCTGCGTGCTTGACCGCCCGCGCCATGCTGAGCTGATTGCTGAATTGCGTGCAATTGGTTGCGGTGTGCATCTCATCGGCGATGGCGATGTAGCTGGCGTGATCGCAGTGACTGATCAGGACACAACGATCGACATCTACATGGGTCAAGGCGGTGCTCCCGAAGGTGTGCTTGCGGCTGCGGCGCTGCGCTGTGTCGGGGGCCAGTTCAATGGACGCTTGGTTTTCCGTAATGATGATGAGAAGGCCCGCGCCAAAAAATGGGGCATCACCGACCTTAACAAGATTTACAGACTCGAAGAACTGGCCAAGTCAGATTGTATCTTTGCTGCGACGGGTGTGACATCTGGTTCACTGCTTGATGGCGTCAAAACCCGCCGCAAGAGCACTGGCGCGATGATCATGACCACCGAAAGCGTGGTCATGCGCGCGTCGAGCGGAACAGTGCGCTGGATCAAAGGCGAACACAGGATCGTGCCGCACCGGGGTTAGTTTATGGCCACAGACTTTGAGTCCATACTCACCGGCGGCCACCCAAACTCACTGGGCTGTACTGTCGAAGTTGTCGAGACGGTCCTTGCCAATCCGAAACGCTTTGAAGAGCTCTATCTTTGTTATCGCAGCTCAGACCAAGTCGTACGGCTGCGCGTCTCCAACGCCATGCGCCGGGTAGAGGCGGAGCAGCACGGCCTGCTCGTGCTCAACAACACTATGGACGCGCTGTTCAATTGATCAGGCGATGACGTGGATTTGCGAGCCTGGCTGCTTCCGCATCTCAAGCGCCTCGCCAAAGACGACCGTAAATCGGTCACAGGCCGCGCTAAAAAGCTGATTGCGAGGAGCTGAACGCTGCGTCTCTCAGGCGATGCGCACGGTCTCTAAAGGCTTGGCAGAACATACAAATTCGCGCATCCTTTGCACGAAAGAGAGAACCATCATGCTTTTGCCAGCCAGCCTTCTGGTCCTTGCAGCTAGTGCGACTTTAGAGCCGCCATCACCTCCCGCAAGTTTGCCCGAGACCCTTGGTAAGGGCACGGTTTCGCTGCCTGATCGCTATGAATACTGCTCGAGTTTCACGCGGGATCGAAGCACGCTTTACATCGGAATCGAACACGGCAACTGGCAGTCGATAGAGGCCTATGACTGGAGCGAGGAAGGCTGGGTCAATCGCCGCCATATCATCGGAAGTCCCGAGTTCAATTCGCATGATCCATATCTTTCGGCCGATGAGCAAAGGCTCTATTTTATTACCGCAAACCGGGGCAGCGCCGACATTGCCTACCTCCCGCGCCAGGCGGATGGATCATGGGGTGAGCCCGAATATCTGGGCGATGAGGTCAATGGCGAGGCCAATGACTACTACTCCACGTACACCACTGGAGGCGACCTATACTTTTCCTCCAACCGCGGCGGCGAGAGCTATGACATCTACGTCGCACGGGCCGGTGAGGCAGAACCTGCGCTGCTTCCTTCGCCTGTCAACACATCGGCCTATGAAGGCGATCCCTATATCGATCCTGACGGCCGCTATTTGATCTTCGCCTCCTCGCGCAGGCGCGGGCTTGGGCGCGGCGATCTCTATCTTAGTTTACCCGATGGAGAGGGCGGCTGGTCTGATCCGATCGCCTTTGATGAGCGGGTGAACACCAGCGGCCATGAGCTGTGCCCGCTGGTCTCGCTTGATGGCGGCGCTTTCCTGTTCACCAGCAATGAGGAAATCCGCTGGGTCTCGAGCGCTATGATTGAGGACATGATTGCGGAGCATTCAGAGCAACCGCAGTCGCCATAGCTTCGTCGTTCGCTCAGCGCGCGTTCATACCGTTCCAACCAGAGAAAACAGGTTCGTAATCGCGCTGGTTTAACGGGATCAAGTAATGATCGTGGCTCGCCCAATTTTGGCATCGCTACTGCTGGTGCAGGCCAGCGCGCTTGGCGCTGAAGCCCCTGAAATGGTTCCCGAACTGCCACTCGGCGACCAATTGAAACAACTCGAGCAGCACGACGCGCCGCTGCTTTCTGCCATCCAGGCTTCACCTGATTGCGAAACCGGCTGCATTTTGCCAAGCGAAGCGGTGAAGCTGGCCTTCGAAGCCGGCGAGGGCGAGGCAAGCGCAGGGCGTTTTCTTCTCGATATCAATGGCGGTGGACAGAGCATAGGTGGTTCGCTTGAACAGCTCTTCTTTGTCAGCTCGCGCCAGGACTATGCCCGTTTCGGCACGCTCACTATCGCGATTGAGCCCGATGCGCTTTACAATATCCTCCGCCGGGCCCGCGTGTGCAATGCGAGGAACTTCACACCCGGCCGCATCGACGTGAAAGGGTGCCGTCAGGACGCGAATTTCGACCTTAACATGTTCACCATGATCCAGCGCCTCGGTGGCAAGCGGATTGCGGTGGATGGCGAAGCGCGGTTGCAATGGATTGACGCCCGAACTGGCTTACCGAGGCCTGAGGCCAATAAGCGCGGTGAACACGAACAGGGCTATTATCAAGTCTGGGTGCGGGTGGACAATGCGGATCAAGTGATCTTCGTTTATGATGACTGACCGGTGCTCGGTTTGACCGAAACTGAGGGCAAGGCGGAGTCCGCATGTTGCAATTCAATGACGCTCCATTAGGCGAGTCGCACGAAGCATCGAATATGGGGATTCGCTTTCATGAAGATCATGTCGGGCAACTCGAACCTGCCACTCGCCAGGGCTATTGCCGCCTATCTTGAAATCCCGCTGACCGATGCAAGCGTGCGGCGTTTTGCCGACGAAGAGATCTTCGTCGAAATCCATGAGAATGTCCGCGGACAGGACATGTTTCTGGTCCAGCCGACTGGCTATCCCGCCAATGATAATCTCATGGAATTGCTCATTTGTATCGATGCGTTGAGGCGCGCTTCGGCCAAGCGGATCACCGCTGTGGTCCCATACTTTGGCTATGCGCGTCAGGACAGGAAGCCGGGGCCGCGGACGCCAATCTCGGCGAAGCTGGTCGCAAACCTCATCACTGAGGCAGGCGCTGACCGAGTGCTCGCAGTGGACCTGCACGCAGGCCAAATTCAGGGCTTCTTTGATATCCCGACTGATAATCTTTACGCAGCGCCCGTAATGGCTGCCGACATTCAGGCGCGCTATGGTGACCTCGATCTGATGGTGGTTTCGCCCGATGTTGGCGGCGTGGTACGCGCACGTGCGCTGGCCAAGCGCCTCGACAATGCTCCACTGGCCATCGTCGACAAACGCCGTGATCGTCCTGGAGAATCTGAGGTGATGAACATCATCGGTGATGTCGCTGGCCGCCACTGCATTCTAATCGACGATATCGTCGATTCAGGCGGGACGCTGTGCAACGCCGCTGATGCCTTGCTTGAGAGCGGCGCAAAATCGGTCGCGGCTTACATTACCCACGGAGTGCTCTCAGGCGGCGCAGTGGCGCGGGTAGATGGGTCCAAGCTTAAAGAGCTGGTAATCTCGGATTCCATCCAGCTGACAGAGGCAGCCGAAGCGTCGAAGACAATCCGCGCCCTCCCCATCGCTCCGCTGGTGGGCGAAGCGATCCGCCGGATTGCCGATGAGAGCTCGGTGTCGAGCCTGTTTGATTGATGTTTGATCCCGGTGAGGTCCGGGAAATCCTGATCGGCGCGGCGCGTGCCGGCACTGCGCTGACCTACTCGCAGATGCTGCAAATGCTTGGCTATCGCTTTACGCGACCCAAGATGCGCCAGCTTTGCAAGGTGCTCGATGCAATCGACGAAGATGGCCGGGTCGAGGGCGTACCGGGTCTGGCGGTCCTGGTAGTGCGCCAATCCGATAGCCTACCCGGACAGGGGTGGTTCGTCAGCCGGTCGCATTTAGCAGAGGAGATGGCAGGCAAATGGCCGCTTGAGTGGGAAGGACCGGAGGCAAGAGCCTATGTCGCACTCCACCAAAAGCAGGCTTTCGATTATTGGAAGGATCGCTAAGTAGCCCATATGACCCCCGCCGATCTCGATTTCGCCAACCGCCTTGCTGATGCTGCCGGTTCTGTCATCCGCCCGCTCTTTCGTGGCGATTGGGAGGCGGAGACCAAGGAAGACAGCTCCGCCGTCACCGAAGCCGACCGGGGCGCTGAGACAGTCATGCGCAGGATGATCGAGGAAGAGCGTCCGGACGACGGCATTATCGGTGAAGAATATGGTCGCACCAACGCGGGTGCGAGCCGGCAATGGGTGCTCGATCCTATTGACGGCACAGCAAGCTTTGTTGCGGGCCGACCGATCTTCGGCACTCTTATCGCGCTCATGCAGGATGGTTGGCCAGTGCTTGGCATTATTGACCAGCCGATTCAGCGCGAACGCTGGGCAGGCCGGGTGGGCGAAGGCACGACCTTCAACGGCAAGGCGATCAAAACTCGTCCGTGTCCGGCGGTGGAAGGCATGAGCATGGCCACCACCAGCCCCCATTGCTTTAGCGCCGACGAGGCTGACGCGTGGCTCAATGTCGTAACCAACGCTTATCCGAAGACGCCATGGCCGCTCTATGGTGGGGACTGCTACAACTATGGCCTGGTGGCGAGCGGGCATATCGACTTGGTGATGGAAACCGGGCTCAAGCTCTACGATTATGCGGCATTGGTGCCGGTGGTTGAGGGAGCCGGGGGCATGATGTCCGATTGGCAAGGCAACCCGCTCGATGCCGAGAGCGATGGGACGGTGATCGCACTGGGTGACCCGGCGCGGTTGGAAGATGTGCTGGCGGCTATGGGTTCGAGCGAACTTGCGCCAAATGTGAGGGAGGCGAGTGACACCTCAATCCTGCCAAGCTCAGGCGGCTTTAGCTTTCCTTTGAGTGATGAGTGATGCCCTTGCATCGCCGTTGGTAATGGCAGTGTGTGCGGCTATCGCTAGCTGGGCTCCGAGAGCCGCTATTCCGCTTTCGACCCAATTCTGTTGACGAAGTTGGTGCTGGCGTTGTCTGTGGTCGGCGGCAGATTTTCGACGAGTGGAGGTATTGCGCCGCTCAGGCGGGTGCGAGGCCTTGGAGTGGTTTCATTTTGGCCAGTTTGCGAAGGTTCTGGGCGGCTGCGGCGAGGTGGAACTCATCTTTTGCACCGTTTGGTCCACGTAGGCGCAAGCGATCCAGCTTTAGGATGCGTTTGAGGTGCGCGAACAGCATTTCGACCTTCTTTCGCTGTCGGCGCGAGACGAGATAGGCATCGGTGTTGGCGATATCGCGCGCCATGTCGCGTGCGCCTTCATGGATTGAGCGCATGATCTTGCGGGCAGCTGTGTTGGGTGAGCAACGTTGTTTGAGTTGGCAGGTTGAACAATCCTTCTCGCGAGCCCGATAGCGGATAAAACCGTCAGCGTTTGCAAGCGGTCGCGGTTTGCTGAAGTTGCGAAGAGAGGGTCGAAGGCGGTGGCCCTCGGGACAGACATAACTGTCATCATCGTGATCGAAGGTGAAGTCGGGACGCGCCAGAGTGTCGTCCTTCCTCGCGGACTTATCGAGCACAGGTATGTGTGGCTCAATGCCTTGTTCTTCGACCAGCCATCCAAGGTTGGGAGCCGCGCCATAGTCTGCATCAGCCACAAGCTTCTCAGGCCATAGCCCAAAGCGTTTCTGTGTTCGCTCGATCATCCGGCGTTGCGCCAGCACTTCCGCCTGCCGGACGGATCGAAGTGGTCGCTTCCACATCGACAATGACAGCGTGATCGACATCGATCAGATAGTTGGTGGAGTAGGAGAAGAAGGCGCGTTCCCGGCTCGCGGCGGTCCAGCGCGCCGCTGGATCGGTAACGTTGAGGCGCTTGGGTGTGATCGGCGTCGATCCGCCAAAGGCAGCATCATCAAGAACGTCGAGACACTCTGTGATCGCCCGACTGGTCGCATCGGACGGTAGACCATCTTCGCCTGAGACTGATCTCCGACGATGAACATCAGCACGGATCAAGCTCGCATCAACGGCAAAGCCTTCGGCACCCACAAGCCCTTCCATCATGCACCGTTCCACCGTCATCTCGAACAGCTTGCGCAGAAGAGCGCTGTTACGGAACCGGCCCCATAAAGTTCTTGGGCCGGTTCTTCGAGAAGGTCGAGTGATCCGGTACAGTACCATCAAGATCAAGCTTGCAGAACCAGCGGTAGGCGAGGTTGAGATGCATCTCCTCGCACAACCGACGTTCCGACCGGATACCCATGCAATAGCCGATCAGAAGCATGCGGATCATCAACTCTGGATCAATCGAGGGCCGACCCATCTCGCTGTAGAACGGCTGGAGATGCTCGCGGATACCATCCAGATCGACGAACCGATCAATCGAACGAAGGTGATCGTCTGCCACATGATCCTCGATACGCAAGCTGTAGAACAGCGCCTCCTGCATCACCGTCCGCTCGCCCATCATCAGAGCATCCCCCGCTCCGTGAAAAACACTGAATCAGCACCCAAGACTCAGATCAAGCCGAGTTTCTCAACAAAA
>JBCDKX010000055.1:0-16023 GCA_038746055.1 Pseudomonadota bacterium
CAGCTCTGGCTCTGCGTGTGTGGGGAGGAAGTCGCGAATATCCATCCAATCGAGCGTCACGCCAAGCATTGCTGATACTCGGTCGAGCGCGCTATCCAAGGTCATCACGGGGCGGTCTGATACATGATAAATGCGCGGCGCATTGCGCGCTTTCATTTGGCCATAGGCTTGAATGAGTGAGAAGGTGTCTGACTTCCACACAGTCTTCCGATCGGTGCGCAAGCCCTCCGGCTGCCCCCGCAGGAAGATATCGCGCCCAATCCGATCACGTCCCATAAGCCGAGCGGCGGCTTCACGCATTGCACCGAGGCGCTGGAGCCGCAGCTGTAGGCGCAGCGCCAGCTCCTCCGGGCTCGGGTCTTCTTGCTCATCCTTGGGCAAGAGCAAGGAGGATTTGAGGAATGCTAGCCAGGCGGCCATCACAAGGTAATCTGCTGCGAGCTCCAGTCGCAAATCCTGCGCGCGGTCAATGTAAGTCAAATATTGATCGACCAGGGCAAGAATGGAAATCTGTTTAAGGTCAACCTTTTGACGCCGCGCAAGATCGAGTAGGAGGTCAAGTGGTCCCTCCCATCCATCTAGCTCAAGGTAAAGTGCTTCCTCACCCGCCTTGGCGCCCTGCTTAGCTGGATCATCATCCCAGCCATCGGGCATGATAGTTTCAGGTTCAGCTCCAGACGTACCGCCGTCCGCGAGCATAAAACCTTCGTCATTGTCGGGTGCAATCGAAGGGCTCATGCCGCCGCTCCTGCGAGAGCCAAGAGCTCATCGCGCTTGGCAAGGAGTGTGTTCGCGTCTTCACTGATTGAATCGCTGATTAATGAACCTTCAAGAGCCCGGTCCAGTCTGGCCTTGGTCGCATTGGACATGGTGGGAACGCGTTCACAGATCCCCTTCATGTCATCCATATTTGCCCAGCAGTTAAGGACGATGTCGCAGCCAGCAGCAATCGCGCGCTTGGATCTTTCCGGCACGCTCCCATCAAGCGCCTCCATATCGATGTCGTCGGTGAGCAGCAGGCCGTCAAAGCCAATATCTCCGCGAATGACATCGCGAATAATTGTCTCGGAAAGCGTAGCAGGTGCCTCATCATCCCAGACCGGAAACTTAAGGTGACCGGTCATGCCGATCAGGGCGGATTTAAGCTTACGGAATGGCTCAATGTCCGCCGCGAGTTCTTCAGCGCTCGCATGAACCGTTGGCATTTCTTTGTGCGTATCCACTGTCGTCCGACCATGTCCTGGCATATGCTTGATGCACCCAATTACCCCACCTGCCGCGAGCCCGTCGAGGATCGCGCGACCAATCGCAGCGACCTGCATCGGTTCGCTGCCCAATGAGCGATCACCAATCACGTCGTGAGCACCTTTCTGACGTAGGTCCAGTGGTGGGTGATAGTCGACTGTGATTCCCATAGCCGAGAGCTCAAGCGCCATGGCCTTTGCACCTGCTCTTGCGGCTTCAATCGCGCTGGCTGGGGCCAGTTGATAGAGCCGATCAAAAGCCTCACCGGCTGGATAGGCTGCCCAGTGTGGGGGACGAAGGCGAGCGACCCGGCCACCTTCCTGATCAATTGAAACCAAGAGACGGTCCCGTCCATGAAGAGCGCGTAACTCATCGGTCAGAGCGCGCAATTGCCCGGGATTTTCGCAATTGCGGCCAAACAGGATATAGCCTGCAGGGTCAGCATCGCGAAAGAACGCACGTTCTTCTGCTGTGAGCTTAGGGCCAGAACATCCAAAAATCGCTGGGACCATGTGGTAAGCTTTGCAGCCAGCAGGCTGTCACGCAAGCGCGGTAACCATCCGATATGGGCTTTTTGCGGGGAAAGATGGAGGAAACGTCCAACTGCCGCCAAGAGCTCTGTTTTGGTTAGCGCTTAACTTGACAATCGATACCGTCAGATTTCAGCTCGGCACATAGCCGATCCGCCGCAGTACCGTCACTGGCCACTGCCTGAAGCCGGTAAACGGTGCCAATGTCCACAACGCCTTCCTCGATACGGTAACGCATACCAGACAGCGCATCGGTACGGGCGCTAAGTTCGTCCCAGCCTTGTTCGGCACGGGCCCTCGAAGAATAAGCAGCTAGTTGTACTGCCACACCACCGCGCGAGTTGGTTGCGCCGGCTTGACCATCACCTTGTCCTGAGCTGCTTAGGTTGGCTGCAGCAGCCGTTGTGGAGCCTGCAGACCCTTCACCATTGCCAGAAGCACCAGTTGAACCGGTACTGCCGGAATTCGCACTAGGATCGCCATCTGTGCTCAGCACACCGTCAGGCGCTCCGCCCTCACCTACAACCGGGGCGACATTGCCAGTGCCCGCAAATTCCTTGCCTCCGGGATCGTCAGGCCGCTCTTTATAAGGACCTTCGGGCGCGGCAATGATGCTGCCATCGGCAGCCTGTCCGTCTTGGGTTACTTTGCTGCCAAACAACCAAACCGTGCCCACCGCTGCAATCAATACGCCGATCAGGATGAGCGCCAACACAATTATCTGTGTGTTGTCTGCGCTTGGTTCCTCTTCCTCATCAGCCTCAAGCCAAGGCAGGCTGTCGTCAGCCGAAAGGTCCAGTTCCGCGTCAGCGCCTTCGATCTCATTATATTCAGCGTTGATCATCACAGCTCAATACCCCTAGCTATCAGGCTTTGGATCGCCTGCTAGCTTACATTCTTTCCACTGCCTCCACGCCAAGCACGCGTAAGCCATTTCGAATAACTTGCCCGATTGCAGCGCCAAGGAAAAGTCGCGCCTGAGACAATCCGGCATCCTGTTTCACTATGAACCGCTTTTTAGTATCGGTGTTACCCAAGGAATAGAAAGCATTAAGGTCTGTTGCTAAGTCATAGAGGTAGAAGGCGATGCGGTGCGGTTCGCGCGCTTTGGCAGCCGCTTCAACCTCGCGTGGGAACTGAGCAGCGCGTTTTACAAGTACAAGCTCTTCATCGCCCAGCATCATTAGATCATTTGCGGACGGCTCAAAGCCTTCTTCTTCCAGAGCCTTGCGCAAGGTCGATTTGATCCGCGCATGGGCATATTGGACGTACCAAACAGGATTGTCCTTGCTCGCCTCAACGACCTTGGCGAAATCAAATTCCATTTGCGCTTCGGGCTTGCGGGTCAACATGGTGAACCGCACAACATCGCACCCGACTTCATCAATCATATCAGCTATGGTGATGAAGTTACCGGAACGCTTTGACATTTTTACGGGTTCGCCGCCGCGCATCAACTGGACCATCTGGACCAGTTTGACATCAAAAGGCTTGGGTTTGCCCTGGCCCTCAGAGAGGGCGGCAACGGCGGCCTTTATCCGTTTAACCGTTCCGGCATGGTCCGCTCCCCAGATATCGATCAATTCATCAGCAGTGTCCGCTTTTTGCATGTGGTAGGCGAGATCCGCGCCAAAATAGGTCCATTTGCCATCCGATTTCTTGATGGGACGATCCTGGTCATCGCCAAACTTGGTTGAGCGGAACAGCGGCAGTTCGACTGGTTCCCAATCGTCTGGGGGCGCTTTGCCCTTAGGCGCATCGAGCACGCCATCGTAGACAAGATCGTGTTCGCGGAGCCATTTTTCCGCTTCATCGGGCTTACCTGCTGCATGCAAGGCCGCTTCGGATGCAAAAACATCGTGGTGAATGCCAAGCAGCGCAAGATCGGACTGGATCAGGTCCATCATCTGCTCAACGGCGCGTTCGCGAAAGAGCGGCAGCCAGTGTTCTTCGGCTGCATCTTTGTGAACATCGCCTAAATCTCTGGCTAGCGCTTCCCCAACCGGGATGAGATAATCACCGGGATAGAGGCCTTCAGGGATTTCGATGGTTTCGCCCAAAGCCTCACGATAACGCAGATAAGCTGACCGGGCGAGCGTGTCTACCTGCCCGCCAGCGTCGTTGATGTAGTATTCGCGCGTGACTTCGTGGCCTGCAAACTGCAGCAGGCTGGCAAGCGCATCGCCAACCACAGCGCCGCGACAATGGCCCATATGCATGGGGCCAGTTGGATTGGCGCTCACATATTCGACATTAACCCGCGTACCCTCCCCCATTTCAGAGCGACCGTAATCATCGGTCAATGTGGTGATTGCCCGCAGCTCATCGAGCCAAACCCGAGATTCAAGCCGCAGATTGATGAAGCCTGGCCCAGCGATTTCAGCACTGGCAATGCCATCGGCCGCCTGGAGTTTTCCAACCAGTGCTTCAGCCAGGACGCGCGGATTGGTTTTGGCAGCCTTCGCCAGAACCATCGCAGCATTTGTTGCAAGATCGCCATGCGAGGGATCACGCGGCGGCTCAATCGTGACATTCTTGAACGAAGCATCTTCAGGTAGAACGCCATCAGCGACGAGAGCGTTCAAAGCAGCTTCAATCGTGCCGCCAAAGGCTGTGTAAAGAGTTTGCATATCGGTCATCTCAGATGCGCCGTTAGCGCAAAGGGAAAGAAGGGACAAAGGGAAAGGGCTAAGGCGACTGCCGCCTGAACCATTGGCATGCCATGGCGTTGCGATCACGGCTAAATGCAGGGAACGAAGTAGAGCGGGTATAACAAAGACGAAGAGGCGTACTCGTCTTTGAGAAGGAACTACCGCGTCGCGTTATACGCCAATTGCGACTCGGTAAGCTGGAAACCAACCAGCATCTCAAACCGCGTGCGCTGGATCGCCGCTTTCACCTCCGGAGCGGACAACGGATCAAGCGCTGCATCAGCATCGCCTGCTCGTCGTTTTTTGGTGATACGCTCGCGAATATCTTCAGGCAAAGTCGCAGCCGCCCGGTCGATAAAGGAGCCCGCCTTGGCGCTCGCCCGTGCACGATCCTGTCCATCGGCGAAAGTCACTGTGACCTCACCCACACGCTTGGTCACAACCGCGCTGCTACCTTGGAGCACTGTCACGAAGTATGGCAGCGTCACATTGCGGCTTCCACGCGCATCTGTGCGGCGTGCCAGCACGTCAAATGTGGCCTCGGAATAGACCTTTGCGCCTGTATCATCGCAGGTTGAGCGTAGGTTTGTCATCGCGGCTGTTATGTCGAGATTACCCTGCGTTTGATCGCCAGCGGCCCTGAACACCGTCACATCGCCAGTGTAGTCGGGAATGCCTACAGAGGGGCATGAGGATAGGACTGCCGTAATTCCCACTCCCTGATCGATCACCAAATCGCCTTCGCCAGCACAGCCTGCTAGTGTGGCGGCTCCAAAAAGCGCAGCTACGGCAGTTTTGCGATACATCATGGTAACCGGTGATCCCTTGAAAAATCTATGCTGCGGCGGTCCGCGCATTTAACCCAAACTCGTTTATGCCCTAGCGAGCCACGCAGCAAAGCGCTAGGGGGTCGTATATGAACGCGCCCATAACCCATGAAGCTGCGAAAAATGCAGCCCAATTATCGGCTGAACCGCTCACACTTTTGATCGCTGCACCACGCGGATTTTGCGCGGGCGTCGATCGCGCAATTGAGATCGTTGAGAAATCTCTCGAGCGTTACGGCGCACCGGTTTATGTGCGACATGAGATTGTTCACAACAAATACGTCGTTGAGAGCCTAAAAGCCAAAGGCGCAATTTTCGTCAAAGAGTTGGACCAGGTGCCTGATGACGCCCCGGTGGTGTTCAGCGCACATGGCGTGCCTAAAACTGTACCGGCTGAAGCAGAGCGGCGCGAGATGATCTATCTTGACGCGACTTGCCCGCTGGTTTCCAAAGTCCACCGTCAAGCTGAACGGCTGATTGAAAAAGATCTGCATATCATTTTTGTCGGCCATGCTGGCCATCCTGAGGTGATCGGCACGATGGGCCAGGTTGAACCGGGCCAGATGACGCTGGTTGAAAATATCGAGGATGTCGACAAGCTCCCTTTCGACAGCGACGAACCGCTAGCCTACCTTACTCAGACCACGCTTTCGGTCGATGACACCCGTGAGGTGATCGAAGCGCTTGAATGGCGTTATCCCAACATCCGCGGGCCAAAGGCAGAAGATATTTGCTATGCGACGTCCAATCGCCAGGAAGCTGTAAAAGAGCTCGCGCAAGACTGCGATCTTGTGTTGGTGGTGGGCGCACCCAATTCGTCCAATTCGCTGCGTCTGGTGGAGGTGGCCGAGCGGCTTGGTACACCAGGCAGGCTGATCCAGCGCTCTGACGAAATCGACCCGGCGTGGATCGAGAACATCAGCACTATCGGGCTCACTGCGGGCGCCTCTGCCCCGGAAGTTTTGGTGCGCGAAGTGGTTGAAGCATTGGGCAAGATGCGTCCGATTGTCGAGCGCACCATCACCACTGCCGAAGAAAAAATGGTGTTCAAACTGCCCCGTCAGTTACGGCAATAGCTCCGACCAGCGTACCACTGCGACCCGATCCATGGCCGTTTACACCCACCTTGGCGCTGAACAACTGGCCGCATTAATCGCGAACTACCCGGTCGGCCCGCTGGTTTCAGCCAAGGGTATTGCTGAAGGTGTCTCCAACTCAAATTGGCTGATCGATACTGAAGGCGCCGATAAGGCAGGCGCGCGCTTCGTCCTCACCATGTATGAGCGGCGGATTGAACTTAAGGATTTACCGTATTTTCTGGGTCTGCTCGATCATCTTTCGGCCAAAGGCTGTCCCGTACCTCGAGCTATTCATGACCGCGAGGGCTCGGCTTTCCGAATGGTTGATGGAAAGGCGGTCGCGCTGATTGAGTTCTTGCCGGGCGTTTCACCGACACTGCCCAATGCGGATCAAGCATTTGCCGTGGGTGAGACACTAGCCAAGGTTCACGCGGCAAGCACGGATTTCGGAATGTCGCGCTCAAACACAATGAGTTTTGGACAAAACCTTGTCACTCTTGAGCATTGCGGCATGAGGGATCTGGCTTCAATTCACCCAGACCTTCCTGCAATCTTGAGTCCCGCGAAGGACGCGGCAGCGCTAGACTTGGTTGATTTGCCTCAAGCGCAAATCCACGCCGATCTCTTCCCGGACAACGTCCTGATGCTCGGCCCGAAAGTCACTGGGCTGATTGATTTCTACTTCGCATGTACGGGCGCAATGGCGCTGGATCTGGCAGTGACTCACGCAGCATGGTGCTTTGACGGGGATGGCGGCTACTTGGCGGACCTTGGAAGTGCGCTGCTTGAAGGATATCAAACGGTCCGCAGCCTGACCGACGAAGAATGCCGCGCTTTTCCCGAAATCGCCAAAGGCGCTGCCATTCGTTTCGTGGCAAGCAGAGCAGAAGACTGGTTAGATACACCCAATGATGCCTTGGTCACGCGCAAGGATCCGATGCAATTTGTCTCACGCTGGCACTTCTACAACGATCATGCAGCTGATATAATTGCATGATGCCTGATCGTGGTGCAGAGGGGCTAAATCATGGTTAAGCCGACTAAACACGTCCAGATTTTTACTGATGGCGCATGCAAGGGCAATCCGGGTCCCGGTGGCTGGGGAGCGCTTTTGCGCATGGGGCCTCACGAAAAAGAGCTTTCTGGCGGTGAAGAGGACACCACCAACAATCGAATGGAGATGCAGGCTGTCATCAAGGGCCTTACTGCCCTCACAGAACCATGTGTCATCGATCTCTATTCAGATAGCAAATATGTGATCGATGGGATCACCAAATGGGTCCATGGCTGGAAGAAACGCGGCTGGGTTAACGCCAGCAAAAAACCCGTGCGCAATGCTGAACTTTGGCATGAGCTGATCGAAGCGACCGCACGGCACGAAATTGAGTGGCATTGGGTGAAGGGCCACGCAGGCCACGCAGAGAATGAGCGTGTGGATCAGCTTGCCAGTGAGGCAGCCGAACGTATTGCTGCTGGTGAGACTGCGTGAACCCTCTCTGAAATAACAAACGGGCGCGCCCTTATCAGGCACACCCGCTTATCAAATCATCAAATTTGGCGTTTAGCTGTTATCTTCGACCGGCGCATCGGGACCGTTCTTCTTGATTGAGTCGATTGCATTTTGGGCAGACGACTTGCTGGAATAGCCTTGCGTAGAAAACATCACTTCGCTGTTGTAGCTGAAGCGGACGCGGTACTCTTCTGCTTTGTCTTTATAGATTTCAAACTTGTGAGCCATCGATTGATTACCCTCTCAAATAGTTTTGCACTCGAGCGCCACCATACAGATCAGCGCGATTCTGGCTAGAGTGCACTAACGGCTTTCTCGCGATAAAACCGGTCCGGCGTGTAAACAGTTGGATCAATCGTACGGGTCAGCGCATCCGGCTCTAGGGCGAGCAACCGCTGAGAAGCCAGTTTTGCTGCGGCTGGAGCGGTCTGAATGCCAAAGCCGCCTTGGCCTGCGAACCAGAAGAAATTAGGCACGAGCGGGTCCTCACCGTAGATCGGTAAGCGATCTGGCGCGAAGCTCCTTAAACCTGCCCATCGCCGCTCCACTGCTTCAATGCGCCAACCACAGGCTCGCTCAAATTGATCGATAGCGAGCGCAACATCGATTTCCTCAGGCGCAGCATCGCACGGGTCACTAGGCGTCTCGTCATGTGGGCTTAGCCACATGCGGCCATTGTCGGACTTAAAGTAGAAATTGCCGGAGATATCGAGGATCAGTGGCATGTCGTCAGGCGCTCTGGGCTCGACCCTAAGTTGAGCTACAGTACGGCGGTAAGGCGTGATGCCAAGCGGCTGAGCACCTGCCAGCTGGCCAATTGTATCGGCCCAGGCCCCTGCGGCATTGATAACTTTGGCAGCGCGAAATGTCTGACCGCCAGACACTTGGATAAGCCAAGAGCCCTCTCCGAGCTCAAGCTTAGCGACCTGCGCACGGCACTCCAAAGCTACGCCTGCGACTTTCAGGCACTTGAGATAGTGTTGATGCAGAGCCGCCACATCAATGTCCGCACATGCTTCTTCATAGATTGCATCGCACCAGTTTTCACGAAGCAAGGGCGCATGCTCTCGCGCATTCGTGCCGTTGATGCGCTGGATAGTAACGCCGGTTCCAGCGAAGCGTTTTTCAAACTCATCAAGTTTTCGAGCGTCTTCCTTTCGCCCTATATACATTGCCCCACGGCGACGCAAAAAGCCATGTTCGCGCAGGTATCGTCCCGAAGGAAGCGTCAATGGTACAATGCCCGGTCCACCATAGCATTCTTCCCAAAATGCAGCTGAGCGTCCGGTAGAATGGTAGCCAGGCACGTCTTCCGCTTCGAGCACCAGCACGCTTGCATAGGGGCCAAGCTCTGCGGCAATGCTTGCACCTGCCATGCCGGCGCCAATTACAGCAAAGTCGTAGATTGGGTCGATCATCGGGCTGGTGCGACCTCATCGAGGAACTCACCGATCGCCTTCATTACGCGGGCACGGACCGCATCGGTCTCGCGCAACACTTCGTGATGCGCCTCTTCGCCAAGCTCGAACAGGCGACCATTAGGAAGACGGCTTGCGGCGCGCACATTGGCTTTATGACTCACCAACCGGTCATTGCTTGTCGAAGCAATGAAGATCGGCAAATCTACCCGTTCCATTGCACCAGCTGTATCGAGTACCCGGCACGAAGCATAGGCGCGCTCAACCCAGCGCCAGCTCGCCGGCCCCATAACCAGCTCAGGACGCGTATCGCGCCAGAACTGTTCATCTTCATAGCGTTCTGGATCATGGGTCAAAAGGTTGATTCGGTCTGCAGGTAGCTCACCCGGCTTTTCACTCCATTTCCATGCCTGGCGCGTGGGATCACCGACTAAGGTCATCAATTTAGCCACAGCATGCTGCAGGAAGAAGGGGACGGGTGGGCCTTTCATTCCAAGCATTGGCGCGCTCAGCACCGCCGCAACAGGAGGGGAATCGCCCGCAAGTTGGCCATCCACAAGAGCACGCATGATCAAATGCCCACCCATAGAATGAGCGGCGATCACATGCGGCCCTGGCACCTCTGCAGCCCATTGTTTCCACAAAAAAGCTAAATCACTGGTCCAGGTGGAAAAGTCGTCTATGTGACCAGTAAAAGGGTCTTTCCCCAAGCGTCCGGACCCTGCCTGCCCGCGCCAATCAGAAGCGGTGACTTGCCAACCATCGCGGTGCCATTCTTCGAGGCTCTCAAGATACTTCTCATAGCAATCACCACGCCCGGGCATGAACAGGATAGAGCCGCGTGGGTTATCCGCGCTTGTTGCTGGAGCTCCTGGCCAATCTATACGGCGAACTATATGTCCGTCTTTGAGCGCCCAAGTGCTCTCGCGCGCGGCAGGGGGAATGGTGCGCCTATCAATCGAACTATCCGTGCGAGCCACAGTTGCCCCAAACTCAGTTGTTCCTGCATTTATAGGCAAAGCTCAAGGTCCCAAGCCGTTGATCGTGGTTACTATTTGGTAAGCACTAAACTGTAGCAACCTCCCGGAATACGCAAAGAGGCCGGACAATCCGGCGCATCTGCGGCCATGCCAGGGGGCAACTTATGTTGATGACAAGTGTTCAATACGGACTGCTGGTTGCCTTGGCAATTGCGCTCCTCTACGCGGCATTCACAGATATCCGATCGCGGACAATTTCCAATTGGCTGAACCTTGCGATCGCGATTGTTGCTCCCGTCTTCTGGTGGGCTAGCGGACTGTCGCTATGGCCCGATGTCGCAATCCAGCTTGGCGTGGCGATTGCAGCCTTTGCGGTGTTTGCTGCGATGTTTGCGTTCGGCATGATGGGTGGAGGCGATGTGAAGCTTCTGACCGCGCTTGCACTTTGGATTGAGCCCAATGCCTTTTTGCAATTGTTGTTGGTGATGGCGATTGCCGGTGGCCTTCTCACAATCGCAATGGCCTTCGTTCACGCAATGCGTAAGCGCAAAGAGAAGCTTGCCATTCCTTATGGTGTCGCGATCGCCATTGGTGCGCTCTGGACCCTCTTACCGCGTCTAACCGAAGTTCCGACAATCGCCTGAAAATCGAGATGAGCAAGCGGCGTGAACCTGATCTTAACTACTTTGCTCTTACCAACCTCAAGCATACCTGCCCGTAATGTCACGGGCCCACGAAGGGGGCTGATTAGCCATGGATAGGAAGAAACTGGTTCTGCTGCTTGGTGCACTTGTTGTTGCTGTTGGCAGCGCCTTTCTTGCACGCAGTTTATTTGCAACTGATGCGGCACCAGCTGCTATGGCTCAAGAAGAGCCAGAAGGACCAAAGGTTCTGGTCGCCAACCGCGTTTTGCCTGCTGGCACGATCATTACAGCAGACGCAATGGGCTATCAGCAATGGCCAGAAGAGCTCGTTCAGGATGCCTACTTCGTTGAAGGCAATTCCGATATGAGCCAGTTGCTGGGCACTGTTGTGCGTTTCCCGATCACCGCTGGTGAGCCTGTGACGCAGGGCACTCTTGTAAGCCCGGGCGACCGTGGTTTCCTTGCAGCCGCACTTGGCCCAGGCATGCGCGCTGTGACAGTTCCAGTGTCGGCGAAAACCGGTGTTGCTGGCTTTGTCTTCCCTGGTGACCGTGTCGACATGGTTCTTACACAAAGCGTGCGTGGCGAAGGTCGCGAGCTGCGCGCAGCAGAAACCGTTCTGCGCAACCTGCGCGTTCTTGCGACCGACCAGACGACTGAGCAGGTAACTGACGAAGTGACCGGCCAGACCAAGGTTCGTGCCTTCCGTACGGTAACGCTCGAAGTCACTCCCAAGATCGCAGAAAAAGTCGCGGTCGCACAAACCATCGGCGAACTCACGCTGGTACTGCGTTCAATCTCCGACAGCCAAGCTGAGTTGGAGCGCGCAATTGCTTCAGGTGAGATTGAAATCCCTGCTGACGCAACACCCGAAGAAGAAGAACGTTTTCTGCGGACGGCAATGGGTCGTCCGGTGGACAGCAAGTCGACCTTCCAAACTGGCGGTGATGTTTCACGGTTCCAGCGCAAGTCAATTCCGCCGCAAAATGATGGTGGTCGTAACCGTGCTCCTGCACGCACACCCGCGGCACCTGGCGTATCAGCCAAGGTCAACGGCGCACCAGTTTACAAAGGTCCATCGGTCCGCGTGACACGTGGCCAAGCGACCACTGAGGTGCCCGTTACCGGTTCTATCACCGCTGCAACCGGCAACCTCAATGGCCGCGTCAGTAATGGTGTTGGCCAGGCAGGCCAGACCGTTCCAGCCGCGCTTAGCACCATTCGGTAACGCGCTCGAAGAAGGACAAGACCCATGCGAGCCGAAACCATCACACACACTCAATTGGCCAATCCGGCCAAGGGAAAAACAGGGAAATCCAGAGGGGCCCCTACGATGAAAGCCAAGATTCTTAGCAGAGCATTGCTCGCCGGGATTGCGATGCTGCCAATGGCGGCAGTCCCAGCAGGAACAGCAACGGCCCAGCAAGTTGTTAGCCCGAACTCTGAAATCGTGCTCTCAATTGGCCGGGGCGAGCTGGTCGCAGTCCCTGGTGCCATGACCGATGTGTTCGTCGCCAATGACCAGGTTGCCGACGTTCAGATCAAGTCGCAGCGCCAACTGTACATCTTTGGTCGCGCTGGCGGGGAGACCACAATCTATGCCAGCAACTCGCGCGGCGATGTGATCTTTTCAGCCAACATCCGCGTGGGTAACAACATCGGCAGCATTGATCAGATGCTTGCCCTCGCCATGCCACAGGCAAAGGTGAATGTCGCCACGATGGGCACTGACACTGTGTTGCTCACTGGGACGGTGTCAGCTCCAGAAGATGCAGCAGAAGCAGAGCGTCTGGTGCAGGCATTTCTTGGTGAAGAATCCAACGTGATCACCCGCCTCAAAACTGCCACGCCGCTTCAGGTAAACCTCCAAGTGAAGTTTGCTGAAGTCAGCCGCAGTCTCGTGCGTGCTGTTGGTGGCAACGTACAGACCATTGATGGCGCACAAGGCGGTTTCCGCGGCGGCGTTGGTACCGGCCGTGACCTCACCGGCGAATCCGGCTTCAACACAGGCGGCCCTCTCAGTGTCGGTCCGGGCGCAGGTGCTGTGACTGGCCAACGCTTAATCAGAGACGCGACAGGCGTTCCTATTCTTGACGAGAATGGTGCGTTCCAGTTTGAGGATGTCCCAGGCAGTGCAATCGGCACCAATGCAGGTGCAGGCACAACCATTGGCGGCCTCGCACAACTCTTTGGTCTCGATGTGCTTGGCGCGCTTGATTTGTCAGAACGTCTGGGCCTGATCACCACGATCTCGCAGCCGAACCTGACTGCACTTTCGGGTGAAACCGCGACCTTCCTGGCCGGTGGTGAATTCCCGATCCCAATCTCACAGGGTCTGGGCAACGTCGCCATCGAATACCGCGATTTTGGTGTGAGCCTGGCTTATACACCAACGGTTCTTGCCAATGGCCGCATTTCCATCCGTGTGCGTCCGGAAGTATCCGAGCTTTCAACGCAGGGCGCAGTTGTTCTGAACGGCTTCCAGGTCCCCGCCCTAACCATCCGCCGTACCGAAACGACGGTTGAGCTGGGTTCGGGAGAAAGCTTCATGATCGCCGGACTCCTCAGCAACAATGCTCAGAACGCATTGGACAAAGCGCCCGGCCTTGGCAGCGTGCCGATCCTTGGCAATCTCTTCCGGTCACGCTCGTTCCAACGCGGCGAAACCGAACTGGTGATCGTTGTGACGCCATATTTGGTAAAGCCGGTGAACGAGGCTGATATCATCTATCCAACTGATGGCTTCCGCGCGGCAAGCGAGCTGGAGCAGTTGCTGCTCTATCGTGAGAGCAACAGCAAGAGTGGCGAACAACGCCCTGGCCCGACCGCGTCGGAGCCCGATGCACCCAACCCAGAGGTAAGCGCAGTTGATCCTGCCGCAATCGTGCCATCGCGCCCGAGCAAGCAGGATCGCCGCGCCGATAACAACCGCAAGCGCGAAAATGGGGCCGACGCTCCTGCGCCCGGCTTTAGCCTCTAAGCCCTCAGCAAAAAGGTTACAGTGATGAAGAATGCACACAATAACAAGCTGATGGGCGCCATTGCCCTCGCTTTGGGCGTGACCCTTGCTGGATGCAGCAGCGGCCCGCTTTCAGAAACCAACACCTCGCTTTACTCGGTGAATCAGCCGGTTGTTGAGCGGAGCAATTTCACGCTCGACGTTGACACAAACCGTTCGGGTCTGTCGATCAGCGAGCAGCAACGACTCAATGGCTGGTTTGAGACCATGGACCTTCGTTATGGTGATCGCGTCACCATCGAGGATCCCACGTCCAATCCTGCGGTTACAGAAGCAGTGAACCAGCTGGCTGGCCGATATGGCCTGATCGTTGATGGTGTTGCCCCCACAACAACCGGGGTTTTGGGAACTGGACAAGCGCGCGTGGTCATCACCCGCTCTACCGCTTCCGTGCCAGACTGCCCGAATTGGGAAGGCCAGTTTGACAGCAACTATAAAAACGAAACCAGCAAGAACTACGGCTGCGCGATCAACAGCAATCTGGCGGCTATGGTCGCTAACCCTGAAGACCTTATCGAGGGTCAATCGGGCACCGGAGAAACTGTGATCGCCACCGGAACCAAAGCGATCGCGACATTCCGCGAAGCTGAGCCGACCGGTGCTGGTGGACTTCAACAAACTCAAGGCCAAGGCGGAGGAAACTGATCAATGAACGCTCCATGGAAATCGGGTCTCCCCGGCAACCGCGATCCTTTCGCTGCCTATATCTGCGACGATGCGGCGCTCGACGTGCTCCGCCCGGTCGTAATCGAGATGGGCTGGCAGCCTGAGAAGTGCAACAAAGGCGGGCTTCGCAATGCGATCCAATCGCTTTCTGTCAGCGCAAGCCCTGCTATTCTGGTTGTTGATCTGTCTGAAAGCGGCGATCCGCTCAATGACATCAATGCCCTCGCCGAAGTGTGCGAGCCAGGCACAGTGGTTATCGCCATTGGCCAGGTCAATGACGTGCGCCTTTACCGCGACCTGCTGGCCAGCGGCATTCACGACTATCTGCTGAAACCACTGAATGCGCAGGCTTTGCATGATGCACTAAACGGTGCACTGACAGTCTTCACTTCACCCAAAGGTGGCGATTCCGAAGGGGTGAAGCGTCACATTTCAGCCGCGGTAGTCGGCACGCGTGGCGGTGTTGGCGCTTCGACGCTGGCAACTTCACTGTCATGGTTGTTCAGCGAGCATCACAAGGCACCAACTGCCCTCTTCGATCTTGATGTGCACTTCGGCACGGGCGCTCTTGCACTAGATCTGGAGCCTGGCCGTGGCCTTACAGATGCGATCGACAACCCCAGCCGGATCGATGGCTTGTTTATCGAACGCGCAATGATCCGCGCCAATGACAATCTATCGATCCTGTCTGCTGAGGCTCCTATTAGCCAGCCGCTGATGACCGATGGTGCCGCCTTCGTCCAGCTTGAGGAAGAGTTCCGTCAAGCATTTGAAATGACGGTGATTGATCTGCCACGCAACATGCTGATCAACTTCCCGCATTTGCTTGCTGATGTAAATTTGGTGGTGCTCACATGTGAGCTTACGCTCGCATCCGCTCGCGACACCATCCGGATCTTGTCCTGGCTCAAAACCAATGCGGCGCACGCGCATCCGATGATTGTGGTCAACAAGTACCAGTCGGGGGTTGCTGAAATTAGCAAATCCGATTTTGAAGCCTCAATTGAGCGCAAGATCGACTTTGCTATCCCTTACGATATCAAAGCCGCGTCCAATGCAGCAAAGCTTGGCCAAGTCTTTACCGAAGCCAATAAGACGTCAAAGGCCACCTCCACGATCAAGCAAATCGCTGAGCGTATTATGGGCGCAAGTGAGGAAGATCTCGCAGCTATTAGCGAGGAGAAGAAATCGCTTCTGGGCGGTTTCGATCTCAAGTCGCTGCTCGCGAAGAAAGATAAGAGCGAGGCTCCTGCGGAGCCAGCAGAATAAGCACTTATCCGGTGAAGTCAGCGCGACGGGGATCCTCGCGCTGGCCAAGCCAGATGACTTGAATAGCGCCGATTAGGCAACGAGTACGGGCCAGGACGATACCGAGATGGACATACTGCAAACCTTGCTAATCACAGTGGTGATCTTTCTGGCGATCGTTGGCGGCTACCTACTGTTCACCAGCC
>JBCDKX010000056.1:0-15979 GCA_038746055.1 Pseudomonadota bacterium
GAAGGGTTGTCTTGAAGGCCTGGCCAAGGCGCCCTAAATAGCCGCATGGCGGGGCTGCCCGGCACGAGCCAACGAATATCCCTGAGGCTATAAGCAATCCTAGGGAGCTGTCCCTGCTTTGAATTACGGGTTCGTCCCGGGGTTCAGAGTATACGGCGCCCACCTGACGTTTAGGCGTCAGAGGATTTCATGGTCCGGCCCATGGTGGTTCCGTCATCTTTGATTTTCGAGAGCGCATCTGCGCTCTCGTCCTCACTAGACGGGCAGACAAACTGCTCACGCTACGGGCGGTCGCCTCGCAGCACCTTAGGGCCGATGGTTGCAGGAGCTCAGAACATAACCAAGTCCGATCTCCGCAAAATCCTCCGCAGGGTTCGACGCGAACATGTCGCCGCGCAGCCTAGTAACGTGCGCGGCCTGATGTTCAACATGCCCCCTCGCCCGCTGCTCGCCAATATCGCCGCCGAGGCCATTGTCGGACTTTACCACGCGACTGAATATGAAGCACCCACAGGGGGTTACGCGCGATTCTTCTATGAGGCGGGCCACAAAGTCGCCCTGCCCCATTTCACGGATGAAGGCTCAGCAATGGAGTTTCGTGAGCACACTGACCCGCATGGTGAAAGCGATCTCAGCCCCGGCCCTTTCGGTCTGGTGCAACCCGCAGACGATGCACCGCTCGTCTCTCCCGACATCCTCTTCGTACCTCTGATCGGCTTCACTAATAGGCTCGCCCGGCTTGGTCAGGGCGGTGGGCATTACGACCGCTGGCTCGCCGCTCATCCTGAAGCAAAGGCAATCGGCCTCGCCTGGGATGTACAATTGTGCGAAGAGCTACCGCTCGAACCGCATGATATGATGCTGGGAGGGGTTGTGACCCCAACAAGAATGTACGGATTGGATTAAAGCCTGATGCGCGAGACCCCCACCTGGCGAATTCCCGTTGGCATAATCGGGCTGTTTCTTGGTCTGATGGTCTACGGGACTCTAATCGCCGTCTATCTTGCTGATTTTCTTGCAAGCTGGCCATGGTGGGCGCAGACGATTGTCTACATTATTCTGGGCACAATCTGGCTTTTGCCGCTCGGAAAGTTCTTAATCTGGATGGAAACAGGTAAATGGGGAGTACCCCCTGAGGCATAGTACTCGTTCACCCAGAGGGCAGACAACAGCCATCTAACTGAGCCAAGTCTGACAGATCAAAAAAGAGGTCCCAAGTGGCGCGAGTGACGGGACTCGAACCCGCGACCCTCGGCGTGACAGGCCGATACTCTAACCAACTGAGCTACACCCGCGCATCTGGCGGTAAGCGCCTCTTGGGAGACGCGCCTCTAGGCCAGTGCGTAGGGGCTGTCAACGCCAACAAAGCCACCGGCAGTGCTTTTTTATTGGCCTAGTCTGAGAGCAGCAAAACCGGGGTTTCAATGAGGGTCTTAACCTCCTGAATAAAGCTGGCCGCATCGTAGCCATCAACCACGCGGTGATCGCAAGAAATCGAGATATTCATAAGCTTACGCTTCTCCACACGCTCCCTGCCCCCTGATCCATTGGGCCCGTCGGAAACGAACATCGGACGTTCAATAATACGATTGGGGCCGATGATAGCGACTTCGGGACGATTGATGACCGGCGTGGTGGCAACACCGCCCAAAGGACCGAGTGAAGTAACCGTCAGAGTAGAGCCTGAGAGCTCCTCAGATTTGGCAGAGCCATCGCGTGCAGCGGATGCAAGACGGCCAATCTCACTCGCGAGCTGCCACAGATTGCGCGCCTGTGCGTCACGGATCACCGGCACCATTAGGCCGTTATCGGTCTGTGTCGCCATGCCGAGATGAACGGAACCATGCCGGGTCACCACGCCCGCCTCATCATCAAAGCGGGCATTGATCATCGGATATCTCGGCAGAAGCTTGCAAAAAGCCGTGATGAGCAGCGGCAGCATAGTAAGCTTGGGTTTGGCTCCGCGGGCGGTGTTAAGGTCCGCGCGCATGGCCTCAAGCGCCGTCACATCGCATTCTTCGACATAGGTGAAGTGGGGGATATTGCGCTTGGCCGCGCTCATATTCTGCGCAATGCGCTTTCTCAGGCCAATCACTTTGATCTCTTCGTCTTCACGAGACTTTCCGGCAGGAGAGAAACCACCGCCCGAATTGTAGGCAAGAAATTGATCGAGATCGCCGTGGCGTACTCGGCCATCGTCAGCAGGTCGTACTTCGCCAAGATCGATGCCAAGATCTCTTGCGCGCCGGCGGACAGCGGGCGACGCCAAGACTTTGGCAGCAGGTGCCAACTCAACAGGAGCAGGTTTAGGTGCGCGGTCAGCTTCGGGAGCAGCCAGTTCATCAGGGGTTGGCACAGGCTCCGGCGTAGGTACCGCTGTGGCAACGGGTTCAGGCTCCGCGACTGGCTCAGGATCGGTATCTGCGTCCTTACCTTCAGTCTCGATTACCAACAGCATCGAACCGACTGCAACCACATCGCCCACTTCTCCGGCGACTTCCAGTACAGTACCATCGACCGGGCTCTCAATATCAATGGTGGCCTTGTCCGTCATAACGTCGACAAGATGCTGGTCCTCGGACACGGTTTCGCCAACCTTCACCATCCATTCGACGATCTCCGCCTCAGCGACGCCCTCGCCGACATCGGGCATGTTGAATGTGAACTTTGCCATTTTGCGGTTACTCGCTCAAAATCTTGTCCATTGCCTCACCGATGCGGACCGGGCCCGGAAAATAGGCCCATTCGAGGCTGTGGGGATAGGGTGTGTCGAAGCCGGTGACGCGCTCAACTGGGGCTTCAAGATGATAAAAGCAGCGCTCTGTGACCAGCGCGGAAAGCTCAGCACCAAAACCACTGGTGCGCGTCGCTTCGTGGACAATCAGGCAGCGTCCGGTCTTCTTGACCGATGCCTCAATCGCTTCGATATCGAGCGGCACAAGGGTGCGAAGGTCGAGGATGTCGGCATCGACACCTTTCTCCTTTGCAACCGCTTCAGCAACGTGAACCATCGTCCCGTAAGCGAGCACGGTTATCGCCTCGCCCTCTTGCACCGTGCGCGCCTTGCCCAGCGGAATGTTGTAGTAACCTTCAGGCACGACGCTCGCATCGTGGTTTTTCCAAGGCTCAACCGGCTTATCATAAAAGCCAGTGAAAGGTCCGTTGTAGATGCGTTTGGGCTCAAAGAAGATCACCGGATCGTCATCTTCGATACAGCTGATCAGCAAGCCTTTGGCATCATAGGGTGTAGACGGGATCACGGTCTTCAAACCCGCCACGTGCGTAAAAATGCTCTCGGGCGACTGAGAGTGCGTCTGCCCCCCAAAGATACCGCCGCCAAATGGTGAGCGAACCGTCATCGGAGCTATGTACTCAGTCGCCGAACGATAACGCAGGCGCGCTGCTTCAGAGATCAGCTGATCAAGGCCGGGGTAAATATAGTCAGCAAATTGGATTTCCGGGACCGGACGAAGGCCATAGGCCCCCATCCCGACAGCAACCCCGATAATACCGCATTCGCTAATTGGCGTATCGAAAACCCGGGTCTTGCCATGTTTCTCTTGTAATCCAGCGGTGCAGCGGAACACACCGCCGAAGTAGCCGACGTCTTCGCCCATCACGATCACATCGGGATCACGCTCGAGCATCATGTCGAGCGCATCATTTATCGCTTCGATCATATTGATGCGGCGTATGCCTTCTGCCTCAGCAGCCACGGGTGATGATTGGGTCTTTATATCCACGCTCATTTCCCGGCAAAATCCTTTGGGTGATGACCAGGCCATTTGATCTGACGTTCACGGGTTGCTTGTGCGGCCTGCTCTTCAAGATGCCAAGGCAGCTCCTCAAACACATCTTCAAACATCGTATGGAACGGATGGTGCAGTCCGTGGCCCAGAATGCCGTTCTTTTCAGCCTCTTTGGTGGTCTGTTTGACCTCCTCAGCTGCGGCCAAATCCATCGCCCGCTGGCGCTCTTCATCCCACTCACCAATTGCGATGAGGTGATTTTTAAGGCGCATTACAGGGTCACCAAGCGGCCATTCCTCGCGTTCCTGCGCACTTCGGTAGCCAGAAGGATCATCTGAAGTTGAGTGGCCTTCGGCGCGATAGGTAAAATACTCAATCAAAGTTGGACCTTGGTTGGCCCGCGCGCGATTTGCTGCCCATTGTTGAGCAGCAAAACAAGCAAGCGCATCATTGCCATCAACCCGCAAGCCGGCAATGCCGTAACCAAGCGCACGCGCAGCGAAGGTCGTACGCTCCGCCCCGGCAAATCCGCTAAAGCTTGAAATCGCCCACTGATTGTTGATCACATTGAGAATAACGGGTGCGTTGTAGACGCTGGCAAAAGTGCAGGCTGAATGAAAGTCGCCTTCCGCTGTCGAGCCTTCACCGACCCAGGTTGCCGCGATCCGACTGTCACCCTTAATGGCGCTGGCCATCGCCCAACCCACTGCCTGCGGCGTTTGTGTCGCGAGATTGCCCGAGATGGTGAAAAAGCTGTGCTCACGGCTTGAATACATGATGGGCAGTTGGCGGCCCTTCAGCTTGTCGCCAGCATTCGAATAAATTTGGTTGATCATCTCAATCAGCGGATAGCCGCGCGCAATCAGGATGCCCTGCTGGCGGTAACTCGGGAACACCATGTCATCAGATGCCAGCGCCATGGAAGAAGCGACGCTGGTTGCCTCCTCGCCGGTACACTTCATGTAGAACGACGTCTTGCCCTGGCGTTGTCCGCGAAACATCCGCTCATCAAAGGCGCGCACCATCGCCATATGGCCAAGCATCGTCCTCAAAGTCTCGGGATCAAGCTTTGGATCCCAGGGCCCGTGCGCTTTATTGTCATCACTCAGGACGCGAATGAGACCATAAGCCAAGTCCTTGATCTCATCAGGCCTCACGCCCTCATCCGGACGGGCTTGTGAGCCAGCCTCGGGAATATGCACTTCGCTAAAGTCGACCGGATCGCCGGGCCGTGATTTGGGCTCGGGCACATGGAGTGCAAGCGCGGGCCGGTTATCGCCCGATTGCGGGGTGTCGGCCTCATCGGCCATAGGTCAGCTCTCCCAACAAAAGCGGTTGAGCCAACGCGACTATGTCAGCCGATTGTGCCGGTCAAGCGGCGCATCTCACACCGCAACGGGGGCCTTGATTGGGGGTAGAGGCGCGTAATCATCAACCCGAAAATCCTCGATTTTGTAATCGAAAATTGTTTCAGGCTTTCGGGTGATTTCGAGCGTGGGGTGACCGGTGGGCTCGCGAGTCAGTTGTTCCTCAATCAGATGCGCATGGTTGAGGTAAAGGTGTACGTCGCCGCCCATCCATATCAGCTCACCCGGCTCCAGCCCCACCTGCTGAGCAATCATGCGATTAAGCAGCGCGGCTGACCACAAGTTGAAAGGAAGCCCCAAAGCCACATCGCATGAGCGCTGATAAAGGACGCAGTTAAGGCGATTATCGGCAACATGGAACTGGTAGGTTTTGTGACAGGGCGGGAGTGCCATCTCGTCGAGCTCCGCCACATTCCAGCCTTCGATAATATGGCGCCGACTGCCAGGATTGCGCTTAAGGCTCTCGACCACTTCAGCCACCTGGTTGATGCTTTTTCCCTTCTCGAAGAGCCCGTCTTCGCGTTTTCGATAGGTCGGCCAATCCACCCATTGCTTGCCATAAACCGGACCAAGGTTGCCCCATTTTGCTGCAAACTCTTCGCTATCAGCAATTCGTTGAACAAAGTCTTTGAGCGTAATGTCCTTACCCGTCTCTTGCATATAGCGCGCGTGGGGCCATTCGTTCCAGATCTTCACACCTTGCAGCACAAGTGGGCGAATATTGGTCTCACCTGTCAAAAACCATAACATCTCCCGTGTCGCGGTCTTCCAATAGACCCGCTTGGTGGTGAGCAGCGGCATCGCACCGTCGCTCAGATCAAATCGGAGCATGGCCCCCGCGATCGAGCGCGTGCCCACCCCAGTGCGATCCAGACGTTCGCTCCCGGCGTTCCAAATCTGGCGCATGAGATCGAGATATTGCTGCTCGGGATGTACAGATCGAGTAGGAATCGATTGGGTTGCCATGGGCGAAACTATAGGAGCGATTTGTCCGCTTGCCACCCAGCGTGTCCCTACTTATACGCACCCGCCTTGCCTCGAACCAGCGCCTCTTGGCGATTGCCGGTTCGAATTGGGTCGGGGAGTAGCTCAGCCTGGTAGAGCACTGTCTTCGGGAGGCAGGGGCCGGAGGTTCGAATCCTCTCTCCCCGACCAACAATTTGCTATCGAAGTGACTGTAGGCCGCGCAAAGCCATATCCAATGCGCTCACTCTTCAGCGTAGTTCCCGCGTGGGGCATCAATTAGTCCAGAGAAAAACAGGGCATTCATCAGCAGCTTCTCCGTGCCTGGATAAGTCCCGCGGAAGACGGGGTTGTCTGCCATTAGAATTACCGCGCCCTGTCCCTTACGTTCTGCAACCACTGAGGGAGTTCCCGCAATTTCCTCCAGCCGACGCTCTGACGCATAGCCGGAAAGCAATGGATCGGTCTTATACTGCACTGGCACGGCATAGGGGTTCTCTGGAGGGGCTTGCAGAGTGAAGCTCACATTGCGATGCACGGGCAAATCGCGGTCAGAAAAACCAAATCCCAGCGGATGCGAAGTGTCGAGATCAGTCGCAAAAATTGCGCCGCCAATCACATGCTCCGCATCGCGCAAGTCCATATCCTCAAAGTTAAGGCGCTGCGGCGGAACTTCGTCCTCCTCCGCGTCCTCATCCTCTTCCTCGCGCAAGAGAACATGCTCCTCAGCCCACAGCGCCGCATCACGGGTGGCAATCAGGGTCCCTCCTCCGTCGATCCAACGCTTCAGGCCCCGTGTCAGTGGCTTGTTGAGCGCAGCATTACCTCCGACTAGAATAAGATGGGTATATTCCTTCCAATCGAGCCTCCCGAGTTGGCTCTTGCGCACCAGCGTAACCGGCACACGATGACCATAATCAAGTGTCCACCAAACCTCGCCGCTATCGTAGTAGGAAAGCCCATCCTCATAAGCGAGCACCACACGCGGCGCCTCGAGAGAACGGAAGATATTGGTCGCACCCAAGTCGCGGCCAGTTACCAGGGTCAGTCCAGATGTCGCCGCATAGACAGGAACGCCGTCTTTCGCGGCGATGGTCTCCATAATCACATGGATTTCATCTTGCGGCTTGGTTTGGAGGGCAAGCGGCACAAAGATTGCCCCACGCCCAAGTTCCACGTCACCGCTGGTGGTGGTGACGACGGAGCCTTCCATCGCCGCCCGTGCCATGATGCCCTCGGACAGAATGCGATTGAGCGC
Source organism: Pseudomonadota bacterium (assembly GCA_038746055.1). Lineage (GTDB taxonomy): Bacteria > Pseudomonadota > Alphaproteobacteria > Sphingomonadales > Sphingomonadaceae > Erythrobacter. The sequence continues at coordinate 7,338 of JBCDKX010000056.1, forward strand.
GCGCGGCGCATAGGTGTGCGACCAGTCAAACACATAGCCATAGGGCGCGCGGTCCGGTGCGCGCGCACTTTGGAAGGTGCCTTGCGCCGCCTCGCCAGTGGCTGGTGCGCGTCGCACAGCCGCATACTCAAGGTCATAAGTGAGCGGCATGGTCCAGCCGGAGACATCATAAAAGACGTTTTCTTCAAACTGGGTGAAGCGTTCAAAAATCCCGCGGATCATCCGATTGTTAGTCTGGGCACTGGACACGAAGAAGCTCTTGCCTGCTTCATACGTCTGCCCGTCGGCTGTAACACTGGTGCTCAGCCTGCGCACTTCGATATCGTGCAGGTTCAACAGCCGCACAAAACGCGCAGCCAGCTCTGGATCACCCTTCGCGGTGAAAACCCAGCCGCCTGATCCGCCAGCTCGCCCATTTTCGACAAAGAAATCCCGCTGATAGGCGGTGATCTCAGAGCGCAGATCGAGCGATCCCTGGATTGTGGTCAGTGCCGTACGAAAATGCGTGCGCACGTTGTCGGCAGTCTCGACAAGGCCGCGATCGGTTTGCACCGCCCCACCCCGAGCAGCACCCGCTTCAAACAGAATGCCTAACGAGCCGTTGATCTGCGGATAGGTCGAACCCTTGCCGATATACATGTTATCAAAGCGTTCTTCGGTGGTATAAAGCTTGGCCTCACTGTCAAGAAACGCCGCATGTCGCTTACCAATCGCGAGCGTGAGCTCGCGCGCGCGTGCAGGGATCAGAGGGTTACGCCGCTTCTCTTCACCGGGGTGGAAGTAATAGGGCGATGACGATCCCATCTCATGATAATCGGCTGAAACCATCGGCTTCCATTTGTGCCACTGCTTCACCCAAGCACGCGCTTCAGGCTGGGTCAGCAACAGCCATTGGCGATTAAGATCGAACCAATAGTGATTGACCCGCGCTTCGGTCCACATGGTGTGGGCTGCATCGTTCAAGTCGGTGTTCTCGCCATACGACCAGAAGGTCTCAACATGATCGATCCGGCGGGCATGACCATCGGGATTATAGACCACGGTGAAGATCATCACCGCGTTATCAAGCTGCGCGTCAACCACTGGGCCTTGCGCCGCGGCGTAGTGATAAAGCAATGGAATAGCGCCATCCATCGAGGAGGTTTCAGAGCCGTGCACGCCCCAATTGATCCATAAGACCATCGGCGCAGCATCAGCAGCAGCATTGCCTTCCAGACGCGCCAAGTGCGTTTGTCGAATGTTCTCTAAATTCGCATGGTTTTCAGGGCTGGTGACGATGAATGTCAGGATCGGGCGGCGCTCATGTGAATAGCCAATCGTCTCAACCGTGATCCGGTCCGAGCGCTCGGCCAACCCGCGCAGATAAGCAATCATGTCGCCAAAACGCACCGGCCTTTCGCCTATCTCATAGCCAGCCTCACTTTCGAACGCTGGTACGCTTTCATCGTAATTTACGCCCTCCACCTGAAAGTAACTGACCGGTTCAGCGAAAGCGGGCGATGCGGCGACAAACAGAAACACTGCGGCAAATAAACGGGCCAGCATGAAGGCTCCTTCGAATGGCTGTGGTTGCTAGTTCGCTTAGCACTCAAATACAGGCAGATGTAAACTCAAACAGCAAGGTCGCGCTGCATAAGGTGCATCGACGCAAAGCCCAATGCCACGGTAAGCGCGCCCAACCCCGAAGAAAGCTGCCAGCGCAAGCGCAGGAAGTCAGGCTTTGCGAAACCGAGAGCCCGGTCGACGAGGGGCGACAACAAAATGAGAGCACCAAGATAAAGCAAAGCTGGCCCCGGCCATTCCCAGCCAAAGCTCCAAGGCAAGAACAGCGCAACAGCGATCAGGCTCGGCATTACGGCAATAAGATATGACCCTGTGCCCGCTCGCCCGCCCTGAATTGCCTGACCCCACCATACGCCTCCAAGAAAACTGAAGATGGCCGCTGCATAAGCGAAGCCACCTGCCATTGCCGTATAGGCGTATTCATGACCGGAAACGGTGAGGCCAAGGCAGATTATCTGCGGCAACAGCCCTGCGTAGCCGAGCCAGCGCGAGGCGGATGTGAGCGAGGTTTGAGTAGTCATTAAGCGGTCTTCTTCATACGTCAGGCTTGCTCCCTTAAGGCAATTGCGTCACCCATGCGAGCCATGAACCTATTTGATTTGACCGGGCGCAGCACCCTCATCACCGGTGGTAACTCAGGGCTTGGTCTCAGCATGGCTCGCGGCCTTGCAAAGTCAGGGGCGAATGTCGCGATCTGGGCGCGCGATGAGGCGAAGAATTTGGCCGCGGTCGAGGAATTGAAAGGGCTCGGGGGCAATGGTGAGGTAATCGCACTAACATGCGACGTCGCAGAGGAAGAGCACGTCGAGGCAGCCATGACTGAGACCTTGCACGCCTTTGGCCGGGTCGATGCCTGTTTTGCCAATGCCGGACGGTCCGGAGCTGGTACGCGCATCCCCGATATGACCACCCAAGGCTGGGATGCAGTCATGCAAATCAATGCACGCGGCCCTGCGCTGGTCTATAAATACGCCAGCCGCCATATGATTGAACGCGCAGAAAATGGCGATCCGGGCGGAAAGCTCATCGTCACCTCCTCAGGCCAATCGATCATGGGAGTAAACAAATCCTCCGACTATGCCGCGTCCAAAGCCGCCGTAAACGGCCTGACACGGGGAGCAGCGTTCGAACTTGCGCGCTATCAGATCACCGCTAATGCCTTGCTCTTCGGGTTTTATGAGACAGGCTTGACCAAGGCGGCAGATCCCAAATTTGCGGAGTGGATGACTAAGCGTGTCCCATTGCGCCGGTTCGGTGATCATGAGGGTGTTGAAGGCCTCGCGGTATTTTATGCTTCACCCCATTCCGATTATATCAGCGGCACATGCCTGCCAGTGGATGGCGGCCTTTTCATTAGCTAGCGCGCGATAAGACAATCGCGGACTTGGAAAGCGGAACCGGCTTCCAACATGCCCGTTATAGCTCAAATCAACCCAATCGAGAGTGTGCGTGGCCGACCAAGAGTCTGATAACCAGTCCCAAACAGGCGGACAAGCCGACCGCGCGCGCGAACGTGCCGTCCCCTCCAGTCGCATTGCTCGTATCGGCTCTTTTGGCAGGCTTGCGGGCGGCGTTGCCGGCGGCATGGCTGCTGAGGGCATACGGCGCCTTGCAAGCGGAGAAGGTTTTAATCCCCGCGATCTGATCCTTACCCCTGGCAACGTCACCCGCATGACTGATCGCCTTTCGCATATGCGCGGCGCGGCGATGAAAATGGGCCAGATGATCAGTATGGATGCAGGGGATTTCCTGCCGGAAGAGCTCTCGAGCATTCTGGCACGCCTACGCGATCAGGCCAATTTCATGCCGACCAGGCAATTGGATCAAGTGCTCAAATCAGAATGGGGCAATGATTGGCGACGCCAGTTCAAATGGTTCAATCCACGCCCGATCGCTGCGGCGAGCATTGGTCAGGTCCACAAGGCGATGACCCGCGATGGCCAGGAATTGGCGATTAAGGTCCAATATCCCGGTATTGCCAAGAGCATCGATAGCGACGTCGACAATGTCATGACCTTGCTTAAAATCGCAGGCTTTGCTCCGCCTGAGCTAGAGATCGACAAGCTTTTGGCTGCTGCTAAAAAACAACTCCACGAAGAGGCCGACTACCAGCGCGAAGGTGAGCAGATGGAGCTCTATCGTCGGCGGATGGAGGGTGAGGAAGGCTTTGTGGTCCCGCGCCTCCATCACGAGTTGACGCGCGGTTCAATTCTCGCAATGAGCTTTGAGGCAGGTACAGGTATTGAGGACTTGAAGGACGAGCCGCAAGAACGGATCAATGATATCTGCGCTCGCCTGATGCGGCTTGTTTCACGCGAACTGTTTGAGTTTGGGATCATGCAAACTGATCCCAATTTTGCCAACTTCCGCTATCGCCGCGAAACAGATGAGATAATACTTCTGGACTTCGGCGCGTGTCGCACAGTCGACCCGGCAGTCGCCAATGGCTATCGCAACATGTTGGAAGCCGGTCTCAATGGAAATCGCGAAGAAGTGCTGGCCGCAACAATCGAAGCGGGCTTTATGATGTCTATCGTCGCCGAGCGTCATCCCGAACGCGTCGGGCGAATGATTGACATTGTGATCAATGAGATGCGTGCTGATGCCCCGTTTGATTTTGGCGATCGCAGCTTTGTTCCGCTGCTGCGCGAAGAAGGCTGGGAGATTGCACAAGACAAGGAAACCTGGGCCTTCCCTCCGATTGAGACTCTGTTTGTCCAACGAAAGGTCTCAGGCACCGCGCTCTTGGGAGCACGCCTCAAAGCGAAGGTCAATGTCCGCCGGATGACCGAGGAAATTCTCGGTCAGACGAAGCCATTTCCCGTCAACGCTGCCTAAGTGGCAAATCTGGTCCTCGCGAGGATCTCCACTCAAGTTCAGACCATTACCGGTTGTAAGTCCGCCGATCCTTGATAAATTACGAGGATGCAATGGGAAAAAGATAAAGGCCTCTCGGTCCTTTTCGTGTGTCTGGGTAATATTTGCCGGTCACCAATGGCCGAAGGGGCGTTTCGCTCCGCAGCTTTAAAGGCCGGACTTGATGTCAAGGTCGCTTCGGTCGGCACAGCGGGCTATCATATAGGCGATCCACCTGATCCACGCGCGATTGAGGTCGCGCGGCGGCATGGGGTCGATATCGCAGGAAATCGGGGGCGCCAATTGGCGGAAAGCGACTTCTCAGCTTTCACTCACATATTCGCCCTGGATACCGCCAACCTGGCAGGAATAAACGCGCGCAGCCCACGGCACCACGGCGCGCATATATCGCTTTTGTTGGACGTCTTCGATGGTAGCAGAGGGGAATCTGTTGCGGACCCATACTACGGTGATGCAGATGACTTTGCAGATTGCTGGGACCAAATCACGAGGGCCAGCGCAGAATTGGCAAAGCAGCTTACGCGGGAAACTGGTACCTTCGCCGCCTAGCTTTACACCACCTTGCGACCGAAACCTCCTGCTCGCTGAACGTGTTGTCTAACCGCTCCAGGAGGCTGCGTATTATCCAAACGACGTGCCGGCTTTATCGTTGACTCTGGATGGTCAGGAGTGTTGGCGATCATGTCAAGAATACCCTCTAGTCCGCCGGCCCTCTTCTCAAGCAGCATTTCCGAAATGCGTGTCTTGCTCCAGGACTCGTCGGCAGATTTGATAGCGAGATGGCGCTGCGAGAAGAAATTGACGCTAGTGGTCTCAATATCAAGCCCGATAATGCGGTCATAACGGATCGTACGTGTGCCCAAAAGTCCGTGGAATTCAAGCGAGTTATGGCCGATTTTGGCAATCGTATTATCGGCCAGATAGCGCAGGAAAAACACCACAGCAAAGCCCATTACCAGAATCAGGATGCTGCCCAGAAATACGCCTTTGCCATCGAATGTGGAGACCATCCAAAAGCCACCCCACAAGAAAAGCAAGGCCATTACCACAATCAGGCTGAGCTTAATGCGTGAGTAGCAAATAGTCTTCATCGAACGTCCCTCCGATCGATCATCTCTGTAAGACATAGCTTCCAAGACTTTATTAATGTGACGTTTTCTTCGGAGTTATCCGCCTCTCAGCAATTGCACACCCCAATCGCGTTCAAACAGATAAAGCAGTATCCTTGCCGCCTCGCCACGTTCTGACGTCAATCCACCATCCCGCTCCATCAAAAGGCGCGCATCGGCATGGGCGGCAGGAAGCAGGCGCTGGACCTGATCAAGGTCGGCAATCCTGAAAGCCGCCTCACCGGATTGACGTGTACCAAGCAGTTCACCTCCACCGCGCAGCTCGAGATCTTTCTCGGCAAGATAAAACCCGTCTTGGGATTCCTTCACATAGGTTAGCCGCTTTTTACCCGTTTCCGACAGTTCGTCAGACCGCAAAAGCACGCAGCGGCTCTTTTCCGAGCCCCGGCCGACCCGGCCGCGCAATTGGTGGAGCTGCGCCAGGCCAAAGCGCTCAGCCTGCTCGATCACCATTAATGTAGCGCTCGGCACATCGACGCCAACTTCGATCACAGTGGTCGCGATAAGGAGCTTGGCTTCACCACGCGCAAAGCGCTCCATATTGGCATCTTTGATGTCTGGATGGAGCTGACCGTGCACCATCACGACTTGGTCTCCGAAATGCTCGGAAAGTTGAGCGTAGCGCGCTTCAGCCGCAGCAATATCAGCCGTCTCGAAGGAACCACTCGCCTCGCGGACCATCGGGCACACCCAATAGGCTTGTTGCCCGGTGGACAGGTGCCGTCCAACAGCTGCGACCATCTCTTCGAGGCGGCCTTGCGGGAAGACCAGAGTGTCGATTGCCTGTCTGCCAGGGGGCAGCTCGTCAAGGCGGCTCACATCCATCTCACCATATTGCGCCAGCGTGAGGCTGCGCGGGATAGGGGTTGCGGTCATAGCTAGCGTGTGGGGTGCGCGCTTGCCCTTGCCTGCCAATGCCAGTCGCTGCGCCACACCAAAGCGGTGCTGCTCATCGATCACCACCAGCCCCAAGTCATTGTAGGCAACACTGTCCTGGAATATTGCATGGGTCCCCACAAGGATGTCGATGTCGCCCTGAAGCAGGCTCATCAGGAGCCCCTCTCGCTCACGTCCCTTGGCTCGGCCCGTTAGGAGAGCAACTTCTACACCCGTTGGCGCTGCCATCTTGCGCAATGTTTCGAAGTGCTGGCGCGCAAGAATCTCTGTAGGAGCGAGGAGCGCTGCCTGCTTACCCGCCTCATTGGCGATCAGCATCGCATTCAGCGCAACCACAGTCTTACCAGCCCCAACGTCGCCTTGCAGAAGCCGCAACATCGGAGCTTCCTGCTGCAAATCGCCTTCGATCTCGCTGATCGAGCGCTTCTGTGCACCGGTCATCTCAAATGGCAGATCAAGCTTTGCGCGCAGCCTCCCATCCCCCTGCAAAGCCTGCCCTTTGCGGCGGCGGCCTTCGGCTTTCACCAGCAGCAGTGCCAAACTGTTGGCAAGCAGCTCATCATAAGCCAGTCGCTCGCGCGCTGGCTCATTCGGGCCTTTGTGCCCTTCCCTCACCGCCGCATTCCATGCGGACCAACCCTCCTTCTGAAATTGGCCCGGCTCAATCCATTCCGGCAGCTCCGGCGCGCGGGCCAGCGATTGCTCCACGAGCGAGGCCAAGCGCGGCTGAGTCAAACCCTCGGACAATCGATAAACCGGCTCGGTCATCCGCCCCATATGCGCAGCATTGTCTTCTTCAACGTGGTCGGGATGCACAATCTGGAGCATATCGCCATAGCGGTCTAAACGCCCGGCCACCCAGCGCTTTTCACCGACCGGCAGCTGCTTTTTCGCAGTGTAGGAGGCGCGCCCGAAATAGGTGATCGCGCAGATATTGCCGATCTCATCCTGCGACAGCACCCGGTATGGCCCGCGCCCGGGGTTGCGCGAGGAGCGGTGCTCGGTTGGGGTGAGTCCCACAATCACCTGCTCGCCCTCGCCTGCTTCATCGAGATTGGTCACCACACGCCGCGTTACGAAACGCTCCGGCAAATGGTAGAGCATGTCGCGCACGCGCGTGAGACCGAGCTTTTCCAAGGGCTTGGCAAGCTTTGGCCCCACGCCATCGAGCGTCTGACTTTCAGCAAACAAAGGGTTGAGCACATCGGGCCGCATCGACAGCACGTATACCCTGTTGCGCGCTGGTTTCGAGTACCCTAACGCGAAATCCATGTCGGATATGCCCACCTTAGAAACGCGCAAAGCCCGCGCCAAATTCCGTAGCTGGCATCGCGGCACACGCGAAGCCGACTTTATGATCGGCGGCTTCTTTGATCGATACCACGCCGACTGGGGCGAGAGTGAGATGGATTGGTTCGAAGATCTGCTCGCCGAAGACGATGTCGATGTGATGGCCTGGGGCCTTAAAACTCAGGCCGTGCCGGAGCGGTTTCAGGGCACGCTAATCGAGCAAATGCAACGCCTCGACTACGTCGAAATTCCCAGCTAAGCGGCTGGCAAACTTAGACCCTTGAGTAGGCCCCTCGAATTTCTCGCGGGGCCCAATTGCACGTTAGTTAATCCCACAATGCCAGACCTCTCCCGCATTCTTTCCGCAAACGCTCAGCTGACACTGGCCTCGCTTCCCAGAGGCGCGCAGCCGCTAGTGCTGGCAGATCTTGCCCGCGCGACAAAGCAACGCTGCGTCTTCATTGCGCCGGATGAAGCGGCCATGCGCTCGGTGGCCGACGCCGCGCGCTTCTTTGCGCCTGAGATCGAAGTGTTGGAGTTTCCGGCATGGGATTGCCTCCCCTATGACCGCGCCTCGCCCGCTCTATCGGTCAGCGCTGCGCGTCTTTCAGCGCTCTTTCGCATGCAGCGCCCCTCCTCCAGCTCGCAATTGGTGGTCACTACCGCCAATGCCGTGCTCCAACGCGTGCTCACCCCATTCCGCATCCGCGAGAGCGTGCGTGAGTTTAAGCCCGGCACCACTATCGGCCATGACAGCTTGGCAGCGCTGCTCACCCGCCAAGGCTATTCGCGCACCGATACAGTGGTCGATCACGGCGAGTTTGCGGTGCGCGGCTCGATTGTCGATATTTTCCCTTCTTCCTTGGATGAAGGCCTGCGGCTCGA
>JBCDKX010000057.1:0-15922 GCA_038746055.1 Pseudomonadota bacterium
ACTGGGCGGCAGTGCTAAGGACGTCGTGCGCACCCGCATGCTGCTCACCAATTCTGACGATCAGGAAGCGGTGGGCGCTGTCCATGCACGCTATTTTGGCGACGTTCGACCTGCAGCCACGATGGCCGGCGTGGCGTGGCTTTGCCGCCGGGAGTGGAAGGTCGAAATCGAAGCAGAAGCGCTGGTCGCCGATGATTAAACGCATAACGGCTTATGTCCCGGCACTTATCCTTGGCCTTGCCCTGGGTCCTGCCAGCGCGCTTTACACGGCAGGGCTGTGGCCGGGAGCAAAGCCGCTCGATTTCGGCAATGTCGAGATCGATGGCTGGCGCAGCGATTTTGCGATTGGGTCAGAGGCTGCCGATCCCTACACCCGCGCACGCATCGCACGCCATGGTCTGTTAGCGCTGTCAAAGAAAGAGGCAGTCTATTTTACCAGGGCGACTGATAGTGCGGGTCGGCCGCTCGTCGAGAAATGCAGCTACGCGGTGTCAGGCGAGGGAATGCCGGCTGAATGGTGGTCGATTACGCTTTATGATCGAGACAGCAAGCTGCCGATCAATGACGATGAGGCCTTAAGCCTCAATGCGCTGAGTGTGGAATGGGAGGACGACCGCTATTGGGGAGCCACGATTTCGTCCCAACGACCAAACAATGAGCCCAATTGGATATCAAGCCGCAATGCGAGCACATTTGACCTGACGCTCAGATTGTACATGCCAACCAAGGGCCTGCTTGAAGACCCAGAAGCCAGCTTTGTCGGTCCAACGGTCAGCCGAATTTCATGTGCGGAAGATGCGACGTGAAAGGGTGGATCGGACCGCTGCTATTAGGCGCTGCAACCGCACTTGGATCCCATTTCGCGGTTCTCGCCCTCGCGCCCAGCGTCATCATGGATCAGGCGCTATCTGGCCTCGCCAAGCGCAACATCGCACTCCACGCCTTCACTAATCCTGAGCGGATTACGCCCGAAACACAGGTCGTAGTGCGCTCTTCGCCTGACCTGTTCTACGCGCTATGCCGCTATGACTTGAGCGCGGAGGGAAGTTCCCTTGCCATCACTATGGGCGAGTGGCCAGGGTATCAGTCTTTGTCCTTCTTCGATGCAGAGACCAACAATTTCTTCACTCAAAGAGGGGTTGGTGCAAGCGTCGAAGTGTCGTTAATCGCTGGAGGAAAAGGTCTGGGATCGGTAACCAGCCCAACTAACCGCGGCGTTGTTCTCATCCGCCGCCTTGCGCCCACGCAGGAACTGTTCGATCAAGCCTTGCAAGTCGCCCAATCGGACGCTTGCGAATACATCGCACGCTAAATCAGCGGCTAAGCTCAAGGGGAAACGCAGTCCCGGTCACCGAGGTCAGCGTCTTCCACCCGGCCAGCTCGCCTCCGCCTAAAATCCACGCCGTATCGCCGACACGCCATATGGCAAATCCATGGCGCGGCGCGCTCATCGGAGTTTCCTCGCGCCAGCCGCTCGAGGGGTCAGCAAGGTCCATCGAAAAATGCTGGGTGAACACTTCTGAGGTTGTCACATCCTCTCCGCCAAACACGTGCAAGCGCCCTTCAAAAACTGCTGCCCCATGCCCTGCCAAAGGAAAAGGCGCATCGGGCAGGCTCTCCCAGCTGTCAGCGGCGAAGTCATAGACCTCGATCACGGTCGCGTGTGGCCCAAGCTTATCGCTGCGCCCGCCGGTGACATAAAGTCTGTCCTCGCTGAGCGCGAACGCATGACTGTGGCGCGGTGTGGGCATCGGGGCGACCTGCCCCCACTCACCGCTCGCCAGATCATAGGTGCGGATGGTTGCGCGCGTCTCATCACCCGATTGTCCGCCAATCAGCCAAAGCATACCTTCGCGGTAAAACATCGCGTGCTGACCCAGCGGTTCGGGCAGGCGCGAGACTTCGCGCCATTCGGGCGTCGCATCGGAGGGCGAAAAGGCAAACAGCGCGCCCTCGGGGTCCTGATTGAAGGGCAGGCTGCTATATCCCCCGGTGGCGAAGACTTGGCCCTCGCCTGCTGCCATCCCAACATGATGCAGGGTTCGTGGTAGCTCGGGACAATCTGAGAATGTCTCTGTACTGACCTCAAATGCGACACAGCTTTTCAGCGTACGCTGAAAGCCGATCCCGCCAGCCACGTAGATCACGCCATCCAGCTCAGCGGCATGCACCTCCGAGCGCGGCTCGGACATATCGCCCGCGCCCGTCATAAGCGAGGGACCGACAAACCAAGCTCCCGCAGGAACGACGATAATGAGAGCTAAAAGGCCAAAGGCATAACGGAGAATACGCATAGCCTTATTGAAGGCCACTCAAGGCTGTGGGTCAAGCGTGGACCGTATCAGATAGCAGCCTGCATCTTAGCAATGCCCAATCCCAATGCGCTCTCGACCTTCACCATCAGCTCATCCACATCGGCCATTGCATCAAGTTCTTCGTTCGAGATCAGGATGCGCGTTTCTGCATCCGCTTCGTCGAGCAAGATTGCGGGCAAGGCCACCTCCCGCGCGCCTCCGGTTCCAAGAAGCGGGAAATCTTCCGTAAAGTCATCACGGTGGTAGAAGTCCACGTCGTAAGGGAGCGCTTGCCAGAACGCTTTCCAATCCCCGCGCATCGAAACCGAGCCATAGGTCAGCGCGCACAGCGAACAGGGATAGGTCTCCGGGCGAACCTGTTTGTGCACCGCGTGTATCAGCATTTGAATTAGGCCGGTATCAGCGTTGTAAACGCAAATCAGGCGGGCTTTCGGGGAAGAGGTGCGAAGGGTCATATTCGTTGTTACGCATGAGGCCGCGATTTGGTTACAGAAAGTTTCACGAAACCCTTGCGCCATATTGCCTTTGCACAGCTGTCATTTTCGGGCCTTTTCTCGCCGCTCTGGACCGTCTACTCCGCCTCCCTATGCAAGGACAATTTTCACTCACCGACGATCAGCTCGCGATCCAGGAAATGGCGCAGCGATTCACCGCCGACAATATCACGCCCCACGCTGCGGAGTGGGATGAGCAGCACATCTTCCCGATCGACACGATCAGGCAGAGCGCCGAGCTGGGCTTTGGCGCGATCTATGTTTCGGAAGAGAGCGGCGGGATCGGGCTTGGACGGCTTGAAGCCGCACTGATTATGGAGGCGATGGCCTATGGTTGTCCTTCGACATCCGCGTTTATCTCAATCCATAATATGGCCGCCTGGATGATCGACCGCTTTGGCGCGCAAGGCGTCAAGGACAAGTATCTGCCTGATCTCATCGGTATGAATAAGATCGCAAGCTACTGCCTGACTGAGCCCGCCTCGGGATCAGACGCAGCGGCGCTAAAAACCACCGCTCGCAAGGATGGCGACCATTACGTGCTGAATGGCACCAAACAGTTTATCTCCGGCGCAGGCTCGAACGAAGTCTATGTCGCGATGGTCCGCACGGGCGAGGACGGCCCCAAGGGCATCACCTGCATGGTGATCGAGAAGGACTTCGAAGGCGTCTCCTTCGGGGCGAATGAAAAGAAGCTTGGCTGGCACTCACAGCCCACCGCGCAGCTGATCCTCGAAGACGTGCGCGTGCCGGTCGAAAATGTGGTAGGCGGTGAAGGCGAAGGCTTCCGGATTGCGATGATGGGCCTTGATGGCGGGCGGCTCAACATTGGCGCTTGCTCACTTGGCGGAGCGCAACGCTGCCTTGATGAGACCATCACCTATACCAAGGACCGCAACCAATTCGGCAAGGCCGTATCCGAGTTCCAGAACACCCAGTTCACCCTTGCCGATATGGCAACCGACTTGGAAGCCGCCCGGGCGCTGCTCTATCTCGCCGCTGCCAAAGTGACTGACAACGCGCCTGACAAGACCCGCTTTTCGGCCATGGCCAAGCGGCTTGCGACCGACAATGGCAGCGCCATCGTCGACCGCGCGCTGCAACTCCACGGCGGCTATGGCTATTTGCAGGACTACCCGATTGAACGCTTCTGGCGCGACCTGCGCGTGCACTCGATCCTTGAGGGGACCAACCAGATCATGCGCATGGTGGTGGGCCGGGACTTGCTGCGGCAGTAACTTGGCCAAATGACGACCGAGACCTTCGCCATGACCACGCTGGTGGTCCCTGACCACGACTCTGGCATCGCCTTTTATACGGGCAAACTCAGCTGGCGCCTCATCGAAGACACCGATCTCGGCGGTGGCAAGCGCTGGGTTGTCGTCGAAGCGCCCGGTGGCGGCCGCCTGCTCCTCGCCAAGGCCGCAAACGGGGCGCAAACCTCTGCCATCGGCAACCAGACCGGCGGACGGGTTTCCTTTTTTCTGCAAACTAGCGATTTCGCCGATACCCACGCACGTTTTTGCGCGGCAGGGGTGGAATTTCTCGAAGAACCCCGGCACGAGCCCTACGCAACTGTGGCGGTGTTTGCCGATCCCTTCGGCAATCGCTGGGACCTGATCGAACCGAAAGTCTAAAACGTAATGACCGAAGACGTTGTCACTCGCATTAATGGCCCCATCGGCCATATCATATTGAACCGCCCCAAGGCCCTCCATGCGCTCACACTTGAGATGTGCCGCGCAATGTCTGAAGCATTGAGCGACTGGGCGGCGGATGATGCGATCGAAGCGATCATTATCGACCATGCCGAAGGTTCGCGCGGCTTTTGCGCAGGCGGTGACATCGCTTTCTTGCGCAACTCGGCATTGAACGATGGTGGCAAGAGCGGGCGGGAGTTCTTCTTTGCTGAATATCAGCTCAACCACCAGCTGTTCACCTTCCCCAAGCCCGTGGTCGCCTTCATGGATGGCGTCACCATGGGCGGCGGAGTCGGTATTTCCCAGCCCGCCAAGTTTCGCGTCGCGACGGAGAGTACCCGTTTCGCGATGCCAGAGACGGGCATTGGCCTGTTCCCCGATGTCGGCGGTGGCTGGTATCTGTCGCGCCTTGGCGGCAGGCTGGGACAATTCCTCGCGCTAACCGGTGCGCGACTTAAAGGCGAAGAATGCTTATGGGCAGGGCTCGCAACACATTACGTACCAAGTGAGATGCTTGACGATCTGAAAGCACGCATCGCCGAAAAACCGGACCGGATTGCGGGAATTCTGTCAGAGCCCGTGGGCACTCCTCCCCCAGCTCGGATCGAGGAAAATGCACTCAAGATCGCCAAGCACTTCGCCTCGGACAGCTATGAGGACATCCTTGCAAGCCTCGAAGCCGCAGTCGAAGAAGGTGACGAATGGGCACAAAAGGAGCGCGATACGCTCGGCACCAAGAGCCCGCAGACCTGCAAAGTGGCGCTGCGACAGTTAACGGAAGGTGCCAAGCTCACCGACTTTGCCGACAATATGACGATGGAATACCGGATCGCCTCACGCGTGCTCACTCGACCTGATTTTGCCGAAGGCGTTCGCGCGGTGATCGTCGACAAGACCCACGATCCCAAATGGGACCCCGCCACACCCGAGGGGGTAAGCGAGGAGTTGATCGACAGCATCTTTGCTCCACTCCCGGCTGATGAAGAATGGAAACCGCTATGAGCTTTGAGACAATCACCTACGAAATCAACGCCCAGGGTAACGAAGGCGTTACGCTGATCACGCTCAATCGTCCCAAAGCCTTGAATGCGTTGAGTTCCGTGGTCCTGGAGGAGCTGATTGAGGCTTTTGCAGCGTATGAAGCGGATGACACGCAGCTGTGCGCAGTGCTCACCGGGGCCGGCGAAAAGGCCTTTGCTGCGGGCGCTGATATTAAGGAAATGGGCGATAAGCCTGCGGCTGATTTCTACCTTGATGATTTCTTCTCGAAATGGACCAGCGAGATTTTCAAGAAGACCCGCAAACCCTGGATCGCAGCGGTGAACGGCTTTGCGCTTGGCGGTGGGTGCGAGCTGGCGATGATGGCCGACTTCATCATTGCCTCTGACAATGCGAAATTCGGACAGCCGGAGATCAATCTGGGTGTCGCCCCCGGAATGGGCGGATCGCAGCGCCTGACCCGTGCCATCGGCAAATCAAAGTCAATGGAAATGTGCCTGACCGGCCGGATGATGGGCGCGGAGGAAGCCGAGCGCGCCAATCTTGTGGTGCGGGTGGTGCCGCAGGCGGACTTGCTCACCGACGCGCTCAAGACGGCCGCGACCATTGCCGCAAAGCCTCCGATGGCAACGATTGCCAATAAGGAAATGGTCAACTCTGCATTTGAGACGACGCTGGATCAGGGCCTCATAATGGAACGCCGCATCTTCCAGATTCTCACTGCGAGCGAAGATAAGCAGGAAGGCATGGCCGCCTTTATCGAAAAGCGTGAAGGTCAGTGGAAGGGGCGGTGATTTTGAGTGTGACCCGCACGTCCATGCGGACCATGCCACAGCCACCCTCACCCAAAAGTTGTTGGGGCCACAAGCGCGAGTGAGCCTAATTACCGGAGAAAACAAATGAAAATCGCCTTTATCGGTCTTGGCAATATGGGCGGCGGGATGGCTGCCAATCTGGTGAATGCAGGCCACGACGTGCGCGCGTTTGACTTGGCAGAGCCCGCTCTTGAAGCGGCGCGCGCGGCCGGGTGCACCACTTTTGAAAGCGCCAAGGAAGCGTGCCAAGGGGTCGCGGCGGTTGTCTCCATGCTCCCCAATGGCGCGATTGTGAAAGGCTTGTTTGAGAACGAGGTCTTTGGCCAAGCCCCCGCTGGTGCAGTGCTGCTCGATTGCTCAACTATCGATGTTGCCAACGCGAAATCGGTGATCGAAGCCGCCACTTCGCAAGGCTACGATATGGTCGATGCGCCGGTCTCAGGCGGGATTGCGGCGGCGAATGGCGGGACACTCACCTTCATGGTGGGCGGAACCGACGTCGCCTTCACGCGTGCTGAGCCCATCTTGCAGGCCATGGGTAAAGCGGTCATCCACGCTGGCGATGCAGGGGCAGGACAGACTGCCAAGATCTGCAACAATATGCTGCTGGCGATCACCATGATCGGCACTGGCGAAGCAATGAAGATGGCGGAGAAGCTCGGTCTTGACCCGCAAAAGTTCTACGAGATCAGCTCGCAAAGCTCGGGTTACAACTGGTCGCTCAATGCCTACACGCCGCTTCCCGGTGTCGGAGTCGAGAGCCCAGCGGACAATGGCTATGCTGGTGGCTTTGCCACACCGTTGATGGTTAAGGATCTCCGCCTTGCCATGGAAGCGGCTGGAACGGCAGATGCGGCGGTACCATTGGGATCTCGCGCAGCGGAGCTGTACGAAGAATTCTTGGCGGCGGGCAATGAAGCGCTCGACTTCTCCGCGATCATTAAGACCTATTGATCTCAGCGATCACGCTTTCAAGCCAAGTACGAGGTTCTGAGCGTCGGCCTATTTCGGCAACAAACTCTTGACCGCGCGCAACGCTTTTGAGCCGACCGCCGTAGATCCATCGCTCTGGCTTATCATGGTAAGACAGTCCTCCACGTTTGAGCCAATCAGGACGCTGCCACAGGCTCGGCGGACCGCCGGGCATCGTCAACCGTAACCGCTCACTTGCGCGCTTAGCCACCCGGCCTTCCCCGCGCCAAATCACGTCATTGGAATGATGCATCGCAAGTGCGTGTGGATGAGCTAGCTCCATCAGTTCCTGAGGCGCGCCTTCAGACAACTGCACCATCTTCTCCACGCGCAAATAGGCAAAGATGCGGTGATGCGGCTCGCCTGTTTCTTCCTCCGCAAAAAGCCCGAAAAACAGGAACACATCGCCTAGCCCCACACTCTGCCGCTCCAAGTGGGTTTGCGCCGCACCACATTGGCCGAAAACACACGTTTCATCAGCCAGGAACATCGGGTCATGATGACACAAATCACCGGCTCCCAGCTTCCGACGGCTCGCCTTGACCACATGCTCACCAAGTCCAAGGTCGTCATATGTCGTTCTGCTCGCCGCGCCGGCCGGGATCGGCAAGGTGATCGGCGCACCGTTCACAATCGGCGAAGGGCCACCCCCGGCGCTTGAATCGAAGCCCTTGCGTGAAAATATGATGCGCATTGAACACAGGGCCTAGCCCTGGATGTGGGGCGATGCGACAAATTGTTCTCCCCATCAGCGTTTTAGTTGCTATGCGCTGGCACGGATCGCGGACCTCTTACTGAGGCCTAAGGGAAGGAAATAGCCGCAGGCACGCTCATGCAGCGTCTTTTTACCAATATTGGCTGGCTGCTGGGTGGGCGCGGGATCAACGCCGTATTCAGCCTGATATATCTTGCGTTGGCAACGCGGACGCTTGGCCTAGAGATGTTTGGGCATTTTGCAGCGATTGTCGCAATTGGCCTGGTGGTTACCGGAGTTGCTAACTTCCAGACGTGGCAATTTATCGTACGCTGGGGCGCTAACGGCACGAATGGCGATGGGACTGCGGCCAGCGAAGCGACCGGATTTGCGATAGCTTTGGACTTGTTATCGGTCGCGATGGGTTTGGTGCTGGCCACCCTTATGGTGTGGAGCGCTCCCTTATGGTTGCCATTGCCAGAGGAGCTTTTGCCTTTGACCTTTGGCTACTGCGTGGTTTCGCTGCTGTCGATCCGCACCACACCTTTGGGCCTTTTACGCCTTCGCTTCAAATATGCGACCGCTACCGCAGCTGAGGCGGTGCAACCGATTGTGCGCACGACCGGAGCAGTGCTGGCATGGATATATATGCCTACAGTCACCGGCTTTATCCTTGCCTATGCGATGTCAGAACTGGCGGTTGCGATTGCCCTTTGGGTGGCCGCGGCGCGCAATGAGCGCATTGACCTGTCAGCATTGAGCCTTACCCGTATCCCTGCTCGCCACACAGATGCCTGGCGCTTTGTTTGGTCGACCAATATGTCTGGCAGCCTCACCATCGCTGGTAAGCAGATCACGTTGTTGCTCGTGGGCGCGTTCGGGGGAGCCGCGTTGCTTGGCGGTTTTCGCGTAGCCAGCCAATTGGGCCAGGCCTTAGTGGCGCTCGCACAAACGATCTCCAAAGCGATCCTACCCGAGCTCGTCCACGCCAGGGAAGATGCGCTCGTTATCGCCCGCCGCATGGCAAATGTGGCGCTGATCGGCGGTGTGCTGGCAGTGCTGGTTGCGGTGGTGTTTGGACGACTTGGACTCGATCTGATCGCAGGAGCCGAGTTCCGGGGACGCGGCTTTTACTGGGCCTTGGTGATCCTCTCGATCGCAGGTGCGGTAGAGCTGGTGGGGGCAAGCTTGGAATCGCTGCTCGTATCAGCCGGCCGCGCTGGCACTGCCTTTGTGGTGCGCGCGGCGCCGACAATGCTTGGCTTCGGCCTGCTTGATCTGGCGATTGGTTGGAACGGCGCTTTGGGCGCTGCCTTCACCGTATTGGGCGCGAGTGCGTTGGCTGTGATCGGATTCTATGTGGCAATATTGAACCTTAGTGAGATCAAGATTGAGGTCACTACAGATCAGGAGGCGGAACCTCCGTCGAAACTCCCGCGTACCTAGCAATCACTCTTCGGGCGGGGTCCAAGCCAGTTTGGGCTTCCGCGCCGCTGCTGTCTCATCGAGACGACGTCGAGGGGCGAAGTAAGGCGCTTGTTTGAGGCTTTCGTCGCCCGCCAGTGCGCGCTCGGCGAGCGAACGGAAGGCGGTGATGAATTGGTCGATGCTTGCCTTGCTCTCGGTCTCGGTTGGCTCAACCAGCATTGCGCCGTGGACCACTAGTGGGAAGTACACCGTCATTGGGTGGAAGCCTTCGTCGATCAGCCCTTTGGCAAGGTCGAGCGTTGAGAGACCGTTGCCGAAGTCCTTATCGCCAAACAGCGCCTCATGCATGCACGGGCCACTGTCAGCGTAGGGTGCGTGGAGCAGGTCTTCCAGGCTGCGCAGGATGTAGTTGGCGTTGAGCACTGCATCCTCGGCGACTTGCTTAAGGCCATCGGCACCGTGGCTCAGCATATAGGTGAGCGCGCGTGTGAACATGCCCATTTGCCCGTGAAAGGCGGTCATCCGGCCAAAACTGGAAAGCTCGCCGCCGAAGTGTTCGCGCGCAAAGTCATCCGCCTGCTCTTCTTCGATGAGGTGCACGACGCCGTCCTTGGTGCGCGCGGTGTAAGGGAGCGGCATGAACGGGGCGAGCGCTTCGGACAGCACTACAGGGCCAGAGCCCGGACCGCCGCCGCCATGCGGGGTGGAGAAGGTTTTGTGCAGATTGATATGCATCGCATCAACGCCAAGATCGCCGGGGCGGACCTTTCCGACGATGGCGTTGAAGTTGGCCCCATCACAATAGACAAAGCCGCCTGCGGCATGGACCGCATCGCTGATTTCGCGCAGGTCGGGTTCGAACAGCCCGCAGGTGTTGGGATTGGTGATCATCACCGCTGCAACATCAGGACCAAGGCGGGCTTTTAGCGCCTCTAGGTCCACCCGCCCTTGCGGGGTCGCGGGGATATTCTCGACGCGGTAATTGGCGAAAGCGGCGGTAGCAGGGTTGGTGCCGTGAGCGCTCTCAGGCACCAGCACCACTTCGCGGGCATCGCCGCGCGCTTCGAGGGCTGCGCGGATACACAGGATACCGCACAGCTCACCATGCGCGCCCGCTTTGGGGCTCATCGCGACCGAGTGCATACCAGTCAGATCAAGCAGCCAATGGGCCAGCTCATTCATCACTTCCAGCGCACCTTGAATGGTGGAGACCGGTTGCAGCGGGTGCACATCGGCGAAACCGGGGAGGCGCGCCATCTTCTCATTAAGTCGCGGGTTGTGCTTCATGGTGCATGAACCCAGCGGGAAGAAGCCCAAGTCGATCCCGTAGTTCTGACGGCTAAGACGCGTGTAGTGGCGCACGGTTTCGGGCTCAGTGAGGCCCACAAGACCAATCGCCTCGTCGCGGGCGAGACCACCCAAGCGGCTTGGCGCAGCAGGGTCGATTTCAGGCAGGTCAACGCCAGTCGTCTCCGCATGGCCGATCTCAAAGATCAATGGTTCTTCGAGCATGAGCGCGCGGTTGCCGGTGGTGGTCACACTCTCACCAGTGGCATCGGCGACTTCCATGGCGGGCTTCCAGCCAGATTTGTTCGGGGCGTTCATTATGCGGCCTCCTTGATGATCGCCTCAAGCTCGGTAGCAAGGGCCTCGATATCGTCTTCAGTGGTGGTTTCGGTGACAGCGACGAGCAATGCTTGCTGGAGCCGCTCAACGCCGGGGTAGAGGCGGCCAAGTGACACTCCGCCCAGCACGCCTCGGTCCGCGAGATCGCGCACCACATCGCGCGCAGACTTACAGTCCAGCATAATAGTGAACTCGTTGAAGAAGGCGTTATTAAGCAGGCTAACGCCCGGCACCTGCACCAAGCGATCCACTGCGATACAAGCCAAGCGATGGTTCTCCGCTGCCAACTCGCGCAGACCTTTCTCGCCCAGCAGCGTCATGTGGACACTAAAAGCGAGAGCGCAGAGCCCGGAGTTGGTGCAGATGTTGGAGGTCGCCTTTTCGCGGCGGATATGTTGTTCGCGGGTGGAAAGCGTCAGCACAAAGCCGCGCTTACCCTCCGCGTCCAATGTCTCACCACACAGACGGCCTGGCATTTGCCGCACATGCTTGGGATCACGTACAGCGAAGAGGCCGAGGTATGGGCCACCAAATTGCAGGCCTACGCCAATCGCTTGGCCCTCGCCCACGACAATATCCGCGCCCATTTCACCTGGAGACTTGATCGCGCCCAAGGCCACGGGTTCGGTGTTCACCACTACCAGCAAAGCGCCCTTTTCATGGGCAGCATGGGCAAGCTCAGTTAGGTCCGTAATCCGGCCCAGAATGTCGGGATATTGCACCACCACACACGCAGTTTCGTCGTCGATTCGCGAGCTGAGGCCGTCCATATCGGGCTCAGCTTGAATCGCAGGCGCACTGTCGGCGATCGCATCACCGGTGAATTGCGCCATGGTTTTAACGACTTCGGAATAATGCGGGTGGAGCGCACCAGAGAGCACTGCACGGTTCCTTCTGGTCACTCGGGTCGCCATCGCCACAGCTTCCCAGCAAGCGGTCGAGCCATCGTAGAGTGAGGCATTGGCGACTGCGCAGCCATAGAGCTTGGCAACTTGCGTTTGGAACTCAAACAGCATTTGCAGCGTGCCCTGCGCAATCTCGGGCTGATACGGCGTGTAAGCGGTCAGGAACTCGCCGCGCTGGATCACCGTGTCGACGGATGCGGGCACATGATGACGATAGGCCCCAGCGCCAAGAAAGAACGGCACATCACCAGCAACCGTATTCTTCCCCGCAAGCCGCTTCATATGGCGCTCAACCGCCATTTCGCTCGCGTGCATCGGCAGGCCGTGAATAGGGCCGTCAAGGCGGGCAACTTCGGGCACGTCCACGAAGAGATCGTCGATATTGGCCGCGCCGACTTTGGCGAGCATTTCGCCGCGGTCCGTGTCAGTTAGGGGAAGGTAACGCATTGAA
The DNA here is from genome assembly GCA_038746055.1 of Pseudomonadota bacterium. Classification (GTDB taxonomy): domain Bacteria; phylum Pseudomonadota; class Alphaproteobacteria; order Sphingomonadales; family Sphingomonadaceae; genus Erythrobacter. Next base: position 12,400 of record JBCDKX010000057.1, read on the forward strand.
TAATCCCAGTTTGAATATCTTGAAAACTACAGCCCTTCGACAAACGCCTTGTAAGCCTTGTCGTCCATCAGCCCTTCGAGCTCAGACGCATCGCCGATGCTCATACGGTAGAACCAGCCTTCTTCTTCAGGTGAGGAATTGACCAAGGCCGGGTCCTCCTCGAGCGCATTGTTGCCCTCAGTCACTTCGCCGCTGATCGGGGAGTAGACGTCGCTTGCCGCCTTCACACTCTCGACCACCGCCGCATCGCCGCCTTTGTCGAGCATGGTGCCAACGCTGGGGAGTTCGACAAAAACGATGTCGCCCAATTGCTCCTGCGCATAATCGGTAATGCCGACCGTGGCGCTCTCGCCTTCGACATCGATCCATTCATGTTCGTCAGTGAAGTAACGCGGCATGGGTCAGTTTCCTCTGAAGTATTTGTGAGCCACGAAGGGCATAGGAGATACGGTTGCTGGCAAGCTTTTGCCTCGCACTTGGCAGGTAAGCTCAGCACCTTCAGCGGCATGCGCTGTGTCGACATAGGCCATCGCAATCGGCTGACCCAAAGTGGGCGAGAAGCCGCCGCTGGTAACGACGCCAACTTTGGTGTCGCTGGCGAACACTTCTGCACCCTCGCGCGCTGGCATGCGGCCTTCCAGCTTTAAACCAACGCGCTTGGTCCCAGGGCCGCTATTGAAGGCCTCCATCACTGGACCGTGACCAAGATAACCTCCACTCTCGCGGCGCTTCTTGGACAGCGCGAAGGTCAGATCAGCGCTGACAGGGTCGGTTTTCAGCGTGAGATCATGCCCATACAAGGGAAGGCCCGCCTCAAGCCTCAAACTGTCCCGCGCGCCCAGCCCTGCTGGCTTCACACGCTCATCTCCGACCAGCGCACCGGCAAGTTTGACGACCGAACCTTCATGGACCGAAATCTCGAACCCATCCTCGCCGGTGTAGCCCGCGCGGCTCACCCAGATGTGTCCGCCGTCATATTCGAACAGATCGGCGGTCATGAAGGTGAGCGCGCCGGTGCCGGGGATTAGCGCCTCAAGCACTTCGCCGGCCTTCGGCCCCTGCAAGGCAAGCAGCGCGAAATCCTCATGATGGGTTAGGGTAACTTCGTCCGCCAAATGCTCGCGCAAGTGCGCAATATCATCCCACTTGCACGCGCCATTCACCACCAGAGCAAGATGCGGACCGGTGTTGGTGACCATCAGATCGTCAATCACCCCGCCGCTATCCGTCAGCAGCATGGAGTAACGCATCTTGTTGGGCTTCAGCGAAGTGATCAGCCCCGGCAGCAGCTTCTCCAATTCGCGCGCGGCTAATTGAGGATCATCCTCGGGTGAATGCAGCGTCAACTGCCCCATGTGTGACACATCGAACAGGCTAGCGCTCGAACGCGTCCATTCGTGCTCAGCAACGATGCCCCCATCAGGCCCGGTGTACTGGATCGGCATCTCATAGCCCGCAAATGCGACCATGCGAGCGCCGCGCTCGCGATGCCACCCATCCAATGCCAGCGTGCCCAAAGGCATGTCAGTTTCTGTGGGTTCGTCGCTCAAAATCAGTCCCCGAAAGACAGGTCATTCAACGCCTCAAAGCAAGGCGCGTTCCTGCCCCCTCTGTCGGGAAAACCTGAGAGCTTAGCCGGCACAGCGAGGCGTCCGGCCTTCCCCTTCGGTGGTGAGGCATGCAGCGATAACTGCCCTCACGCTTTCCAGAGTGCCCATCCCTTATCGCGGTCCATTTGCCTGAGAGTTTCCGGGGCGGTTGCTCCTTCGGCGCCAAGCTCCGAAACCGGAGCCAAGTCTCTCCCGCGAAAGACGCCAGAATCACTTCCAGCAGGCAGCACTTATGTTGCGGATGCGAAGGCCAGCGTCAATCAACACTAAACCTCAGACGCGATTTAATTGTGCGAAAACTTGACCGATGCGCGCACTAATCGGAATGCGAACCCACAACCGGGCATTAATGCATACCGCAATCGCCAGCGGTCAGCGTATAGCTTGCCCCGCTCGCCTCGTTCACATCGACCTTGGCGCACCAATTGTCGTTGTTGGACATCTTCAGGCGGGAAAGTACCTGACGGTCGCCAGCCGCAACGCTGGACTTGCTCTTATGGCGCGAGTTCGAAGCGCCAATCAGCTCGGCAGTAAATTCAATCTGCTGGGTTACTGGAGAATCGGCGATAACCTCAATCTCCACTGTGTCTGCTCGTTCAATCACATTGAGCGAGAGCGCGCGCGTGTCGCTTGATGCACTCACAGCGCTGCATCCCGCAGTAACCGCAAGGGCAGGCGCGAAGAGAGCCAATTTGGCGAATGTGTGTTGCATGAGCGCGTGCCTCTAATTGCCGCCACCAAGTTGTTGAATAATCGCTGCAACGAGCGATTGCGTTTCCTGGCTGAGTTCGGCCGTGGGATCGCCTTCCGTTGCCGTGGCCTGTGCATCATTCAAAGTCTGATTGCTCAACGCAACCGAAGCAACGACCTGATTATCGAAGTTGGCTGGATTGGCCTGAGCTCTGGCGAGCCGTGCAATCGCCGCCTCAAGCGTTGCCACTCGGCTCGCATCAAGGCCACCGCCCAGCAGACGATCTTCGGCCGATCCGGTCTCTTCTTCCTGCGCAAATTCCTCTGAGCGCGTTTCAAGCCGGGTTTCACACAAGGCCTGAAGCGCGGGAATATCCGTTCCTCGCTCGCAGATATCAGTACCTTCAACGGCGTCGAGCAGAACCCGTTGCTCAGCCGCACTCAGTTGAGCCAAGGCAGCTGTCGAAGATCCATCAGATAACTGTGCGACCTCATTGCCTTCACCAGTAACCGAAACTTGTGCCAATTCGGCGTCACGCTCCGCTAGAGCGGCGGCCTCTATCTGCTGCTGACGCGCGGCCCGCGCGCGCGCGGCTGCAACACTTTCCGGCGTTATCGCGTCAGGGAAGTAGACTTTCGAAGAGGCATCTTCGGGAGCTTGACTGACGAAGGCTGCTTCTTCGCGAGGGACCTCTTCTGGGCTTTCCTGAGCCAAGCCAACGGCCGAAGTGCCCAACGCCAAGAAGAAACCCCCTAGGGTCAGACTTCTTGCAAAAGCGCTTTGGCCGTTCATCTGGCGTCCTTTAGTTGCCCTGCCCTCGGCTGCCCCGGTCTCAATTACCTTGCGTGATAATCGCCGTTGCACCGCCGGTCTGGATAATGGCCATATCAGTCAGGCCGTTACCATTTTGCGCCCATTCAAGCGCATTGCCATCGCCGAGCTGGGTAGCCGTCATGGTGTTGCTGTCACCATTCTGGCTCAGGATTGCCTGATTGTTCGAGCCGTCCTGAGTCAATGCTGCGAGATTGCCCGAACCAGTCTGGGAGATTGCAGCGCCAGAGCCGTTGAGTCCATTGTCATTTTGCGAGAGCAGCACAGTGTTGGCATCACCGGTCTGCGAAAGAACAGCGATGTTCTGAGCCGAACCAGATTGAGCGACCGAGGAGATATTGGCATTGCCGGTTTGCTCTATGCGGGCAAAATGGTTGCCATCACCGCCCTG
>JBCDKX010000058.1:0-15845 GCA_038746055.1 Pseudomonadota bacterium
GAGCAACGGCTCACTCCTGAACCAAGATGGAGATCCAACCGGCATTGATGGCATCGCCAACGAAGCAACCGTTACACAGGCGGGTATTGGCGGGTTTTCAGAAGCAATTCAGACTGGCGACAACCAGCTGACGGTCGTTCAAACCGCTGTTAGCGAAGGAATGAACTCCGAAGTCATTCAGGTGAATGCAGGCGGAGGGGCAAGCAACGTCGCACTCGTGGAGCAAGAGGGAATTGGCTCAGGCTTTGGTTCGGGCACGGGCAGCTTCATTGAGCAAGTAGGTGCAGGTGGCAAAGTCAGAGTTACCCAAGATGACCAGTCAGTTGACGCTACCAGTGTTGTTTTTCAGTCCGGGCTGATCAACAGAGCAACCGTGCTTCAATTCGGTCCGCCCCCATTTATAGGCTCTGGGGAAAACAACTTTTCCATTATTGATCAATCTGGTGAAGATCATTCCACTCTTGCCTTCCAGGTGGGTGACAATAACTCGGCTAGTCTCATACAATCAAATGTCGATAATGGCACCGGGCTAGTGCAAAGCGGATCTACCAACACCTCATTGGCCGTACAGAGCGGCGTGGACGGCCTGCTTGGAATTGAGCAGGATGGCGACGAAAACAACTCTAGCGCCACACAATCCGGGAACACCAACCTCATCGATCTTTTGCAGGAAGGCTCCCTAAATGACAGCCTTGTTGTGCAAAGCGGTACATCAAACGTCATTGATGTGATGCAGCTGGGCGATGGCAACTTCTCGAGCGTTAATCAAAGCGGGACGGGAAGTTCAGTTAGCGTCACACAGAGCACCCCCTAGAAGGTCGCCATCCCCGTTAGAACCTATCTCCTCCGGGCCCATACGCGTTAACCGAGTTACAAGCTCTCCGAGTTAACGCCCGGGGATGATCCAGCTTGTTTATATCAGTAGCGCTACAGAAAGCCTTGGGTCCGGCGAAGTCTTTAAGATCATTGAAAAGTCAGCCAAGAACAACAAGCCAGCTGGTCTTACTGGTTTTCTGATCTTTGCAAACGGTCGATTTTTTCAGGTTATTGAGGGTTGCTCCGTCGAGATCGACGCCCTGATGCGCAAACTACAAAGCGACCATCGGCATCATTCGATCGAAATCCTGGACCGCTCTCCAATCAATCATCGATCCTTTCCAAACTGGCGCATGAAGCGCATTGCTGTGCCCGAGGGAAAACCGGGGCTAGAGGAATTGATCCCAGAGCTTGCCGATGCGTCCGAAACCATAAGAAAAGCGGCGAGTGATTTTCTGGGTTTAGAGTTGGCTTGAGACTGCCACTTGCCCACGGCGCAACAATCGCTACGGGGAAAGCATGTCTCAAACCGTATACGTCCTCAATGGGCCCAACCTAAACCTGCTCGGCTTGCGCGAGCCTGAGATTTATGGCGCCATCACGCTCGACGAAATTGCCGGGATGCTGGAGGATCAGGCGCGCGAAAACGGGCTGGCCATTGATATGCGTCAGACCAATCATGAAGGCATGCTGGTCGATTGGATCCACGAGGCGCAAGCAGAGGGCGCGAGAGCAATTTTGTTAAATGCAGCCGCTTACACCCATACCTCCATCGCTCTGCTCGATGCGATCAAGGCAGTAAAAACCCCGGTTATCGAAGTCCATTTATCTGATCCAAAAACACGAGAGGAGTTCCGACACGTCTCCTATGTGGGCATGGCCGCAGCAAAGACTGTCGAGGGGCATGGAGCCGATTCTTACAGCATCGCTCTCAACGCTGTGATTTCTGGCGAAGTGTGAGCGTCACTAAAACTTCAAAAAAATGCAACGATTGCCACTTGCCAGCCACAATTCGGGTGAATAGGCACGCGCTGTTGCACTAGGGTCACCTCAGAGGGAATGAATGGCTGACAAAAAGCCGAGCTCGGGCAAATCCGGCATGAATATCGACACTAGCCTGGTCCGCGAACTTGCGGAACTTTTGAACGAGACCGGGCTGACTGAAATCGAAGTCGAGGATGATGATCGTAAGATCCGCGTCGCACGCGGAGGCGCGGTTGCTGCTGTTGCCGCAGCTCCCGTGGCGGCGGCAGCTCCTGCCACGCCGGTGGCGGCTCCCGCATCTGCGCCAGCGCCAGCGGCTGCATCAGCCGACGAACACGCCGGAGCATTAAAATCACCGATGGTGGGTACTGTCTACCTCGCTCCAGAACCTGAAGCAGCTAACTTCATCAATGTTGGGGATAGCGTTGGCGAAGGCGACACTCTGCTGATTGTCGAAGCGATGAAGGTGATGAACCCAATCACTGCAGACAAGTCAGGCACGATCAAGTCGATCCTTGTCGAAAACGCGCAGCCGGTTGAGTTCGACCAACCACTCGTCGTTATTGGCTAAGCGGGCGCGACATCATGGCAATTAATCGCATTCTAATCGCCAATCGCGGCGAAATTGCGCTGCGTATCCACCGCGCCGCCCATGAGATGGGAATTGAGACGGTGGCCGTGCATTCAACAGCGGATGCCGATGCCATGCATGTCCGGCTGGCTGATCATGCGGTGTGTATTGGCCCGCCGGCCGCCGCCGAAAGCTATCTCAACCACGCGGCGATCATTTCGGCCGCTGAGGTCGCAGGTTGTGACGCAATCCACCCGGGCTATGGCTTTCTGTCAGAAAACGCCAAATTCGCTGAGATCGTTGAAGCGCATGACATCGCCTGGATCGGGCCAAAGCCTGAGCATATCCGCACCATGGGCGATAAAGTGCAGGCTAAGAAATCTGCTGGCGAACTGGGGCTCCCGCTGGTCCCGGGTTCCGACGGAGCGATCGAGGATCCTGAAGAAGGCCGCAAGATCGCCCGTGAAGTCGGCTATCCCGTAATCATCAAAGCAGCCTCGGGCGGCGGTGGTCGCGGCATGAAGGTGTGCGAAAGCGAAGACCAGCTTGAGAGCTTAATGCAGCAAGCCGGATCGGAAGCCAAAGCCGCTTTTGGCGATGCGACCGTCTATATTGAAAAATATCTTGGCAACCCGCGACATATCGAATTCCAAGTGTTCGGCGATGGCAATGGCAATGCTATTCATCTCGGTGAACGCGATTGCTCGCTGCAACGCCGCCACCAAAAAGTACTCGAAGAGGCCCCCTCCCCAGTCATCGACGATGAAGAACGCATGCGTATGGGTGAGGTTTGTTCCAAAGCGATGCGCGATATGGGCTATCGCGGCGCGGGCACGATTGAATTTCTGTGGGAAGACGGTGAATTCTACTTCATCGAGATGAACACACGTCTCCAGGTCGAACATCCGGTGACCGAGGCGATTACCGGCGTTGATCTCGTCCGCGAACAAATTCGCATCGCAGCTGGCAAGCCGCTCTCGGTGACACAGGATGAGCTTGAGTTCCGCGGCCACGCAATCGAGTGTCGGATCAACGCAGAAGATCCCTTTACCTTCGCACCGTCCCCCGGGAGGGTACACTATTATCACCCGGCCGGCGGCATGCATGTGCGCGTCGATTCAGGCCTCTATGCCGGATATTCGATCCCGCCCTACTACGATAGCATGATAGCGAAACTGATCGTCTATGGGCGTGACCGCGAAGGCTGCATCATGCGTTTGCGCCGCGCATTGGAAGAAATGGTGGTTGAGGGCGTAAAGACCAACATCCCGCTGCATCAGGAGTTGCTGCGTCAAACTGACGTGCTTCATGGCGATTATTCGATTAAATGGCTGGAGCATTGGTTGGAGGAGCGCGAGGGCTAAACGCTTTTCGTACCGAGCACAGTACGTATTTTCCCGTTATAGCGATGCTGGAATCCCGGCTAGGATCAGCCCGTAGTTCGGGGACCTGGGCACAAAACCTACTTTTGTGCGTTGCATCATTGACCCGAAAAATTGGGCAAACACCCCTACGGGATCGGGGATACAACGGACAACGCATAATGGAACATCAAAACGTCGCTGCCGAAGAACGCAAGCCGCAACCGTCTCCTCCTTATCCGCAGATTCGCAAAGGCGCTCGCAAAACACAAATTGTGGTCGTTGGTGGAGGCGCTGGCGGCCTAGAACTTGTGCGACGCCTCGGCGCTAAGTTTGGACGACGTAACCATGATATCATCCTGGTCGATCAGAACCTCTCACATATCTGGAAGCCGCTCTTGCATGAGGTGGCTGCCGGTTCGCTAGATGCCAATCTTGACGAGGTCGGCTATCGCAGCCACTGCGCGCGATGGGGTTACCGCTTTTTCCAGGGCAGCCTTGAGAGCATTGATCGACGTGGCCGAACGATCCGTCTGGCACCCGTTCTCGACGATAAGGGCGAAGAGGTGATCGGTGCGCACACGATCCGCTATGATATGCTTGTGCTAGCGATCGGCTCTGTATCGAATGACTTCGGCGTGCCCGGTGTCAAAGAACACTGCCTTTATCTTGATAGCCGCGCCCAAGCCGATCGCTTCCGCACCAAGCTTCTCAATCATTGCCTCAGAGTCAGCCGTGCCATGCTCACCGATGCATCAGCGGATGAACGGGTCAAAGTTGCTATTGTTGGTGGCGGTGCAACCGGCGTTGAACTGGCTGCGGAGCTCTATAACGCAGCCGCTGGTCTTAAGCATTATGGCCTTGAAGTTTTTGATGAAAGTCGACTTGAAGTCACATTGTTAGAGGCTGGACCTCGGATCTTGCCAGCGCTGCCTGAGCGTCTTTCCGAATCAGCACAGATCGAGCTCACCTCATTAGGCGTTGAAGTGCGCGAAGGTGTGCAGGTGGTTAAGGCGACCGAGACAGCGCTGATCACCAAAGACGGGCAAGAGATCGATGCTGATCTGATGGTCTGGGCCGCAGGGGTCAAAGGGGCCGAGTTTCTCAGCACCCTCGGCCTCGAGGTGACATCCCGCAATCAGATCGTAGTCAAGCCGACGCTTCAGACGGTTACGGATCAAGACATTTTCGCGCTTGGCGATTGCTGCGCATTCACACCCGAAGAGGGGGGTGCACAAATCCCGCCGCGCGCCCAAGCAGCACATCAAATGGCAGAAACTGTGTTCAACAATATCTGCCGCAGGGAGCGCGGTCTTCAGCTCGTGACATTTAACTACCAAGACAATGGCTCACTCATTTCACTCAGCCGTTTTACCACACTAGGCAATCTAATGGGGAATCTCGTAGGCGGAGCGATGGCGGTTGAGGGACGCATCGCGCGTTTTATCTACACTTCGCTTTACCGCATGCACCTGATCGGCATTCATGGCTGGATTAAGGGCTTGGGTCTAATGGTCATTGGCCGCGTAAACCGGATCGTTAGGCCGAGACTGAAGCTGCACTGAAAAATCAGAATTCGATTTTTACCTTTGCCTCCACCCCGTCTGCATCCCAACCGCCAACGCCACTTTTAGCTACGCTCGCCTCTGCCTCAACATCTTCCGAAAGGCGTACACTTGCTCGAGGTACCGCGCTTCCAGAGGTAACCTCTTCCGCGCTGGGTCCGTAATCTGCGCCCAAACGCGGCGAATGGGTGATTTCGCGGCAAACGACTATTTCAGGATTGAACGGATCAGATTCGCTCTCAAGACAGTCAGTCGGAGGAGGTGCTAAACCAGACAGGTCAACAACAACTGAGCCATCTTCCCTCTTTTCAGTCGGCAAATGCGGTTTCACCTGTATCACGTCAGCCTGCGCGGTTTCGACGATGCCAACAGAGGACGGAGGTGGTTCTTCCAGCATGGCGCCCTTTTCATCCCTTGGTTGGCCCGCGCTTGCTACACACTAATCGAAGACAAACCCAGCTGCTTCAGCCTCAGCTATAACTTCCGCACCAGTTTTCATGGGGCTTTCTTGCACCAGATCAAACCAGTCCTGCTTCTCATCGACAAAAATCTGGTGCTTAATCGGCATTCCCTTGGGCAAATCAAACATTCCTGCGAGAAATGTACGATTGCCAGTGGGTATGAACTTATACCACAGGTGACTGCCGCATTTGGAACAAAAAGCGCGCTCCGCCCATTTACTGGAAGGGTATGCGGTAATGTGCTCCTCGCCCGTAATACTGAAGTCACTTGCCTCAATGCCCGCATACATTGAGCCGCCCCATGCCTGACACATAGTGCAATGGCAGACATCGACCTCGCGGTGCGCATAACAGATCGTGACGGTAACGGCGCCACATAGGCAGCATCCTAACAGCGGTTCTGCAATGTGGTTTTGGTCACTCATGGAGATCTTCCTACCATGACATGGTGCCGTTAAAGCGGTACTCCGGGCTCATGCTTTGCAGTGCGAATGGTAAGTGACGTTTTGACGCTCGCAACATTGGGAGCTGGCGTCAATTTGCTGGTCAGGAACTCTTGAAAACTCTGTAAATCCTGGCTTACAATTTTCAGTATAAAGTCAATCTCGCCGTTTAGCATGTGGCACTCGCGCACTTCAGGAAGGTGCGCCATATGGTCTTCAAACTCTCGCAAGTCCGCTTCAGCCTGGCTCTTTAAGCTGACCATCGCAAATACGGTGATAGCAAAACCCAGTTTGGATGGATCAAGATCAGCATGATAGCCGCGAATGACTCCTTCCTCCTCGAGACCGCGCACGCGTCGCAAGCATGGTGGAGCGGTTAATCCGACGCGTTGTGCCAGCTCTACATTGGTGACGCGACCCTCCGCCTGCAGCTCACTCAACAATCGACGATCAATCTCGTCCAGATTCGCCATGATCCTTTTACTCTCCTAAAAAGGCGGCGTTTTGCACCCTAGCCCCCTGTTCTTGACCCGATCAGTTTCTGCACCCGACTCGCGTCAATCAGCTAACGCGGCAACAACCGCCTGAAAGAATGTGCCCGATTAATCGGTTTGGAAACTAATTTTATTATATGTGCCAGCAATTGTCCCGCTTTGCAACGCACCTTAAGGCCGCTGTATTGCCTCGCTCGCAGCATGCTATGAGATATGTTGCGAACCCATGTGTTCTGCAGTTCTCTGGCGCATCTTGTTTTGTTTGGAGCCTGAATGTTCTTCGATGATCGCCTCGCGACGGTTCTGAGGCAAAGCACTCAGAGCGATGCGATGCGCCGTACCCAGTATCGACAGCTGCTCGATTTGCTCGGTGCGCAAACGAGAAGCGTGCGAAAAGCAACGAGCGACCCGAGCCTTATTGCGGCAGCGTGGATGCGGATGAACAAGCTTGCTGAAATGATCTCTGGCAAAGATCGAGCACAATTGATTGGCGAACCGAGCTGGCGCCTGCGTAATCCAGAACTGGTCGCACATCTGGCTGATTTCGAGCCGGACGTTGCATCTGCTGCGCTTTCGCGGGCACAGCTTTCGGCAGACGACTGGACCGCACTTATCCCACGCTTGCCGGTGCGGGCCCGTGGGTTTCTGCGGCTGCGTCGAGACTTGCCCGATGATGTTCAAAAGACGCTCGAGCAATTGGGCATTTACGATCGCGGGCTTCCAACCCCTCAGGCTCAACCCGAAGAAGTGAGTGCAGAACTTGGTTCATCGACTGCGGATGATGAACCACTGGACCTTGATCCGACCGATGCACTCCCCGGTACGAACATCCCGCCTGAGGACCTTCCAACTGACCCCTTTTCCATTACGCCAACTGAACCGCTTCGCGTTGATTCAAACGAAAACGATCAAAATGCACCTGCACCAACCCGCCCGATCTTCTTTCCTAAGGTCAAGGCGAAAGACGCGCAGATCAGACCCGCGAGCGAGCAACAGGACTTTACGCCTCAGCCCTTTACCATCGAGGAGCTGAGAGAGATTGCGCAAGAACCGCTTGGCACGCAGGAGTCCCCTCGAGAAGATCCAGGCGAGAAAGAGATCCCTCCGAAAGACGAAATCGCCGAGCCACGGATTCCACCAAATGAGCTAGCCAGCCAGGACGAGGGGCGCAGCGAAATCTCAGCGTTAGTTGAGCGGATTTCGAACTTCCGTCGCTCCCGCACAGAATCATCTTCACGAGGTGACCGTGTCACAGATGCAGTCGATGACAACCTCGCCGATAACGACCGGCTGATGCCGCGTTTGCCGCTGGGAGAAGATGATAATAATCGCCTGCGCATCGTTCGCGGATTTTCTTTTGCGGCTGACGCCGCCGGTAGGATCGAGTGGGCTGGTGAAGACGTTGCATCAATGGTTGTTGGCGCTCGGCTTGTCGCCCCGGCAAAACGGCAAATAAGTGATGCGGATCTCACGGTTGCAACGGCCTTTAGCCAACGTCAGCCGATAAACGCTGCGCCATTCACTTTACATGGTGCACCTGCAATCAGCGGAGACTGGATTGTCGACGCTCAGCCGCGCTTTAATCAGATTGGCGGCTTTTCCGGCTACGTCGGTCGAATGCGCCGCCCGCTAAAGGCGGCCCCATCCGCGGTCAATCCGGCACAGCGCGAGGCCGATAGAATCCGCCAATTGCTGCACGAATTGCGCACACCGGTAACCGCTGTCCAAGGCTATTCAGAGGTAATCCAGCAACAATTATTCGGTTCAGCACCGCACGAATATCGCGCCCTAGCTGCCGCAATCGCGTCGGACGCCGCGCGAATTCTGTCGGGCTTTGAGGAGCTGGACCGACTCGCTCGGCTTGAAACAGGTGTTATTGAAATTGATGAGGGCCGAGCGGATATCGCAGCGCTGACGAAGCGTTTTATCCATCAGCTTGCTCAGGTTCTAAATACACGAATGGCTGGTTTTGACCTCGCGATTGAAGAAGAAACAGTGTTTGTGGCTGCTATCGAGGAGGACAGCGTGGAAAGCTTGTTGTGGCGCACGCTCGCGAGTGTCGGTGGGGGCTGTGCAACGGGGGAAATGCTACAAACTCGTCTTGAGCTAGCGGGCGATTTGATACGTCTGACCTGTGATTTACCAACGCAATTGCTTGGGGAAAATGACCTCTTTGCAGCAGACGCGCGTCCACTCAGTACAGCGATCAATCCGGGGCTTTTTGGCGCAGGGTTTGCCCTTCGTTTGGCGCGGGCAGAAGCTCGCGCGGCAGGCGGCAATTTGGTTCGCAATAAGGAGGCAATCGTGCTCACGCTTCCAAAAGCGAGCGATGACACCGGCGCTCAAGATATTGATCTTGCCCAAAGATAGAAAAATTATTATTGTTTTTCTTCAATATTTTGCCGGTAATCATACGCCGCAGTAAGGCAACGCTAAACTGTGCTGTGTTATGCATTAGGCATGACGTGGGCGAAACTCCAAGCAGAGGATGACGATGTGGCTTTGGCCGGGTCAAGAAAGATCTTGCCCAACTCTATGGTCGTTCCGCCGGATGCAAGATCAAAAGCTGTGTTCGAACCCACCTTTGGTCAGCGAGTGTTGCTCACGGTGGACACGGAAGAAGAATTCGACTGGAACGCACCCTTCACCCGCGACAAGCATGGCCTCACTCACGTCAATGCAATTCCACGATTTCAAGCCTTTTGCGAAGAGATCGGCGCGCATCCGATATATTTGGTCGATTGGCCGATCGCCAACAATGCCCAAGCGGCTGAGGTCATCGGCGATGCGACAAAGCGTGGAAAAGCCGATGTCGGCGTGCAGCTTCACCCGTGGGTCAACCCGCCGTTTGACGAAGCTTTAACGCTACAAAATTCCTACGCCGGAAACCTGCCGCGCGATCTCGAACGCGCAAAGTTTATGGCGCTACGCAATTGTATTGAAGACGCCTTTGGCAATCCCCCACTAATATACCGAGCTGGACGTTATGGGCTTGGCCCGCATAGCGCAGATATTCTCAAGGCCGGCGGGATCAAGATCGACACGTCAGTGCGCCCGCTGTTTGATTACAGCGCGCAAGGTGGTCCAAATTACTCGCGACATCCACTTACTCCTTATTGGGTGGACCAAGCACGAAGTCTCTTAGAGGTCCCTATGACAGCGGTGCATTCGGGAGCAATGCGCCTTTTGGGCGACCAACTGCAAAGAACCGGCGGTCATCTTCCGCCCCTGATGGGAGCGCTGGCGCGGCTGGGCCTGCTTGAGCGGATAGCGCTGACCCCGGAAGGCGTGAGCGCCAAAGAGGCCTTGCGTGCGCTCGATTTAGCGATTGGTGCACGACTGCCACTTGTCGTACTTTCGTTTCACAGCCCGTCTCTGGTGTCCGGCTTCACGCCCTACACTAGAAATGAAACCGAGGTTGAAGCGCTCTATGACTGGTTCACCCAGATCTTTGGCGAGCTCTCCCGTGCCGGTGTTCGATCGGCGACTGTTGAGCAGGTTATTGAAGCAGCACAGGGTTGAACTGACTACCCAATGCCAAGCTTTTCACAATAGCTCAAAACACCTGCTTGTGGTTTTCGCAGTAGCGCTGTAGAGGCACCGCCAGTTTAGCCTTGGGTTTGACCGAACGAACCCTCTAAGGGCCTGTAGCTCAGCGGTTAGAGCTGGCCGCTCATAACGGCTAGGTCGCGGGTTCGAATCCTGCCGGGCCCACCAAATTCGTGCCGATCAGGCAGGAACGGGTCAGCTAAATATGCTAAGCGGCTTGTCTGCTGAGCTGGATGAAATGTCGGGGAGTGGCGCAGCCAGGTAGCGCACCTGTTTTGGGTACAGGGGGTCGGAGGTTCGAATCCTCTCTCCCCGACCATTTCATCACTTAAGCTTACGTTTGAGGCCACCGAATCGTGAACACCTCAAATACTGTGGCTAGCTTTTGTCAGTCACGTTTTCGCAGCCCTTCATCAGAGGCAAAAGCTCCTCCAGCGCTAATGGCTTGGAGATCAGATAGCCTTGTGCATAATCACAGCCACTGTCTCTGAGGAAGTCCAAGCAGGCCTCATCCTCAATACCTTCGCAAACGACCCTCAATCCCAGCGAATGCGCAAGGTCAATAGTTGAACGTACCATAAGTCCATCGCTACGATTCTTATGGGCATTTTGAACGAAGGCGCGATCAATTTTGAGCTCCTTCAAAGGAAGCTGCTGCAAATAACTCAGCGTTGATTGACCGGTTCCATAATCATCAATCGATATAAGCACGCCCAGCGCACGAAACCGCTCCAAATTGCGCGCTGCAGCTTCCGGATCAACCATGGCCGCGCTTTCGGTCACCTCGAAGATAAGACGCTCCCTGGGCGCAGGCAGCTCGTTCAACAGGTTCTCAGCGGCTGAAGCAAACCGTTCAGATGTGATCAGATTGGCGGAGATGTTCACCGCTGCAGACATATCCACGCCGTTGCGGGACCACTCCAACAAGTCTGTGATGGTGCGCCTGAGCACAAACAGGGTCATGCGATCGATCCGATTGGTTTCCTCAGCGAGCGGGATAAACAAATCAGGCCGCATAAACCCACGCCTGGGATGTTCCCAGCGCAGCAGCGCCTCGACACTTTCGATCCGATTGGTCTTAAGCCGTAACTTGGGCTGATAGACCACTTTGAGCTGCTCATCGTCTATCGCCTCGTCGAGCTCACCCATAAGGGAGACGCGCTGCTCGATGATTGCCGCTTCTGCATCTTCATGCGCATGCCACAATTTGCCTTCGCTCGCGGCATGGCTTGCTGCACGGCTTGCTGCATCAAGATCGGTGCCCGAGGCGAGGCCGAAGGCAATATGAATGTCCACGCGCTTGCCGCTGACTTCGAGTGGCTTTTCCATCGCCAGTCCGATTTTCTCGCAAGCATCAATGAGCTCTTGATAATCACCGTGATGGACCCACGCTATCATCCGCGTATCTGCGCGGTACGGCTGGGCGATGGCGTGAGCGGAGCGCATCCGATCAACCAACCGGTCGATGAATTTGCCTAAGAGATCTTGGCCCAAAACAGCCCGGATTGAATCGAACTCTTTGACGAAAGCGGTCACCGTGAACTCGACTTGTTCATGCTCAGCTGTATTAAATGCAAGCGCATTGGGCATTCCGGTTTGACTATCGACCAATGCCTTTTGACGCAGGGTTTTGCGCACAATCCACCCGGTTTGCAAAAGGCCTGTTGCAAGGATCAAGATCGCCGCTGGAACGATTTCAAGCATCGTGCGCGCGCCATGATAGGCAATGGCCTCAAGTGCGAAGAGAACGGATAAGGCGAAGGCAGCCCGTACAGCCACTTCGAAGTAGGTGGCAGCGCACACCAGAAAAGCGGTCAGTAGGATCGCGACAATGAGCAATGGGACGTAGCCCAGTTCGCGCATCGCGCCGGCGATCAGCGTTTCAGCGGCCAACGCCTGAATGGTAACGCCAGGGATAACCCCGAAAATCGGCACACCATAACGGTCGCCAATCTCGATTGCAGTCGCTCCTATGATCACGTCGCGACCAGCAAGCTCTGACTTGTCAAATTTTCCGGTTTCAACATCACTAAAGCTGTGACGCGGTATCGAGCTCGGAGCGATGCTGAAATCAATCGCAAAATCCTCACCTACGGCACCTGATACTCCGGCGATTTGAGCAGACAAGGAAGGGCGTGGGGTGCCTTGGGTAAGAGTACCGTAGACCATTCGTCGCACACGGGTGTCGGCATCAGTCCGTACTGAGACCGACGCGAGGCTGGCACTCTCCCGCAAAACGGGGATCGGCAAAGCCTCGACTTTTCGGTTGCTGATTTCCGAAGCACTTTGAGCGAAAGTTGGCAGGACGACCGAGGCCTCTGATCGCGCAAGTGCTTCCGCGAAGGCCGCATCGCCTGCAGCCGAACCGTGCGATGCGAAGTCTACATCAAACACGATGGAACGCACACCTGCATCGTCAAGCTCATCGACCAGGCGAGCATGGTGGTCGCGCGGCCATGGCCATTTGCCTGATTTTGCGAGGCTTTGAGCGTCAATCTCAATTAAATGAAGGTTGCCAGAGGCATTTTTCGTCACGAGTTGGGCGACAGCAGCACGCTGCTCGTCTTCGATCAAACGAAGCCAGCCGGTTTGCGCAATAGCAACCGTTACGATCAAGCTGATGATCACAATCGCCCAGCTTCTGAAGCGGTCTGTGAAGGCATCGCGCATCGCTAAGCTACCTCAGATTGCAGCGGTCGTTAGCGTCATCACCGACGGGCGGAGATGTTCGATTAGTCATCGTCTTCGTTACTGTTCTTTCGATTTTCCCGACAGTCGTCATAGTGATCTCACAGGCGGCCGAAGAAATGAAACCACGACACACGCATCTTGCTTACCCATGGTTTGTTGCTTGGTGCCGGAGCGTGCGGGCTCCGAGCTTGTGCCGTTTGTCAAAATACGCATGAGCTGCATAGCACGCTTGAGTGGCTATCCAGCAGCTGCTGTCTTCTCAGTACCGGGCACTGCACTGCTTGCACTTTCCAATGCATTTTCGCGCGGAGATGTGCTGGAATGGGTGTTGATCTCATCACTGAAAAACTGCGGTGAAGACCGCTCAGCATTTTCAACACGATTGCGACCCTTCGACTTTGCTTCATAAAGCGCAGCATCGGCCCGCGCAAAGAGCCGCTCATAGTTCTCATCTTCTTGTGCGGTTGCGACACCAAAGCTTGCGGTCAAGCGGATATCGTCATTTAGGCCGTCGTGAGTGAGTTGAGCAAAAGCCTGCCTGATCCGTTCTGCCAAACGCTCGGCAGGCTCGTTAGGGCAGTTCCAGACAGCAATGCAAAACTCTTCCCCGCCAACCCGACCGGACGTGTCGCAGGCACGCACCATATTATTAATCAGATTACCAAAACAGGAAATTGCCCGGTCGCCCGCTTGGTGACCCCAGATATCGTTAACTTGCTTGAAATGATCGATATCAGCGACAACAAGACTGAGTGGCCGACCTTCGGAATGGGCTTTGGGCAAAATGGTACGCATCGCGTCCTCAAAAGCGGCACGGTTATTGAGGCCTGTGAGCGGATCTTTTTCACTGCTTTCACGCAGAGAGTTGGTCCATTCGGCAATCGTTGCTCCCATCAGAACCATCGCTCCGACAACCGACTTAACCCCGAGCACCAGACCAATCAGCGAATAATACAATGAATCGCGATACACTGCATCGGGAATGTCGCTTTGATACATGAGTGTAAGATTTGGCCTCACGAGAAAGTCGATCGCCCAAACACCGACAATTGCGACAATCGCGAAATCCACCAGACCACGCCTCGGAGCCATCAGGACTGTCGTCAAGCACACAACATACATCGCACCATAGCCGGTGTTGACGATGATCAACCGAGGAGCAACGTCGTTTGTAACGCTTACGGCCAGAGCCAGGACCAAGGCGCTTACCACATAGATCCCGAACAGAATGCCAAGGTTGATGCGTTGCCCCACTCGTTCGCAAATCGAGGATACCATTGCGATTACGGCAATGGTGTAAAGCACCTGCGTCGTATGGAAGAGATAAATTGCGTCGGCTGGAGCAAAATGCGTAACAAGATAGCCAACTGCAAAGAAAGTATAGCCCACCGCAAAACCGAGAACATGGCGTTTCATACCACCAAGCTTCCAGAACAGGGCAAATGTGACCGCAAACAGCAGTGCCATTAAAGGGGTCAACATTCCTAAAAGCTGGGTCTGCATTTGCGCAAGGCCTCCCGATAACTTCGAGCTAGGGTAATAAGGTTAATACCCTCTTTATGGGAAACCCTGGTTATGTTACATTTGCGCATTGCGCACAGTTTTGTGCGAAATCAGCGGAAATGAACTGATTATGCCCGCTTGCCCCAAGGCGTACACACGCCTATTTGGACCGCGCAATTACTCTCACGCATATTTCTGATCCAAAGGAACCGCCCCATGGCTGCGCAATACGCCTTCGTAATGAAAGGCATGACCAAGAGCTTCCCAGGTGCCCAAAAGCCGGTGCTCTCGAACATCAACCTTCAGTTCTACCAAGGCGCGAAGATCGGCATCGTTGGACCCAATGGCGCGGGCAAGTCGACTCTGATGAAAATCATGGCCGGGATCGACAAAGACTTCTCCGGTGAAGCGTGGCCGGGTGAAAACATCACGGTCGGCTATCTCCCGCAAGAACCTGAGCTCGACACCTCCAAGACCGTGCTTGAAAACGTCAAAGACGGTGCGCGCGAAACCGCTAATCTGGTAGAAGAGTTCAACGCTGTTTCGGCTCAGATGGCCGAGCCTGATGCAGATTTTGATGCGCTGGGCGACAAAATGGCCGAGCTTCAGGGAAAGATCGATGCAGTCGATGGCTGGACGCTCGACAATCAGCTTGAGATTGCGATGGAAGCGCTGCGTTGCCCGCCTTCGGACGCTAGCGTCGAGAACCTGTCAGGCGGCGAAAAGCGCCGTGTGGCCCTAACGCGCCTGCTGATCCAAAAGCCTTCGATCCTGCTTTTAGACGAGCCCACCAACCACCTGGATGCGGAGAGTGTTGAGTGGCTGGAAAACCACCTCAAGGAATATGCTGGCGCCGTGCTGATGATCACCCACGACCGCTACTTTCTTGACAACGTCGTGGAATGGATCCTGGAACTCGACCGCGGCACTTACTATCCATACGAGGGCAATTACTCGACTTACCTCGAGAAGAAGGCCAAACGCCTTGAGCAGGAAAGTCGTGAGGAATCGGGTAAGCAAAAAGCGCTTGCTCGCGAACTGGAATGGATCAGGCAGACACCTTCCGCGCGCCAGACCAAGTCCAAAGCACGCGTTCGCAAATTTGAAGAGCTGCAAGAAGCCCAAGCAGGCCGCGCACCGGGCAAAGCCCAAATCGTCATTCAGGTGCCAGAACGCCTTGGCGGTAAAGTGATCGAGGCCAAAAACATCTCCAAAGCTTACGGCGATAAGCTTTTGTTCGAAAACCTTTCCTTCATGCTTCCTCCTGGCGGCATTGTTGGCGTGATCGGACCAAATGGAGCGGGCAAATCGACGCTGTTCCGCATGATCACCGGGCAAGAGACGCCCGACACTGGCTCCATCGACATCGGCGATACGGTGCACCTTGGCTATGTCGATCAATCGCGC
>JBCDKX010000059.1:0-15834 GCA_038746055.1 Pseudomonadota bacterium
CTGCCGGCACCTCGCGTCCGCGCCGCGTAAGCCAAGCTTCACTCCAGCTAGCTGCGATCGGCGCGGGCGCACCCTGATCCATTTTTCGAATTTGGGAGACCGCCATGCAGCGGAGAATTGTGGAACCAGCGGATGTAAGCGGTGAAGCGCTTACTGAACTGAAGAGCTGGCTTGGAATAACCCGGCCCAATGAGGATGTTCTCCTTACTGACCTTTTACAATCCGCTCTTTCGATGTGCGAGAGTTTCACCGGTCAGACTCCCTTGTCACAGCTAATCGAAGCGCGGCTGCCGGTTCAGGCAGGTCAACACATGTTAACTTCGCGTCCGGTATCTTCAGTTCTCAGCGTAGAGCTCATGTCGCAGAGTGGAGAACGCACTGAGCTTTCCGTCTCGCAATTTCACAGCGAGATCCAGACCAAAGGAAATCTCATCATTCACCTCCCAGACCGTGTTGAAGGTCAGGCTTTGGTGGTCATCGCCAGAGTCGGGATAAGCGACAGCTGGAGTGCAGTCCCAGCGCCCTTAAAACAAGGTATTATTCGCCTTTGCGCCTATCACTACCACGACCGCGATCGGCCGAGCGTTGCAAATAGAACATCATCGCCTCCTGCGATTGTCAGCGCTCTCTGGCGCCCTTGGCAAGAGCTACAACTCATATGATCAATGCGACCGCGTCAACCGGCACAATGGTCCGCAGACTACAATCACGCGCCCAGCTCTTAGGCCTTCAATATGCAAGGCACGGTCCCCGAGATCGCCGCCGTGCAGTAAAAGTCGATTGGCATTCCGCACACTCGCTATGGCCCAATTTCACAAGAGGTTGACCCAATGGAAAATCACTTGCGCGCCGCTCTGATCAACTGGCTACGTGATGATCCTGAGCTCGCCGAAGTAAACGCGATTGAGGAAGAGGCACCCGTCAAAGCGAGTGCGCCCTGGCTTGGTATTGCCGCAAGCGCCTCAACCGACTGGGGCACGAAAGAAAGACCCGGCCGCGAAGTGCGCATTGCGATTGAGCTAGAGAGCCGAGCGGATGAAACGGACGCGGATGGTCCGTTATTGGAGGCGATTGAGCGGCGGATATCACACCTTCCAAAGTTCCATTCCGGGTTTGAGCTCGCCTCAATTCGCTTTCTGCGCGCTCGAAGCGAGGAGCGCGAAGGGAACCTCCGTGGCGCCCTGCTCGAATTCCGTTTCCGGATTTTCGCTCGTCAAATCTGAAACTTCACACTTGGAGAAAATCTATGCCAGCGCAGAACGGATCTGCTTTCTTGCTCAAAATTGGAGACGGTGGCTCACCCACCACCTATGAAACTGTGGCTGGGATGCGAACCACGCAATTGTCGATCAATGGTGATTTAGTCGCCGTAACCAATAAAGAATCAGGCGGTTGGCGCGACTTGCTATCTGGTGCGGGAACACGGTCAGTTTCGGTAAATGCAGCAGGGATCTTTCTAGGTAGCGACTCCGAAACCTCTATCCGGGCTCACGCACTAGCCGGTACTATTGATGATTATGAGCTTTCCTTTGAAGATGGCGAGCGTTTGCGCGGAAGATTTCTAGTCCAGCGCCTTGATTATTCTGGTGATTTCAATGGTGAGCGCAATTATACACTACAACTGGAAAGCTCTGGACCGGTTGTTCCGGCATGAGCAAGCCTGCTAACGCACTAAGGGGTGAAGTGCACTTGGGTCTTGGTAGCCAGCAGGTCTTGCTGCGCCCAAGCTTTGAGAATCTGGTTGCGGCAGAAGAAGAAATCGGTTCGCTGTTCGCATTAGTCGAACGTGCCTCTGAGGGCTCGGTCACTCTTTCGGAAATGAGCACCTTGTTATGGCACTGCATTGATGCAGACCCGCGCCCGAGCCGCGAACAGGTCGGCAAAGCGGTCCTTAAACTAGGCCTCATCGAAACGACCAAGCCCGTGCGGACGATCCTGGCGCAAGTACTACAAGGCCAGTCATGATCCAGTTTACTTCCGCAGGTTTCGCTGCAGCCTCGCCGCAATGGTGGTGCATCGCCGCACAGTGGCTCGGGTGGCGACCTCATGAGTTTTGGCAAGCTACACCCTCCGAATTACGCGACGCGCTTGCCCATCCAAAAACGCTTGAGAGTCCGCCGGGACCCTCAATGGACATAATTGTTGAGATGTTGGAGCGGGAAAAAAATGGATGACCATTTCGAAGAACTCGTAATCAATGTCCGCGCAATGACGGACGGATTTAGCGCTGACCTGGAAGCAGTTCGCAGCGCAGTAGACAGCTCACTTGTGGGTGGCTTTGATCGTGCTGGCTCGGTGTTGGAACGCGGCCTGCTTTCTGCCATTAGGCGCGGCGCGCTTGGGTTTGATGACTTGCAACGGGTTGCTTTTCGCACGATGGATTCGATCGCGGCTCGTGCAATAACATCTGGCATTGGTTCGCTCTTTAGCGACCTCGGTGGTGGGTCGGGCTTTGGGGGATTTTTGGGCCAAACTTTTGGATCGCTTCTCGGCTTGCCTGGCCGCGCGACTGGGGGCCCAGTTTCACCGGGACGTGGCTATCTTGTTGGCGAAAACGGACCAGAGCTCTTTGTACCGACATCATCCGGCAGAGTCGCTGCCAATCAAGGGTCTTTCGCGTCAAGTCGTGACGTGCGGGTGGCAATCCAACTTGCTACACCGCGCGGAACTGCAGCGCCCACAGCGATGCGGCGCTCTTCACGTCAAGTCGCAAGCGCCGTCCGCCGCGCTATCCAAGACCGCTGAAACAGGACCGGAAGAGCTATGGCTTATTGGCTGGCTCGCGAACGCCGCGGGCAGGAATCCAGCTTCATTCAGCGGTTCGACCCACGATTTTGGCGTGTGAATTTTCCCCGGCCTGCGATGGCATCGATCATCACGACAGGTCCGGACTCGCTGCAGGTCGATGTGGAGCTGCATCATCAGGGTGAACTGGTAGGCATTATCTGGGAGAGCGCAGATTCGCTCGATCATCCGCTCCTCGCTTATGAGACTCATCGCGACTACGCCAACACCACTCTAAGCTTCCGCTGGCAATCAGAGGGCGTGCTAGGGCTCGACGAGGTGAATGGTCCGACGCTTACGATAGAGGGACGCGATGAGCATGGCAATGCACAGGCATGGTTTGTTCGGCTTTGGAACTATGCCGAGGGAACGCCAACAGACGCGGTAGTTTCGCTCCCGTTTTCAGAGCTTCAAAGCGGGTTTAATCTGCCCGGAGTCCCAATCCACCCAAGCGACATTGACCGCATGTTCATCTCACTGGTCGCACCCGAATTTGTGGCTGGTAGCATTGCGCCTTTATCATCTCGTTTCAACGGAAAGGTGACACTTTCAAACATCCGTGCAGATGGTCGGCATGATGTTTTGGAGATCGGCGATGTGCGATTGCCGATCCACGGCGAACGGCTCGCGACCGCCTATGACGATGCCTATGACCAAACCCCAGCCCGGATTGTGCGAAACTTGATCGCTCTGGGCTACCGAGAAGATTTGATCCACTATGTTGGAATGAGCCACTTTATGCGACTGGGCAGTCAAGGTGGTGATCTGTTGGCGGTATCTGACGGGGAGCTATGCCACCCCTGTACCGAATGGCATCGGAATTTCTTTGCACTGGCAGATGAAAATGACCTCGAAGTAATCGCGTCGATCTCCTACGAGTTGTTCAACGACTATTGTCCCGAAGATTGGAAACAGCGCACTCTGACAGGGGCGCCAGCATTGACCGGCTGGGTTCCACCATCAAGCTTACTTTCACCGGCGAACTCCGATGCCATGGCATGGCTCCAGTCTAGCGCAACCGCCTTCGTCGACCTTCTGGTAGAAGCCGCACTGCCGGTACGCCTGCAAATTGGCGAGCCCTGGTGGTGGACGACTGCCGGGGGCGAGATTTGCATTTACGACGACGCAGCGCGGCAAGCATTTGGCGGTTCTCCCCCAGATATCACAGACGTGCGCGAACCTTTAGAAGCCAACCAAATCGCGCTGCTTGATGCAGCGGGTGCCCTTTTGGCTCAATCCACTGCCAATCTGACCGCGGCCGTCCGTGCTGCAGCTCCTGCAGCATCGCAAGTACTTTTGCTCGCATTTACGCCAACAATCCTCAACCCGAACATGCCCGAATTGCATCGTGCCAATCTACCGGCTGGCTGGGCACGACCAGCTTTCGATCGTCTGCAGCTAGAAGACTACGACTGGTTGACGGACGGTGCCGATGCGTTGCGGCACAAGGCCTACAGTTTCACCAATACTCGTCTGCAGTACCCCATTGACGAGCAGGATTACCTCGCCGGCTTTGTCCTGCGCGCAGACGACAGCGAGGAATATTGGACCCGCATCGATCAGGGCACCGATGAAGCGATTACCCGCGGTATAGAGCGACGATATATCTGGGCACAGCCTCAGGTTAATCGCGACGGCTACACCCGACTTCCCTCAAGCCAAGAGGACGAAATGGAAGCCTTTGACGATATTGTTTATCCTTTTGCGCTTGGCCGTAGTGCTTCAGTGGCACCGGAATTTTCGACTTCAATCTCCGTCACATCATCAGGTCATGAACGGCGCAACTCCCTTTGGTCTGATGCAAAAATCCATTTTGATGTCGGTCCTGGCATTCGATCCGAACATGAGCTCTGCGAGCTAATCAGCTTCTTCAGGGCAAGAAGAGGCGCAGCGCGCGGCTTTCGCATAAGTGATCCGACCGACCATAGCTCAAATGGGATGACGGGCTCGCCAACCATGCTCGATCAGATAATCTCTATTGGCGACGGATTAACAGCCGGGTTCCAGCTAATCAAGAACTACGGTGGCAGCGCTGAACCGCAAGTCCGACCTATTACACGCCCAAGGGCTGAAACACTTCTTGTCAGTATCGACGGCAGCTTATCGAGTGATTGGTTTCTCGGTGAGAAGGGTAAGCTCATTTTCGGTTCAGCTCCTGCATCAGGTGCCGAAATACGCGCTGGGTTTCTCTTTGATGTGCCAGTGCGTTTTGCCGAAGATCGGATCGACATCTCTGGCGTAAACTTCGAGGCCGGAGAAGCGCCGAGTATTCCTCTTATCGAGCTACGGGAGGAGATATGACCCGTATCTTCCTCGACCGTGAACTCGATACCACCGCAACATTCTGGCGAGTTTTTCGCCGCGATGGAGTAACTTTAGGCTTCACCAGCCACGATCGTGACCTTGCTTTCGACGGAGTTCTCCACCGCGCCGCACCGGGCATGGTGCCCACGGCAATCCGCTTGACGTCTGATCTGTCCGAAGAGAACGCGGGCGTCGAGGGCGCTCTAAGCCATGATGCTATAAAGGAGAGTGACCTTTCCGCAGGCTTATTTGATGAAGCCGCGATTGAGGTTGGAATTGTTGATTGGGAAAATTCTGATCGCCATGTAGTCTACGTCGGCAAGCTCGGACGAATTGAGGACGATCGTCGTAGCTTCTCTGGCGAACTTCGGTCCGCTAAGAGCGCGCTTGAGCAAGACCTCGTTCCACGCACGAGCCCTACCTGCCGGGCCGCTTTCTGCGGCCGAGGCTGCGGATTATCGGCGGCTCGCTTCACCAGCAGAGTCATTGTCAATGAGGTTGACTTGGATCTCAACCGTGTCTTTGTTTCTGGGCACGGGGGTGAAGACTACCTAGATGGCCAAATCCGGTTCCTGGAAGGACCGCAAACCGGAATCACCTTCGCAATCGTCGGCATAGATGCAGACTGGCTAGCCCTAGATCGCCCTTTGAGTTCAGCGCTTGTAGAGGGTGCAGCAGCGGAAATCCGGCAAGGCTGTGATCATACTCTGACTACTTGTGCCAACCGCTTCGAAAACGCGCTCAATTTTCGTGGTGAACCGTTTCTTCCAGGAAATGATCTGTTAGCTAGATATGGGCAGGGTCTAGGGTGAGCTACAATGAGAGGCGCGGGTCGCAACTTGTGGCAGCAGCCGCGCAGTTCCTTGGGGTGCGGTTCCAGCTATTTGGTAGGGATCCCGTGCAGGGACTTGACTGCATTGGCTTGATCACATGCAGCCTCCGTGCGATCGGTCGTGATCCAGTGCTCCCTTCGGGATACAGACTTCGCAATTCTGATCCCTCTCGATGGTTCAAATGCGCGACAGCATCTGGACTGGTGATTTGCGCCGGTCCAATTGAATCTGGTGATGTACTCCTCCTCAACCCGGGCCCAGGTCAGCATCACCTTGTGATCGCCGAGAACGCTGATCTCGCAATCCATGCGCACGCTGGCCTACGACGGATAGTGCGTCAGCCGATGGCACTCGCCGAGAACGGTCTAGCGCGCTGGCGTTTGCCTTAAAACCTGAAGAGGAAAGCGAAATGGCAACCTTGCTTTTGACAGCTGTTGGCACTGCTGTAGGCGGTCCCATAGGTGGTGCAATTGGTGCCTTCATCGGTAGACAAGCGGATCAGGCAGTCTTCGGCACTAGCCGCGAAGGCCCTCGACTCAAAGAGCTTTCCGTAACCACTTCAAGCTACGGTCAACCATTGCCGCGAAACTTTGGCCGAATGCGTGTTGCAGGCTCTATCATCTGGTCCACTGAACTCCAGGAGGCCTCTGAAAGAAACGGTGGTAGCAAGGGTCAGCCCTCAACAACCACCTATTCCTATTCGACGTCCTTCGCAGTTGCACTATCAAGCACTCCGATCGACCGCATCGGACGAATATGGGCAGATGGAAATCTACTGCGCGGGGAGGCTGGCGACCTGAAAGTCGGCGGCGATACGCGAGTTTACAGGGGTACAGGAGACACTCCCGTTGACCCACTAATTGCTGCTGACCGCGGAGCCATTGCTCCGGCTTTTAGAGACCTTGCCTACATTGTTTTCGAAGATCTCCAACTTGGTGATTTTGGCAATCGCATCCCAGCATTGACTTTCGAGGTCTTCGCAAAGGACGATCAGAGTGTTTCAGTCAAGCAGCTCGTTCCAAGCTCCCAATCGGGTGCAAATGAAGTAGTGCTTAAAGATACGCTAGGATTTTCTGACGAAGGCGGGGCTATTGGGTCAACCCTGGCGGCAATCAATCAGGTCTTTCCTCTGGTTTGCACTACAACCGCGCAAGGCCTTCGTTTGGCATCCGCCTACTCCACTTCGGGCCAAATCCCGGTTTTGCCAGAGCAAATCTCCATTAGCGATAGCGAAGACGCAAATGAACATCACAAGCAACGAGGCGAGCGCATCGGCAAGGAACCACTTGCTCTGCGGTATTATGATGAGGAGCGCGACTATCAGCCCAGCGTTCAACGTGCTCTTGGCCTGCGTCCCGATGGCCGGGAAAACATAGTTGACTTGCCCGCCGCACTGAATTCGCAAGGAGCGCGTGGCCTTGCCAACACCAATGCGCAAAGGGCGCGATGGAGCAACGAGCATGTGGTTTGGCGGGTTGGAGAACTCAATCCTGAGATTGGCCCTGGTACCCTTGTGCGACTGCCTAGTGTTGCTGGCATTTGGCTGATCAATAGCTGGGAATGGTCCGACTTTGGGGTTGAGTTGGGCTTGGATCGTATTTCTCCAGAGATTGTGGGCGACATCGCTAGCGATGCGGGAACCGCAAATCCACCTGCGGATAATCCCATCACCCCTACCCAGTTATATGCTCTTGAAACGCCACCCGATGACGGTGCGAACCCCTCAGATCGGACACTATTTGCTGCAGCTACTTCCGAAGGATCAGGTTGGCGCGGAGCCGCCATATTCGTTGAGCAAGGAGCAACCCTCAATGACGCTGGTTCAACTGGAAGTACCCGAGTAATTGCCGGTATTCTTAATGCACCACTTGGTCAATCGAACTGTACGTTGATCGAACGAAATGCGGAAGTATTGGTCAGTTTGGCTGCGCCTGATCTGTCCTTTTCCAGCACTGATGCTGTCGGCCTCGCGAGCGGTGCCAACCGGCTAATGGTTGGACGCGAGTTGATCCAATTCCTCACCGCTCGCTCGCTGGGAAATGGAAGCTGGCGGTTATCAGGGCTGCTCCGCGGACGCGCAGGTACGGAACCATCCGCAGCGATCGGTCACGAGACGGGTACAAGTATTATTCTGTTAAATGACCGCCTCACCGCTCTTGATCCCGCTCTTGTCCCAGTGGGACCAGGAGTTAGAATTGCTGCGCTTGGCCTTGCCGACGAAAATCCAATTTTTGCCGACTTGCAAAACCACGGCCTCTCCCGCCGCGCTCTGATGCCGGTCGCGGCCTCCAAACAGATCCGGTCTGACGGCTCATGGCAATTGTGCTGGACGCGTCGGGCGAGAGGGCAGTGGACCTGGCCGCTAGGAGTTGAAGTGCCTTTGGTAGAAGAGCAGGAGCTCTACATGGTTGGATACGGCCCATGTGACGCACCACTCCAGGCATGGTCCGTCGAAGATTCGCAATTCATACTTACACAAACCGAACAGGCGAACCTCATCTCCAATCATGGTCCAGGACATGTTTGGGTAAAACAGATTGGCTCCTTCGGCGAGTCGCCTGCGCTCTTGCTAGCATCGCTTTCATAACCAGTGGGAGAACCAAATTGTCCGAACCTATCGCCTTTCCTTCAACGACAGCCAACTTCTCACTCCCCCTGCTTTTTTTAGGCCAAGCCCAGAAAGAGCCATTTATTAATCACGCCTTGTCGCTGGTCGATGCGCTTTTAGCAGGGGTGGTTACCAGTTCATTAGCAATTCCACCAAGCGACCCGCCGGAAGGTCATTCGTATCGAATACTCGCGGGCGCCAACAATGAGTGGGCTGGTCATGATGACGAAATCGCACTTTGGATTGGGGGCGCCTGGGAGTTCGTAACTCCAAGTATTGGACTTAGTGTGTTCGACCAGGCAGAGGGTATTCAGTTGCGTTACGATGGTTCATGGCAGTCTGCGATTGAGCCTTCAACTCCGACGGGAGGATCGACGATCGACACTGAAGCGCGCGCAGCTATCTCAGAACTCATTGACGCACTTCGTGCAGCCCATCTTGTTTAGCGAACTCACTCAATTGGCGCGTCAGTCAATCTCCTTTCAGTCCGCAAGACCACCCACGGCTCCACTTTTCGCGGGTCATCAGTGAATTAGAGGCAATCTTGCAACAGTCGCATCGATTGACCGCTTGCGTGTCCAAAACCGAGAAGTTAGATAGCTTCAGCGCCTCAACTCAAAAAAGGGGATTTCCACAATGCGCAATATCGTCATTGGCTTGGCGATGGCTTCGACAGCTCTGACAACACCTGCTTTGGCCCGCGATGGCCAATGGTACATCCAGGGTGATGCTGGTGTAATGATCGTTGAAGACGTCGACTTTGATATCAACGCTAGTTCAGAAACTGCAACCGCATCGCATGATACTGGATGGGATGCAGGCGTCGCCGTCGGCTATGACTTCGGCATGTTCCGACTAGAAGCTGAGACAAGCTATCGCCGTGCAGCGCTTGACACAGCATCCACTCTTGCTGGCGGCCTTGTTCTCAACTCGACCGGAACTGGCGTCAATTTCTTCGTGAATGAAGAGCGTCCTGCTGATGGTACCACAGACGCGCTGAGTTTTATGTTGAACGGCCTTGTCGACTTCGGCGATGACGATGGTATGCAAGGCTTCGTCGGCGGCGGTATTGGGGTTGCGCGGGTTGACTTTGATGGCCGCGTTAACACTAACGGGCCAGGTGTTTGGAACGATTCGGATACCGGTCTCGCTTGGCAGGTACTTGCGGGAGTTCGCACACCGATCAGTGACAAATGGGATGTTGGGCTGAAGTATCGGTTCTTCAATGCTGAGAGCGTGGATATTATCGACCCAGCTGGTCGTGATCTCAGTGCCAATGTGAGCTCTCACTCACTGTTGGGTTCCATTATTTATAACTTTGGTGGCGAGGCACCGCCTCCACCGCCTCCACCTCCACCGCCTCCTCCACCACCGCCACCGCCTCCACCACCGCCTCCACCGCCGCCGCCTCCACCGCCGCCGTGTAACACTGGTCCATACATCGTCTTCTTTGACTTTGATGAATCCGTGATTACTGCAGATGCGGCGACAATTTTGGATAATGCGGTCACAGCTTATGCTAATTGCGGCTCGGCTGCTGTGATGCTTGCTGGCCACACTGACCGTTCCGGCAGTGTGCAGTACAATATCGGGTTGGCCGAGCGTCGTAACGCAAGCGTTACTGAATACCTTTCCGGTAGGGGCATCCCTGCAGGCCGGATTTCAGGCGAAGCATTCGGCGAATCTCAGCCACGTGTCCCGACAGCAGATGGCGTGCGCGAATTGCAGAATCGCCGGGTTGAGGTCACCTACGGCCCAGGTTCGGGCATGTAATCGAAAGTTCCCGAGTAAGGATAAAGGAAAGGGGTGATGGAGCAGTCCGTCACCCCTTTTCGTTACTTGTTGGAAGTCAAAATCAAGAGATGATTTCTTACAGTATTCCAACGGCCAAGCAACTAGGGCCACACCAATTCATTTGGTCAATTTGGATCCCGAACGCAGCAAGGCTCGCCTTCTCTCCCGAGCATATCATTAAATCCTTGTCACGATCGCTAGCCATTGTTTGCCAGCACTTCTCCAATCGGGGAAGATCGACGTTCTAATGTCCCCCTTCTTCCCCAACTGCTTTTGCTCGCTCAAGCACAGAGCGCTCCGCCTCTGGAACCGTTCGATATGCAACGATCAAAAGCATAACCCCAATTGGAACCGCGATCAAAAGGCTCAGCCCCCCCGTCGAAAGACTATTGGTCACAGTTGACACCTGACCAGCCATGTATGGTCCCAGCGCTAAGCCCACCAACGTGGTTGCCAAGAAGAAGGTGGCTGTCGCTGTTCCCCGCATCCGCGGAAGTACTAAATCCTGCGTTGTGGCCGCAGCGCCTCCTAAAGCGGAGCTCGCGCAAAGAGACTGAAGGAAAGCACAGGCATAGAAAAGAGCCACGTTCTGCGTTGTGAACATGATCGCCAGGAAAGGGGCGGCTGCGACAAGGCCAAATGCGACGACGATCAAGCGACCGGCTGGATTTCTTTCGCGTAGCCAATCTGCTGCTCGTCCTCCAAGAATGACACCAAGGAATCCGCCTAACGCTCCAGGCCCACCAATCCACCAGCCGGCAGTCGAGGGTGCCTGCTCGAGTATGCGAATGGCGTAGGGCGCGGCCCAGAACGAGGCGGCATAGGACATAAACGCCACCATGCCATATCCCAAAATTGTGGAGAGGAAGGCAGGCGTTCCCCAGATTAGCTTGAATGTGGGCGCATCCCTGCGCTGCAAAGTCGATGCCCATGAGAAGATAGCATAATAGCCTATCCCGATCGCACCCCATTGCTGATGACTACCGGTCGCAACAGCCATCCCATAAGCGCTTCCCCCAATCAAAAGCGCCCCCGCAAGATTGAACATAATCCCGCGTGCACCCGCCTGAGCTGCGCCAATCAGTGTGAAAGGCGGAATAACAGCGATCAGTTCACGGAAGAATCCACGAAAGGGATCTTTCGAAGGAGGAGCCACAATCCCCTCGCTTTCGCCGCGTAGAGGTTCACGCAAGGTGAAGACCAGACAAGCAAGCAATAACCCTGGCAAGCCCACAATGATGAATGCTGCCTGCCATCCAACTAAGCCAAGCGGGGCATCCGTCGGGAAGGCATCATTCCAATTCTCAACTATTGCACCGCCTATCAACAGCGACACACCACCGCCAATATAAAGGCCGGACGAATAGATCGCGAGCGCAGTTGCGCGCATCTTCTTGGGGAACCAATCAGAGATGAGTGAATACGCAGAAGGGCTGGCAGTTGCTTCTCCCACTCCCACCCCAATTCGAGCAACACTCAGCATTGTAAAGTTCTTGGCAAAGCCCGAAAGTGCTGTGAATGCCGACCAGATGGCAAGCCCAGCAGTCATCAGGCGGATTCTGTGCCAGGAGTCGGCTAGTTTACCGAGAGGGATGCCAAACAAGGCATAAAATACTCCAAAAGCGGTACCGTATAAGAAGCCAATCTGATCGTCCCGGAGGCCTAGGTCTGCCTTAATGTCCTCAGCCAGAATCGAAATGATGTTCCTGTCGACAAAGTTCAGAACGTAAACGATCACCAAAATACTGAGAGCATACCAGCTGTACGCGGGTACGGTCTGCTTCACCTGATCATTTGAATCAGGCTGCGCTGCGGCTTCGGTCAATGGAAACTCCCCAAAACATGGCTGTTATTTGATTTTTGCGGCTTCTTCGTGGCTGCCTTATTCTGCATACACCGTCGTATCGACTATTCCCGCTTCGGCAAATCCCTTTTTGCGCAAGCGGCACGAGTCGCATCTGCCACAAGCACTGTGATCATGGCTAGGATCGTAACAGGACCAACTCCAGGCTGGATCAAGTCCAAGCCTTGCACATTCCGATGCGATGTCCGCTTTTGTCATATACTGGAGCGGTGTGTGGATTGTCAGCGCGCATCCCTCGACACCCGCCTTGGTTCCCAATCTTGCCGTCTTAGCAAAAGACTCAATAAACTCGGGCCTACAGTCAGGATAGCCCGAGTAATCAAGCGCATTCACTCCGATGAAGATATTATAGGCTTCCTTAGCTTCAGCGCAGGCGGTTGTAAGCGATAAGAACACTAGGTTACGCGCTGGCACATATGTGACCGGAACATCATCACCTAGACCGGATTTAGGCACATCGATGTCGTCCGTCAGAGCTGATCCCCCAAAGGCCCTCAGATCGAGCGAAATTTCTGTGTGGCTAGCAAGCTGGAGCTTCTGTGCTATCGCTTTTGCACGGTCCAGCTCGATGCTATGCCGTTGTCCGTAGTTCACGGTCAAAGCATGAACCATAAACCCATCCTCCAAAGCTCTTGCGGCTGAAACCATGGAGTCCAAGCCGCCTGACAACAGCACTATTGCCGAGGATTGTCCTGAATTCATGCAAGTGCAGCTAAGCTTCAATCAGATATTTGGCAATGCCCCGAAGCGTAAGCCTCAAACGTCAACAATCACCTGTTCGCCGAGCCTCAGCAGCAAACTGAAATGGTTGCCCTGCGGCAATTCCTTGGCTCTCGATCTGTACCAATGCACCTGTTTCTCGGCGGATGTTGGTCCGTCCATAACCGTTGCCAGGACAGGTATACTGGACAGCCACTTTACTTCTTACATCCTCAACGACGAAACGACTGCAGTCTGGCTCAGCATGACGCAACTGAATCAGCTCCTGACCTGTCTTAACACAAATCTTGCGGTCGGCGGAGCCATCGCGGTGTTTTATAGTCCATTCGCCTTTGGACAAATCTTGCAACATGGCCAAACCTCCAGACTGTGCAGCTACCGGGAGAGTGAGGCCGAGCGCCACCATGCCAATTGCCGCTGCGAAGCCAATCGGTGAGAAATGAGCGCCTGAAATCATGCATTTTTCTCCGTTGATCCGTTGAAAATCATCTTCAAACCTAACTATTTAACGATGAGCCGTTTCTGAACAGCGACAAATTGTTAAATCGAAAGCTCGTATGTGGTCGCACAAAATGCGCAATCGACAGCGATCACTCCCGATTCATTTCGCATGCCATTACGTTCGCTCTCAGCAAAGCGCGAAATCACCGAAGTATAGTATTCTGCGCTACATCGGCAATTGCGCGACAGTGCACTTCCCGGCTGAGTTCGTATCTCGCTTTCCTCATGAAACAAACGCCAGACGATTGCCTCAAGAGAGAGTTCCGGATCGACCAGCTCATTGTAACTGAGCGAACCAGCCATTGTTGCAACATGCTCCCAATCGGGATGATCCATGCGAACATGCAATCGCTCGCGCCCTTCTTCACCATCAGCCAGATGTTGGATCAACAACCCCGCGGCCTCTCCTCCCTCAACTCCTGAACGACTAGCGACCCTTATCAGTGTCGGGACTTGTTCGGACTGGCTGAAATAGGCCTCGCACGCCTCGGCAAGACTGTCTCCCTCAAGCGGGACGATCCCTTGATAGCGTTGTCCAGCACCAGTTTCGAATGTTATTGCAAGGTACCCTTTTCCAAAAAGGGCAGAGAGCGCGGGGTTAGCGCCAAGTTTGGCAAGCCGTACCGCGTCAAACTCTGCATAACCGCGAAGGTTTCCCCCACGAAAATCGCAGACTAAGAGTGATACCGCGCCGTGGTTTGTTTGCGCCTGCATGGTGAGTTGAGCGTCATCACCCTCGCTCTTGAGCAGACCGCCCATCAGAGCAGCAAGGACAAGTGCTTCCGCAAGCAAATGCGTCACTGGCGGAGGATAATCGTGCGCAGCAAGCACTTCGTCAATTACCCTATCAAGTCGTACCAAACGGCCACGCACATTGCGATCGGGTAGAGTGAATCCCAGTAATTTATCAGTAAAGGTCTCTTCTTGCGCGCTCATACGACCCATATGGTGCCTTATCGCTGAAGGTTAAGGCCTATACCTCACCGATTAGCGCTTCCCCAACTTTCCAAAGCACCACAGAAGGATCGACTTCTGTGCATGAATGCGATTCTCGGCTTCATCGAACACAACCGATTGAGCGCTTTCGAACACGCCCTCGCTTACTTCCTCGCCCACGTGCGCTGGCAGGCAATGGAGGAAAAGGGCATCAGGTTTAGCCTGTGACAGTAGCGCTTCATTGACTTGAAAAGCTGCCATCGCCTCTCGCTTTTCATCGGCATCGGTCTGCCCCATGGAAATCCATGTATCAGTCACCAAGACATCTGCGCCGGATGCGGCCTCTGCGGCAGAGGTCGTGAGCAGCACTTTCGCTCCACCGGCACGTGCCATATCGACAAACTCCTGGTCAGGCTCAAAGCCTGGTGGGGTCGCAACCCGCACATTGAACTTCATCAGTCCCGCTGCCTCAAGAATCGAGTGCAGCACATTGTTCCCGTCGCCAAACCACGCAAGTTCGAGGCCTGGAAGAGATTTTCCATGCTGGATAGTGGTCAGAAGGTCGGCGACGATCTGGCACGGGTGAGAGCGGTCAGTGAGCCCGTTGATCACCGGAACTGTCGCATGGCGGGCCATTTCCTCAATCTTTGCGTGATCGTCAGTGCGCAGCATAATTGCATCGACCATTCGACTGAGCACCCGGGCGGTGTCCGCAATCGTTTCACCGCGTCCAAGTTGACTTGATCCAGCTTCAAGGATCAGTACGGTTCCGCCCAATTGCCGCATTGCGATATCGAAGCTTATGCGAGTGCGGGTGGAATTCTTCTCAAAAACAAGAGCGAGGACACGCCCCGCCAGAGGTGCATCTTTGTCAGATACGCCCTTTGGCAAACGTCCCCGCGCGCCCTTTCGATCGATTGCGTCAACAATCATTGCCGCAATTGCTTCGGCCCCCGCGTCGCTCAAATCGAGAAAGTGCTGTTCGTCCACTGACATTAGGCAGGCTCAGGCAATTTGAAACTTGCAGCCCCGGCGGAGAGCTTGTCGAAGAATTCCTCTATTTCGACATCGCTTATCACAAGGGGCGGGATTACCCGAAGGGTCTGGTCGCCTGCCGCAACCGTCAAGAGTTGGTAATTATCGCGAAGGTGCACAAAGAAGGGGCGGCTTTCAACCTTCATCTTGAGCCCAAGCATCAGGCCCTTACCGCGTACAAGTTCAAATAGATCTGGGTAATTCCCGATAAATTGCTCGAGACGTGCACGGATACGCTCACCTTTCTCTGCCACATCAGCCAGAAATTCAGGGTTAGCAACCGCTTCTATCACCGCACTCCCAGCAGCCATGGCAAGCGGATTACCGCCATAGGTTGAGCCATGGGTTCCAAGGGTCATGCCTCGCGCTGCTTTCTCGGTCGCAAGCACAGCACCAAGCGGGAAGCCTCCACCAAGACCCTTCGCAGTCGCGACGATATCTGGCTCAATGTCGTA
>JBCDKX010000060.1:0-15823 GCA_038746055.1 Pseudomonadota bacterium
AGCACAGGTTCGAGACTGAAAGCGCTGCCCATATGGGCGTTGAGGTCGCTCTGGAAGTCCTTGGGCGCATAGGAAAATTTGGTGACAATCCGGTCGTGAATATCCGGGATCAGCCGGCGACCGATCTCGTCCAAGATCATCTTTTCGAACTTGGGGCCTTCGACATCCCAGTCGATCGGCATCTTACCCATATGAGCCACAGGTACGAGCGCGTAGAAAGTGCTCATGCCCTTAGGAGCCATTGAGGGGTCAGTAACGGTGGGGTGGTGCAGATAGATCGAGAAATCCTGTGGCAGAACGCCATGCTTATAGATATCGTCCACTAGCTCTTTGTAGCGCGGGCCGAACAGAATCATATGATGGGCAATGCCTGGCCAAGTGCCCTCCAGCCCAAAGTGCACGACAAAGAGAGACGGGCTGTAGCTCTTGCGCGAGAGCGATTTCGCATACTTCTTGCCGCGGTCAGAACTGCTCAACAGGTCCTTATAGGAGTGCATGATGTCGGCGTTGGAACAGACAGCGTCAAAGCGCTGCTTCCAACCTGATTTGGTCTCCACCTCGGTCGCTTTGGTGCCTTGCGTGTGCACCTGTACCACCGGGTCACCGACACGCATTGTGCCACCCAGACGCTCAAAATGGCGCACCATGCCAGCAATCAAACGGTTGGTCCCGCCGCGTGCCCACCACACGCCACCATCTTTTTCAAGCTTATGAATCAGCGCGTAAATTGCGCTGGTTTTCATCGGCGAACCACCCACCAACAGCGTATGGAAGCTGAACGCCTCACGCAGACGTTCATCCTGAATATAGCTTGAGACCATCGAATAGACGCTGCGCCAGGCCTGTTCCTTGACCAGCGCTGGCGCGGCCTTCAGCATCGACTTGAAATCGAGAAACGGCTTGGTGCCGAGTTTGAGGTAGCCCTCTTCATGCACGCGCGCTGAATATTCGAGGAAGCGCTGATAACCAATCACATCGTCCGGGTTCATCTTGGCGATTTCGGCGTTCAATTCCTCGTCATCGTTGGAGTAATCGAAATTGGTGCCGTCGGGCCAGTTGAGACGGTAGAACGGGTGGACCTTCATGAGCTCAACATCTTCAGCAATATCGTGGCCAGTAAGCTCCCACAGCTCCTTGAGGCACGGCGGATCAGTAATCACCGTTGGGCCAGCATCAAAGGTAAAGCCGTCTTTCTCCCAAAAATACGCACGGCCACCGGGCTTATCGCGCGCTTCGACCACGGTTGTGGCGATGCCATGCGATTGCAAGCGTAGCGCCAAAGCCATACCGCCGAACCCGGAACCGACCACACAGGCGCTACGCCCTGCGTATTTCTCGGCGATCATGGGATTTATTCCGCGCTCTCCGGTTTGAGCCGGGGCGAAATCGAGAGTGGGATCGGCGTTCATGGCCTTGCCTCCGTTTGCAAATCTTCATCGAGCGCGGCTTGTGCTGCGCCTCTGTCGGATTTCTCCGACTTTAATGCCGGACCCGACTTAAACATGGCCATCATGGCCGAGTGTATAGCTACGGGGGGCTCTCCCCATAGGACGCGGACCTTATCAAAGAGCGGGGATCGTGCAGCGTAAAACCGCTCGATCAGCCCCTCGCGCAACTTGTAAAAGCGCTGAAACACTTTCACGCGCTTCTCCGGTTTGGCCGCAAAGAAGAGGAAACGCGCCAACAGCCGGTAATATCCCGTTTTTGCCCAATGTCTGCGCGCGCGGGCATCGAAGAAGGCGGCAAGCTGTTCACCTGACAGGTCAGCTTCCTTCGCAATGGCGAGAGCATTTTCGACCGCAATACACATCGTGTAGCTGGTTAGCGGATGAGTAAAGCCACCACGCGCACCAGCGATGGCAACTCCCGGAATACGCACTTCGTTCTGATAGGCAGCAAAATCGCCGCCGGTTAGGACCGGCAAGACGCCTGCCTCGTGGCCCACCGGCGTACCGTCGGTCCAGCCATGAGCGTGGGCATATTGGTCGATCCGACCAGACAGAGCGTTGCGGTCAAGCAGCGGGTCATCGGCGTAATAAGTGTCTTCGATAAAGACATCATGCGCACCTAACGGCAGGACATAGACGAAGCGGTAGGAACCGCCGTTGCCATGCGGCGCGAGCTGATCGACGGTTGCGTCCATAATGACGGGCCGCTCGATATCGTGGGGCTTGTCGAGCCGCATGTGACGGCCCAGAAAAACCTGCCAACCGCCTTTCAAATGCGGGCTTGGCTTAAAGCTGCGACAGTCGATGACGCTGCGCGCGGTTATGCGTTCAGCCGGGCCATATTGCGAGGGACCTAGATCTACGCCGCGGGCATCAAGACCCACCGCTTTGCGTCCCAAAATGACTGAATCCTTTGGCAGTTCGCGCACAATCCCCTCGTGAAAGTCGGAGGACGCCATGGAGCGATAGGCAGTCTTCAACTTACGGCGATATTTGGGAAAGCGCACCTCATAGCCGCCCGCCCAATCGGTCTGGCGAAAGGCCGAAAGCAATGTGCGGCCTGCGTCTGACAAGTCGCTGTCAAACCAGCTCCAACGATGATTGCCACCGATAGAGCGGCCCGCTTCGATCAGACGGATGCGAAATTCGGGCCGAGCACGCTGGAGCGCAAGCGCAATCAAACCGCCTGCAAGCCCGCCGCCGACTATGACGTAATCAACTTGTGAGTCGCTCATCTCTGTAAAGCCCCTAGGACACGCGGGGTGCATGGGCAACGCTACATTGGCTGTGGAGCGACCAACTTGCGTCTGAACCCTTTTTGATTCAGAACTTTGCTTATGGCCATCCTCACACCCAACCGCACTACAATCCTCGTCTCCATCGTAATTACGGCGGTGACTGTAGGTATCCTCCTGGCGATGGGCCGTCCACCAATATGCGAGTGCGGCTATGTGAAGCTGTGGCATGGCGACATCAACTCCATGGGCAACAGCCAGCATATTGCCGATTGGTATACGCCGAGCCACATCATCCACGGACCGATTTTTTATGCGCTCGGATGGCTGCTCTTCGCCAAAGCGAAGATTGGCGGCGAGAATGCGGTCCAATGGGGTCTGCCGCTGGCGGTGTTTCTTGAGGCAGCTTGGGAAGTGCTCGAAAACACGCAGATGGTGATCGATCGGTTCCGCTCGGTGACGGCCAACTGGGGTTATTCGGGCGATAGTGTGCTCAACTCCTTTGCCGATATTGGTTGGATGGCCTTTGGGTTCTACCTCGCCATGCGATTGCCGATTAAGGTAACGATAGTGGGCGCGATTGTGCTCGAAGTGCTTGCCGCTTGGGTAGTGCGCGACGGGCTGACGCTAACCGTCATCATGTTGCTGTTTCCGATTGATGCAATCGCTGAGTGGCAGGCCGCAGCTTAGCGCTTTGTTGGCCGCAGAGCTCTTGTCAGAACACAATCGAAGCGCCATCACCGCCTCAAAAAAGAGAGAGGGAAATCAGAACATGACACTCTTCACCCCTTTGCGCGCACTTGTTGCGGCTGGCGCTGCGATATTGGCTAGTGTCGCTTCACCAGCAGCTGCAGACACGTTGATCTATGCTGGCAGCGTCATCACCGATGCAAACAGCAATCCCACGGGGCCACAAGTTATCGTCGTGGTTGATGGCAAGGTGTCGGGCATCTATGCGGCCGATGCCGCAGAGGTCGCGGCGTTGGAGGCGGAAGGTGCGGATCGCATTGACCTCTCTGGCAAGACGGTTCTTCCTGGTCTGATTGACCTGCACACGCACCTCTCGGGCGACCCATCAGGCGAGTTCTGGCGTCAGGCCACAACGCCGCCCGAGTATTCCACTCTGATCGCGGCCAAAAACGCGCGTATTACTGCGCTCGCCGGATTCACCACCATTCGTGACCTTGGAAGCCGCACCGACCAAGTGACCCAGTCGCTGCGCCGGGCAACGGAGGAAGGCATTGTCCCAGGGCCGCGCGTGGTGACGGCCGCGCGCACCATCTCAATTGTTGGCGGACATGGCGACATCAGCGGCTTTACGCGCGACGTGAACGAGGTGCTGGCAAGCGGCTTTGCCTGCACGGGGCCTGTCCAATGCGCCGAAAAAGTGCGGCAGGCTTCGCAATATGGTGCCGATCTGATCAAGATCACCGCAACTGGCGGCGTGCTTTCACAGCAGGGCCGCGGGTTGGAGGCGCATTTCACCAATCCTGAAATGGTCGCCATTGTTGAGACCGCTGAGAGCCTTGGCCTTAATGTCGCGGCCCATGCTCACGGCGCGCGCGGGATCGAAGCTGCTGCGCGCGCGGGCGTCCAGACGATTGAGCACGGCACCTACATCGATGATGCGGCTGCCGAGGCGATGAATGAAAGCGGTACCATTCTTGTTCCGACGCTGATGGCGTTTCAAGGTATCAAGAAGGGGCTGGGGACAGGTTTCTACACACCGATTGTTGAAGAGAAGATCCGCGTTGTTGCCGCCTATGCTGAAACGATCGTTCAGCGCGCCATTGAATTCAATGTGCCGATTGCTTTTGGTACCGATGCGGGGGTCTTTCCCCATGGCGAGAATGCCGGTGAGTTCGCCCTATTGGTCGCTGGCGGGATGAGCAATCGCGAAGCGCTTGCCAGCGCGACGACTGTCGCGGCAGATGTGCTTGGCCTCGGCGATGAAATTGGCCAGCTCAAGCCGGGGTACTCGGCTGACATCATCGCGGTTGATGGTAACCCGCTCGAAGATGTCACTGTATTGGAAGATGTCGACTTCGTGATGGTGCGTGGGCGGGTAATCGAATAGACGCTGGTCCTCGCCTCCATAGCGATCTACTCAACCGCTTCTGCCAGTCCTTCAAACCCGCGCGCAAAGCCTGCCTTGAAGTCTTGCACAATTGTGCCCACCCCGCGTGAATCTTGAACGAGGCCGAGGCCCTGTCCGACCCAATAGCTTGAGAGCGCTTGAGCTTCTTTGTTGCCGCTGACTGCAGCCTGATCAATCGCGCTCAGCACGGGTTCGGCCAGCAGGCTCATGAGGGGCATGGGGAGGGCTGGGAGGCCTGCCTGCGCCCATTTGTCATGCCATTCGCTCTTGAGCTGGCGAGAGAATTTGCCGGTGCGGTGTTTGGAGCGGATGGTGTCACGCGAACCAGCGGCGATCATCTTGTCGCGGAAAACCTCAGTGGTTTCGGCTTCGGGCGAGGCCAACCACACGCTCCCGCACCAGGCGCCGGCTGCACCCATTGCCATCATTCCCGCCATTTGTTCGCCGGTCATAATCCCGCCGGCCGCAAGCACCGGAATATCAGCGCCCGCTTCACGGATAGCGCGAACAACCTCAGGGATCAGGACAACGGTTGAAACATCACCGCAATGCCCACCGCCTTCGCCGCCTTGGGCAACGATAATATCAACGCCCGCTTCGACTTGTTTGACGGCGTGTTCCTTGGCACCCACCAGAGCCGCCACCGGAATGCCGTGTTTCTTGCCCGCTGCGATCATTTCCGGCGGCGCGGTGCCAAGCGCATTGGCCATCAGCCGTACCGGGTGATTAAAACTCACCTCAAGCAGTTCCTGTCCGAGCGAAGTGTTGGGCGCTTGTGATCCGCCTTTGGGCGTCGCTGCAGCTTCCGCAATCCCCGCATCGCGCAGGATTGTGGCAGTCAGGTCGCGATATTTGCTTGGAATCTGCGCGATAATGGCATCCATGCTGACGCTGCTATCGACCGCCTGCACTTCGGGGATGAGCACGTCGATCCCATAGGGCATGCCATCAATGTGATCGTCGATCCATTTGAGCTCATGTTCCAGCTGTTCCGGCGTATATTTGACCGCGCCCAGCACGCCAAAGCCACCAGCGCGGCTCGCCGCCACCACCACATCGCGGCAATGGCTAAAAGCAAACAGCGGGAATTCGCAGCCCACCATCTCAGTCATTTTGAACGGCATTCTTGGCGTCTCCTGATTGCGGCACCTTCTTTCCGATCCTCACGCCTTTTCGCAAGTGAATTTGACTCATATGACATTAATGACATATATATGCACTTAGTGTCATATGAGAGAGCGATACTATGTCATTGCAACATGCTATTTTGGTCGCGCTGACCGACGGTGAGAAGTCCGGCTACGATATCGCCAAGCAGTTTGACGATTCCACCGGCTTTTTCTGGCGCGCGCGACATTCCCAGATTTATCGCGAGCTAGGCAAGCTCAAGGAGCGCGGATGGGCTAGCTCACAAGAGATTGAGCAATCAGGTAAACCCAACCGCATCGTTTTCAGTATTACAGCCGAGGGTCGCAAGGGTCTGGTTGAATGGTCCCAGAAGCCTAGCCAAGTGCAGGAGTTAAAGGACGATTTTCTCGTTCAGCTCTACGCCTTGGAGCATGTCGATATTGAGGCTTTGCGCGCCAATATTCTCGCGCGGCGCGAGCGTCACCGGGACCATCTAAAGCAATATCAGGCGAAGTATGACGCGCTCGAGGGATCGACCAATCTTACCGATATTGGGCGCCAACTCGCGCTTGAAGTGGCGCTTATTTACGAACGCGAATGGGCCGAATGGAGCGAGCGCGCGCTTGCTCGATTGAGCCCAGAGATGTTGGGCCCAGAGGCACTGAAGCTTGAGCAACAGGCAGGCGCCACAAATGTCGTACCGATCGCCAGGGGAGAGGCAGATTGAGCAGGGATACGCAAACACTCACGGACAAGCGCAGGTCGCTATTGGTGATCAATGGCGTGGGGCTGCTGATTTCGTCAGTTGCCACGGGCTGGTTCTACTTCTTTTTTCTGTTGGGGGCGATCGACCTGTGGCCCTTCGTGCAGGATATTCCGGCCGACATTCCCGGCGACCGCCGCGCGTGGAATATGGCCCATTTGGAGGGCATCACCAACGGCACGATGCTGATCGCTATTGGCGCAGCAGGCACCTATATTCGTCTGAGCGACCGGGCCCAGACCGTGCTGTTCTGGTCGTGCCTTGCGTTTGGCTGGTTGTTCACTTTGCCTGCGATCGCCAACGCTCTGTTCGGCACGCGCAGTCTGGAATTTGGGGGCGGACCGTTTCCGGGCGATGTCACCCTTAACAACATCATCTTCGTCTCTGGCTGGCCCGCTATGATCGGCGTCCATCTCGGCTTTGCGTTGCTCTTATGGGGCACTTGGAAGCAATATTCTCACATCAGGAGTGCAGCATGAGTGCCTCTAAAGCTCTTAGGCCCGAAATTCTCGTCCGCCGTATCCCGTTCACATTCGAAGAGGCGATCGATCCGGTGTGGAACAAGGCGCGACCCGAGTGGAGCCATATGGTCAATGGCGCATCGCTTACCATGCCCTATCTCGAGCCATTTCTAATCATGACAGTGCGTGAGGCGCTTAGCCGTGTCGATGACCCAGAGCTCAAAGCCGATGTGAAGGGCTTTATGGGGCAGGAAGGCGCGCATTATCGCAATCATCGCCGCTACAATGATATCCTCAAGACGCGCTACCCTGAACTTGCTGAAGTCGAAGCAATGATGGAGCGGGATTACGCCAAATTCCAGAAACGCAGTCTCAAATGGCGGCTGGCTTACACTGCCGGATTTGAGACGATGACTATCGGGATGACCGAATGGCTAATCAAGCAGCGCGGTGATCTATTTGCTGGTGCTGATAGCAATGTTGCTTCGCTGGTGCTGTGGCATATGGTCGAAGAGACCGAGCATAAAAACGTCGCCTTTGATCTCTACAAACATCTGTTCGGGAAAGACTATCTCGCACAACAATGGGGCTTGCTCTTCGGGTCCTGGCATGTCGCTTGGATGAGCCGAAAGGCCTATGTGCGCATGCTTAAGCGTGATGGACTTTGGGGCAAGCTCTCCAGCCGTCTCGCGCTCTATGGAATGGTTGGGCGGTTCTTCCTCCACTCCGCCCCGGCGATGTTGCGGGCGCTGATGCCGGGCTATCATCCGAGCAATGTCGAAGACCCGCAGTGGATCGATCATTGGGCCAAGGCCTACGATGGGCTAGGTGAGGAGGAGATCCCGCTGCTCGACACCACTGATCCGGAGATTCCTGCGCGTTTCGCCTAAGCGCGCTGCTCGATCCGCACAGGCATGCTGGCAAAGGCGCGCAGGAACGGGCTCTTGACCCGTTCCACCTGACCATCCTGCACCACATGCCATCCCCGCTCGACAATCTGGGTGATCACCGTGCCGATCTGAATTTCCGCCAGCTTCGCACCGACACAGCGGTGCACCCCATGCCCGAACGCCAGATGCCGCCGGGCATTTTTGCGGGTCACGTCAAACCTGTCCGCTTCCTCAAACACCGCTTCATCGCGATTGGCCGAGATATACCACATCACCACCTTTTCACCCTTGGGTATGAACTGACCGCCAAGCTCGGTATCGCACATGGCCGTGCGGCGCATGTGCAGCACGGGCGACTGCCAACGGATGATCTCTTGGGCAGCATTGGCGATCAGCTTGGGATCGTCATGCAGCTTGTCCAGCTCACCGGGAAACTCATTCAAGGCCGCGATCAACCCGCTCATTGAATTGCGGGTCGTATCATTACCGCCCACGATCAGCAGCGCGATATTGGCCAGCCGCTCAAACGGATTGAGATTGCCCATTGCGTCAGAATGCACCATCCGGCTGATGAGATCATCGGCTGGTTCTGCCCCGCGCCGTGCGTCAAACAGCTGGTCAAAGCGCACCAGCATCGCCTGCATCTGCTGCATCCATT
The DNA here is from genome assembly GCA_038746055.1 of Pseudomonadota bacterium. GTDB lineage: Bacteria > Pseudomonadota > Alphaproteobacteria > Sphingomonadales > Sphingomonadaceae > Erythrobacter. The sequence continues at coordinate 8,682 of JBCDKX010000060.1, forward strand.
CCGCGCGCCATTCCTCGTTGAGATTATCGGAGGAAACGCCGCCAGCATAATCCGACCAGGTCTTCATCTGTGGTCGTTCATCCAAGGGCATATCAAAGAGAATGCACAGCATCCCCATTGTCAGCGGGATAGACACCCGCTCGACCCAATCGAAGGTTTGGCCCTGTGGGAGCCCATCGAACAGCTCGGTGCACAGTTCCACCACCTGTTCCTCGCGACCTTTCATCTGGCTGGGTGAGAAGGCGGGAGTGATGACCTTGCGCTGCTCGGTATGAACCGGCGGGTCGGAGGCGATAAAGTTCTGCAGATTGCTCTCAGGCGGCGGGTCAGCGATAACAATATTGCCGTTTTTATAGGAGCTTGAGTAAGTCTGCCAATCCAGCTCAACCGCGCCTACCAGATCATGTGTTACCACCGACCAATAGCCACCAAACGGGCTTTCGGGGCAGTAGCTAACCGGCATTTCGGCTCGCAGATAGGCGAATTTCTCACGCCAACTGTCTTCGACGTACAATATCTCGTCGCTCACATCGAATGGAGCGATCGCCTTCTGGCTGGTCGCAGCGGTAGCCATGTAAGGCCTCCCTTTTTCTTCTCTCACCAAGCAGTGTGCACGTCCAAGGCGCTTGTGTCAGCCCTGTTCGATTTTTTGCGCTAGTGGATGTGCGTGTAACCGCGCTTGCATGGCGTTCGAAAAGAGAGAAGAATGGTCAAACAAGAGGGGACCTTATTCATGGACATCACATACGACCGCACCGTCAAACTCACTGCATGGCTCTTGGTGCTCGCGGCGCTGTCGCAGCCCGTCTACACTGCGCTTTATATCCTTGCCCCCGACGTGAACCGTAGCCCGCTGTGGTCGTTTGAGGCGCTGCTCTTCACGCTTATGGCAGCGCTGGCCGGCTCGGCTCTGGTGCAGGCAAAGAATCTGACACTGGGTTGGTCGGCGATTGCGATGTCGGCAGTGCTCAATATTTTCCAGGTCGGAATTGGTCTGGTGCAATTCGGACCATTCCGCGAAGCAGCCGAAGCCAACGCAGAGCTTGGCGGCGTGGCAGGTTCGGTGGTCGCTTTGTCGTTCTTTGGCTATAACTCTGCCAAAGTTCTGCTTGGCCTTGCCGCTATGGTGTTCGGCTATGCAAAGTTGCAACAAGGCGCAAAAGCACTGGGCGGACTGACATTTATCGTTGGTCTGATTGCACTGTTCACCAATGCAGTGGTGATGGGCTTTGGTCTAAGTCAGTCGGTTACCGGCGGCGGCCTGATGCCATCCGGGGCGAGCGGAGTGGCAGCAACGCTGCTGTTAGCGGTGTGCTTACTGACTCTGCCCAAGGAAACGTAGATAAGGCAGTTGCCTGCTAATAACGAGTGGTGTTTTTCTACACTTACTGAGATTTTGAATACAAATAGTCTGGCATGACAATAATATTTGTCGGGCGCTGTTTCTGATTCTGCATAATCCTTTGGGGGGTAAGTGCAATGAAGCGGCAGTTTGTATCGGTTTTGTTGATCCCACTTTTATTAGGTGGTTGCGCAACTACGCATGTCTTCCGTGTGCAGCCACCGGAAACTGTCGGCCTGCGTCAACCTGCCAAGGTCGAGAGTTACTTTGGCGCGGTCTCGAAGTCTGCTGACATAGATTGCAACGGCAATGGTATCGCTGAAGTCTATGTAAAGCAGTCGTTCTGGCGTTCCCTGCTCAGCACGGTGACGCTTGGCGCTTATCAGGATACGCAGCTGCGCTATCTCTGCCATCCTGGCCCCAATGACGGAGCCGGTGAGTTTGGTGAAGCACCCGCAGATGAAGGGCGGGCAGCGCGCGCCCCTACTGATCAGGGCGGCTCCGATGACGGCTAGCCCGCAACTTAAGCGTGTTGCTTCAACGCAGTGGGAGAATTTCCACCAGTCGCAATCGGCCACTGTGCAGCGGCATTACCAATTGCTCCCGGCGGCTGGGAAGATGACCGCGAATAGCCTGCGTCAATCAGCAGAGCTCGTGCTCGATCTGATCGATGAGGCTCGGCAATCCGGGGCGACCATTCGGCCGCTTGCTTCCAATTGGTCGTTTTCGAAGATTTCCGCCCAGGAAAATTGCTGGATGCTCGACACCACCTGGTCGCGCCGCAAGAACCGGCTCCGCCCGCGCAATCTTGATCCGGGTTTTGCCGGCGATCCTGATGGGCTGATGCTGCTCCAGTGTGGGCAGACGATCTCCTATTTAAACCACACCATTGAACGTGAGTTTGGGCGCTCTTTGGCGACCACCGGTGCATCAAACGGGCAAACCTATGTCGGTGCCATGTCGGCCGGCACCCATGGTTCCGCGATTGGTGAGGGGGCGATGCAAAGCCGCGTTGTCGCGATCCAACTCCTTAGTGTGGATCGCCAGAACCTGTGGCTGGAGCGGCCTGGTAAGAAAGTTCTTAAGCCAGAGCTTGTCGCTGAATTCGGAAGTACGCTCAAACGCGACGATGATCTGTTCGACGCAGCGCTGTGCAGCCTTGGTCTGTTGGGGGTCATCCATGCCGTGGTCGTGGAGACGGTGCCGATCTTCCTGCTCAGCTCCTCGCAATTTGAGCACGCCTATGACAGCAAACTGCGCAATGCAATGCGCAGTCTTGACCCGGCTTCGCTCGATATTCCCGGCGATGTCGATGTACCGGCAGGTAACCCACAGCCCTATTTCTTCCAGTTTGTTTTAAACCCTCATGCGCCCGATGATCCCACGCGGGTGAAGCTTATGTACAAGCTGCCGTGGGATCCGACCCACACGATCGATTACCGTGAACAGGGCAAATGGGGTCCGACCTATGACCTGGCTGAGTTCGTGGGCAAACTGCTGGAAAGCGCCTCTGCCTTTACGCCGTTGATCGCCACCCAGATCTTTAAGCTGCAGCTCAGCCTGTTCCGCAACAAAGTTGGGACCTGGGGTCAGACCTTCAACTACACCACTCCGCGACGAGCGACCGCCGGTGCAGCCATAGCAGTTCCCGCAAGTCGCAGCGACGAAGCGCTCGATATCTTCATCAAAACCCATAAGGATCACGGACCCGCTCCGCTCGCCTTCGCCTGTCGCTTCGTCCAGAAAACGCCCGGATATCTATCATTTACCCGGTTCGATCCGACCTGCGTGATTGATATTGACGGCCTTGCTCATGGTGGGACATTGCCGATGATGGAACGGATCCGAACAGCGCTCGATGACGCAGGCATTCCTTATGCGCAGCATTGGGGTAAGCACCATGATCTGCGTCATGGCCGGCTGGAGCGCTCTTATGGAGCAGATCTTGCGGCATTCCGAGCAGCTCGCGACAGACTTCTGCCAAGCGCGGCGGACAAGACTGTGTTTGAGCTTGGCAGTCCCGAAACTGCAGTTGGGAGTTAGGACAAATGCCAGAATTCAAATTCGGCAAAGTGCTTGTGGAGGAAGTTGATGTCTGAGCCAGTTGACGCAGAAGAGGCCGATCCAAGAGTGAAGCCTGAAGAGGATAAGGAACAGAAGGACAAGAGAGCCAGACGCCAGGGCAGTCTGGCCCTGCTGATTGGCGTGGGCTTTCTGGTTTTTGGCTTCCTGCTTATTCTTGGGTTTGCACTAAACACCGATACATTTGCAAAATGGGCCCAGATCGTCGCCATGTTTACTGTGCTGGGCGGAGGCAGCCTTGTGGCGGGTGCACTGGTTGGTTTCCTGTTCGGTCTTCCAAAAACCGGTCCCCTGGGAAGTTCTGAGGAGCTCGCCTCGCCTTCAAGTCCGGCCCCGGTGGCTCCGGCTGAGCCCGCGCCAGCGCCTGAAGGTGCCGCTTGGAAGCCACCATCTGCCAAGCTGCTGCCCACACCAGCGCCGACACCAGGTGCAATTCAAGGCGACGCATAAGCCGACTAAAATCTGATTTATCAGGGGGAAGAATGATGGAACGTCCATCGAATGGTTCAGTAACAAATGGGCAGAGGCCGTCAGGTGGTCATCGTCCCAACACCAATCTTGAAGACGTTTCTGACTGGCTTACCAAGATCATAATCGGCGTGTCGCTTGTGCAGGCCGGTACGATCTTCCAAACTCTTGATGTGGCCTCAGATGAGGTCGGTAAGGCGGTTGCCGTGGTTCACGGTGACACCGCAATGGTGTCGACCTTTTCAGCCTTTTCGAGCTTTTGTATCGTCTACTTCTTCGTTGGTGGTTTGTACTTTGGCTATTTGTGGACGCGGCTGAAACTGCAGTCAGCCATACGTGAATCTGATGACACACTGCTGGTGAGCCTTAAAGAGCAGGTGAAGTCTTTGGCTGCCGCTGAAGTCAATACTCTCGCGCAAACCAAGTTCCAGTCCATTGCTGCCGATGTGGCAAACACTGCGGTGGTTACAGCAGTAGGGAAACGCACGGCGCAAGAAGATGCCGATCTAAAGGCACAAGATGCGTTTGACGAAGCTGCTGCGGTGGATTTTGAATTCGATGTGGCCGATCAGAGTGACCTTACAGAAGTCTTCAAGAATGCATCGGAGGCCAAGCGGAATGAGATCTTCCGTATGTTCCGCGCCGCGCGCAAACGCCGTGGAAAAGGATCGGAATCAGACTCTCCAGATGCTCAGGAGCAAGTTCCAAACACTGACGATGAGGTCCTGCGGCCGATCAGTGCACTTTTGCCTATCATTGGCGGTTTGATCGGTGCCGACAAGGAGCTCTCAGAAATAGATGGAGACGGAATCCCGCGGTATCACGCCAATTACGCCCAGCGCGCCTATGTTTATCTTAAGATGCAACCGGCGAGTTATGAATTGGCAATCAAAGACTTTGATAAAGCTATTGAAATTCGTGATGCGCAGTTTGCGCAAAAGCCCGAATCCATGCCGCATTCGCTGTTGTTCTATGAGCTGATGCGGGCCAAGACATATCTGCAGTGGAGCCGGGATGTCCTGCGCGATGAGGACAAATACGCCGATGAAATACGCACAGACTTGGCAACCATTATGGCCACCGAATGGGGCGCTAAAAAACTTGAGCGCCAACGCAATGAAGAGCTGGCGGCCTGGTGGGCCAAGAATATGTCCAATTGATAGCGAGCTTACTAGCTTTTTATCGCTTACCGGTCTAACAACACTACATCCCCGGGGAGCCTGCTTGTCTTTTCTTTAAGACTGAGGCTGAGAGGGACGGTTGAGCACCGTCCGACCCGTTGAACCTGAACCTGTTAACACAGGCGGAGGGAGTGGTTGGACGCGCTCGCTATGAGTCTGTCGAAGGCCCGTTACTTCCGTCTAACATCGGAGCAACGCACATGGCCGACATCAATTCACCCGTAGAGATAGGCGTGACCACTGGCCCCATTAGAGGCAGCCGCAAGGTCCATGTTGGCGCGCGCACGGGCTCTGGCATTCGTGTCGCCATGCGTGAGATTACGCTCGAAGATGGCGAGGAGCCGGTGCGGGTTTATGACACCTCAGGGCCTTATACCGATCCGCGCGCCATGATCGATATCAACACCGGCCTTGCCCCTTTGCGCAAAGACTGGATCCACGCGCGCGGTGATGTGGAGGATTATGCGGCGCGTGAGGTAAAGCCGGAGGATAACGGTCAATTGGGTCCGGATCGCTCTGGCGGCGTGCCCAACTTTCCGCTGCCGGTGAAGCGCCCCTTGCGCGCCAAGGGCGGCATCGGCGGGGGCGGCAATGTCACGCAGATGCACTATGCTCGCCAAGGGATCATCACGCCCGAGATGGAATATGTCGCCGAGCGCGAAAATCTCGGCCGTGAGATCATCCAGGACCATGTGCGTGACGGCAATGATTGGGGCGCCTCGATCCCGGACTTTATCACGCCGGAATTTGTCCGCGATGAACTGGCGCGCGGCCGCGCGATCCTGCCCAACAATGTGAACCACCCGGAGAGCGAACCGATGATTATCGGGCGCAATTTCCTTGTGAAGATCAACGCCAACATCGGCAATTCAGCCGTTGCGAGCGATGTGGCGACCGAGACCGAGAAAATGGTCTGGGCCTGTCGCTGGGGCGCGGATACGATCATGGACCTCTCCACCGGCCGCAATATCCACGACACGCGCGAATGGATCATCCGCAACTCGCCTGTGCCCATTGGCACTGTACCAATGTACCAAGCGCTTGAGAAAGTGGGCGGGGTCGCCGAAGAGCTCACTTGGGAAATCTTCCGCGACACCCTCATCGAACAGGCCGAGCAGGGCGTCGACTATTTCACCATCCACGCAGGTGTGCGCCTGCCCTATATCCCGATGACCGCCAAGCGTATCACCGGAATCGTCAGCCGTGGCGGCTCGATCATGGCGAAATGGTGTCTGGCGCACCACAAGGAGAGCTTCCTTTACGAGCGTTTCGACGAGATCAGCGAGATTATGAAGGCCTATGACATCGCCTATTCGCTGGGCGATGGCTTGCGCCCCGGCTGTATCAACGACGCCAATGACGAAGCGCAATTTGCCGAGCTGTATACCCTCGGCGAGCTCACCAAGCGCGCGTGGGCGCAGGATGTGCAGGTCATTATCGAGGGGCCGGGCCACGTGCCCATGCACAAGATCAAAGAGAATATGGATAAGCAATTGAAGGCGTGCGGTGAGGCGCCGTTCTATACGCTTGGGCCGCTGGTGACCGATATTGCGCCGGGCTATGATCATATCACCTCTGGCATTGGCGCTGCGCAAATAGGTTGGTTTGGGACCGCAATGCTGTGCTATGTGACGCCCAAGGAGCACCTTGGCCTGCCCGACCGCGATGATGTGAAGACGGGTGTGATCACCTACAAACTTGCCGCCCATGCAGCGGATCTTGCCAAAGGCCACCCGGCAGCCAAGGTGCGCGATGACGCTTTGTCAAAGGCGCGTTTCGAATTCCGTTGGCGTGATCAGTTCAACCTCTCGCTCGATCCCGAAACGGCCGAGGAATATCACGACCAGACCCTCCCAGCCGAAGGCGCAAAGTCCGCACATTTCTGCTCCATGTGCGGGCCGAAGTTCTGCTCGATGGCAATCACTCAGGAAGTGCGCGAATTCGCCGCGCGTCAGAACCAGCCGATCGAGGGCTTTGTGAACACTGATGATGTGTCCGAGACTGAAGCAGCGCTGATTGAAGGCGGGACTGGGTTGAAGGTCGTGATTGGGGACGAAGCGAAGGATATG
>JBCDKX010000061.1:0-15732 GCA_038746055.1 Pseudomonadota bacterium
CCTTTGCGAAACCATTCCTCCCAAGTTTCCTTCTGCATTTGGAACTGCTGGCTTGGGTCTAGATACCCTTCATCAATCAGTTCAAAGGCATGAAAGAGGGTCATCACCTTGGTGACTGAAGCGGGCACAAAGCGCCGATCCGCTTCGCGTTTATAGAGCACCTGATCGCTGGTAACATCGACCAGCAGAACAATCGGCACCTCATCGGCCGAGGGTATCGGTGGAGCACTCTGTGCCGCCAATTGGTACGGAGACAAGGTAAGCAGGACAACGAATACAGTGCCCCAAACACGTCTCATGCTGAAAGATCGAGTACCATTCACGCGGGCAGCATAGTATTAGCTGTGCCGCGAAGCGAGGGTTGCAAGTGTCTTAGTTCACGATTTCGTCCGCCAGCAGGCCGACACTCATCGCGTAATAATTGGAGCAATTGTATTCGAGGATCACACGGTAGTTGCCAGTGAGCAGCCAAGCAGGCTTTCCAGGGCCGTCGGGCTGAAACAATGAGGTCAATGTATTGTCAGGCAGTGGGCGTTGCGGCTGCACACCTAAGGCGCGCCATTCAGCGACCGTCTTCCATTGGCTGTGTCGTTCATGCACTCGCGAGCAGACGGGAGAAACAAGCTTCGTCTTATAGGCATCGACATCAAATCCACTTGGCACATAGGCGCGAACGCCCCAAGGTTGCCCAGTACGCCATCCCGCATCGCGAAAGTAGTTGGCAATTGAGGCAAAGGTGTCTGCGCGATTGGTAAAGATATTGGCGCGGCCGTCCCCATCTCCATCAGTCGCCAGACGCAGATATACCGATGGCAGAAACTGTGGATTGCCAAACGCGCCAGCGTAGCTGCCGACCAGTTCAGAACGGGAGTATCCCCGGTCAGCGACCTTCATCAAAGCTATCCACTCGCCCTCAAAGAGTTCACGGCGGCGCCCTTCCCACGCAAGTGTCGCAAGGCTGCGGGATAGATCGAAGTTACCACGAATACGTCCATAACTGGTTTCGTGACCAAAAATGGCGACAATGATTTCACCTGGAACGCCATATTCGCGCTCAACCGCGCGCAAAATGCCACTGTTTCCCTGAAAAACCCGGCGTCCGCTGTTGATCCGCGTCGAATTGACATGGGTTGCAATGTAAGGCGCCATCGCCGGATAGCCGCGCCGCGTCGGGCGGCCGGGCTGTCCCTGATCGAGGCGGATAACTCGTGGATTGGGCGTTAGCCCTGCGGTCATTCGTTGAAGCGTACGCTCAGACACTCCTTCGGTCCGAGCGCGTGATTTGATCCGTTCGAGATAAGCGTCAAAGGAAATCCCATCGCGTGCCGCGACTTGAGCTTTGACAGGTGCTGTTGGAGCGAGCGGACTCAAAGCTCCGACGATCAATGAGGCTGCGGTAACAAGAGCAAAGGAAGCAAGTCTGGAATTCTTCATTGGATGTGTTTCTCATCAACTGTTTGAACCGCTCATGACCAGGTCCTAATCGCCTGGAGAAATCGCATATCTGGCTAGATACTCATAATCCTCTCGGCAAGCTTTGGCGACCGAGTGGTAGTCGCCATCAAGTTCCGGCAGGCGCCCCGGTACGCCGTCAAAACCTGTTGAGGCGTTTACTCTGTCATACCAGTGCGTTCCCCAGATGCCGTCTTCTTTATGGGGCCCTTGCTCCCAACGAAGCATCGTTCGATCCCACTTGATGCCAAGGGCAATGCAAAGTGCTTCAAGTGCATCCTCAGGGCTTGCTAGAATGGTGTCTGAATCGATCACCACCGGTGCGCGACCCAACCGATCTGCCTCTTTGTCAAAGTAGCTACGTAGCTGAGCAAAGCCGAGCATTTCAGGCCGACGCAGCTCATTCTTCGCCCGGTAGCTAGCGACCACCCGCTCCGGCGCTCGGATCAGAAAGGCATGAATATGCCGGGGCATGTCATCGATAGAGATCGGACCCAACATGTGATGTGGCATATGCTTTTGATACCAGACTGTCCTGCCCTCAGGCACAGTTCCGGATTGTGTTTCCAGCACGCTTTCCCAATCACAATCCATATCGTCAATGGTTTCTGCGGCCAAAGGGTGCGGTTCGCCAGTTGCTTTGAGGAATGCGCCATAGAAGGGTTCATCACTTACAGAACAATCACGGCGTGAACCAAAGCTGCGCATCATCGCAGTGGAGATATTACGCGGACCAGACCACATGGCGATGCGAATAGCTTTGGGCGCGTCACTCATATGGCATCCCGATCCATGAGATCGCGATACAATGCCTGCAAACGCACAACCGTCGGTCCGCGTGCAGTTGTTAGAGCCCGTCCGTCCACTTCGGTGACGGGTACAACTCCTGCGAAAGTGCCCGTCACAAAAGCCTCATCTGCACCGTATACATCGGTCAGGGAGAAGTTCTTTTCGAAGACTGGAATACCTGCTTCGCGGCACAACTGGATCACGTTGGATCGGGTGATGCCGCCAAGGCAATAGTCACCGCTTGAGGTCCATACTTCTCCCTTTCGAACAATGAAGAAGTGGGTTGAATTGCAGGTTGCGACAAACCCTTGGGGGTCAAGCATCAGCGCTTCATCCGCGCCCGCCTGCGTGGCTTGAATACAGGCAGTGATGCAATTCAGTTTTGAATGCGAATTAAGTTTCTGATCCTGCACAGCCGGATCGCCTCGCCGGACATGGACCGTGAACAGTCGGATTCCAGTCTCAATTGTGGAGGGTAGCGGCGCCTTGTACTCGGGTATTATCACGATTGTCGCCGGTGAGATAACAACGCGCGGATCCTGATAAGGTGTCGAGCGAATGCCGCGCGTTACCATTAAGCGGATGTGGACGCCTTCTTCACCGCGCATTCGATTGCCATCAATTGTCGCGTCAATGCGACGTTCAAGCTCTTCTCGAGAAAGCCCTATATCCATAGCGATCGCTTTGGCACCCTCATAAAGGCGATCCAAATGCGCGTTGAGAAAGACGACTTTACCGCGATGAAGGCGCAGCCCCTCCCACACGCCATCACCCAGCATGAACCCACTGTCAAAGACTGAAACACTCGCTTCAGCTCTAGGCACAAGCGTGCCGTTCACATTGATAACGATCTTTTCGTTGCGCGGGTCAGCTTGGAAGTCATGTGTACCATGAGTCACGAAACCATCTCCAAAATCGAGAAAGAAGGGGTGACAAAATCAAACTACATCGCTAGCGAGCAAGCCCCAAGCGGACAGTTGGCAGAGTGGTCGAATGCACCGGTCTTGAAAACCGGCAAGGGTGCAAGCCCTTCCAGGGTTCGAATCCCTGACTGTCCGCCACTTTTCTTCGACGTTTGCTCTCCTATGCAATGGCTGAAACCAGCCAAGCCTTGCAGCCAAGTATAACGCCTTTGTCTGGTGTGAAGTGGCGTTTGAACATTGCTTGCATATCGGCGGTCGTCGCTGCCCGAATGTCATCGGCCTGCTGGTTGATAATCTGACCGACGCCAAAGGAAGAAAGCACGAACCGTGTGGCATCTTCTGGGGTACAGTCGGCCCCAACTATAGCCTGTTGACCGTGGTAAGGCGCAGCATTCATTTTACTAAATCCACCAGCCGATAATATCTCGCCCAAGTAATCCAAATCCTCAAACGCAAAGGGTCCCGGTGCGCGCGGTTCTGCTGGTGGAACATCAATATGCTTGCGCGCGACCTGGATCATTTCCATCATCCATGGGTTTTCGCGCGGGTGCGCCCATACGGCGAGGTCAATCCTTGCGCGCGGTTTGAGCAAGCTGTGCAGATTGGCAAAAGCGCTATGTGGATCGTCAAAGAACATCGAACCAAAACGCGAATGTAAGCGATCGAATGGCTCGCCCGTAAGCGTCATTGCAGCTGCATCTGCACATTGGTATCGGACGTTGTCAGAGCCGCAGCTTTGCCCTTCCGCATGATCTAGAAGGTTAGCGGCGATATCGACGCCAAGTACCTCACCATCAGGAGAAACTGAAGCGGCAATAGAACGCGTAGAGCTTCCTCCTCCGCAGCCAATGTCAATCACCCTTTCGCCCGGCATGAAGCTTGCCTGGCTAAGTAACGCCTCACCGATCGGCGCGAGCATAGTTTCAAGGCGGTCAACATTCGCCAGCCAGCGATTACCCTGTTCACCAGCCCAATCTGCTTTGGCCAGAACCTCTTTATCGTTTGCCATCAATCCTTGGTCTCATGGCCATCCTCTTCAGGTGGGGAGAGGTGACTAAGCGCATCGATATCCTCGTCGTGACCATGCGGATCGCCCCACATCACAAGTGAAGGCGCAAACTGCTTGCCTTTGGGAAACATCTTTCCCCTCATCCGCGCAATGAGATCTTCCTGAGTAAGAAAGGGGTTCCCATTATCATGGTCCATCTCTTCGTCCTTTTCAGCCATCAGATATGCACCGCCTTTCCATAAGCACTGAGCACGCTTTCATGCATCATCTCGGAAAGAGTCGGATGCGGAAACACTGTATTTATAAGTTCTGCCTCCGTTGTTTCCAGCGTCTTGCCCACAGTGTAGCCCTGTATCAGCTCGGTCACTTCCGCACCTACCATATGCGCGCCAAGCAGTTCGCCTGTTTTTGCATCGAACACTGTCTTTATGAACCCTTCAGCCTCTCCCAATGCTATCGCTTTCCCATTTCCGATAAAGGGAAAATTGCCAACCTTCACCTGATGACCAGCCTGTTTCGCTTTGGCCTCGGTCAGACCAACGCTGGCAACTTGTGGGTGGCAATAGGTGCAGCCTGGGATCGCCAAACGGTCGAGTGGGTGCGGGTGAACATCAGTGTTGCCCAATTCCTTAGCAATTGCCTCCGCAGCGGTTACGCCCTCATGACTGGCTTTATGAGCGAGCCACGGGCCCGGCGTGCAATCGCCAATCGCCCAAAGCCCAAGAGATTTGGTGCGACCATAGGGATCAATCTGGATAAATCCGCGTTCCATATCGGTAAGCTGCTCCAGCCCAATATCGTCGGTGTTCGGCACAATGCCAATTGCTGAGATCACATGGCTGAACTCCGTGGCCTCTACCTTGCCCGCCTTATCCTTGATTGTTGCAATGACGCCATCGGAGCCGACCTTCAGATCTTCCACCCCTGCCCCGGTCATGATCGATATGCCTTGATTTGTGAGGCTTTTCTCAAGGAACGCAGAGACATCCTCATCCTCAACCGGCACAATCCGATCCAGCATCTCGACCACGGTCACATCGACTCCGATATCATTGTAAAAGCTGGCGAACTCGATACCGATTGCGCCAGAACCGATCACCAATAGCTTGGTCGGCTGTTCAGGTGGCACCATAGCATGGCGATAGGTCCACACACGCTTGCCGTCGGCAGGCGCGAACGGCAGGTCTCGCGCTCGCGCACCTGTGGCGACTACGATATGTTTGGCTGCAAGCTGTTCTTCACCCTTCTTGCTTGTCACCGTCAGCGAAGTCGGACCGGTCAGCTTGCCCTCACCCATATGGACGGTTATCTTGTTCTTCTTCATCAGATGAGTGACGCCCTGATTGAGCTGTTTCGCTACCCCGCGGCTGCGCTTGACGATGGCATCAAGATCGGCCTCGATCTTTCCGGTTACGCCGAGGCCATAGTCTGAAGCATGTTGCATCTGGTGGAAGACTTCCGCCGAACGCAGCATGGCTTTGGTCGGGATGCACCCCCAATTGAGGCAAATGCCGCCGAGCAGCTCACGCTCTACAATCGCAGTTTTTAGACCGAGTTGCGACGCGCGGATAGCCGCAACATAGCCACCTGGGCCGGAACCTAGCACAATTATGTCATAGTCTTGGTCAGCCATCGCTTTTATCCTTGAGAAGGAATGGGAAGGGGTTGCTCGTTTTCATCGAGTGCAACGAATTTGAATGTGCCGGTGCAAACCTTGAGTTTCTCCTCACCGTTCCGAGTGCGCGAGACACCTTCCGCCTCGATGGTGATTGAGGTTCGGCCCGTCGCGATGATATTGCAATAGATCGAGAGTTCATCACCCGTCTGCATCGCACCTGGGAAAGTGAAATCTGTTGCATAAACAACAACCGCTTTGGCATTCGCTCTGCGGCTTGCGAGGGAACCAGATCCCAACGCCATTTGCGCCATCAGCCATCCCCCGAACACACCCCCATAAGGATTAAGATCGGACGGCATTGCCGTTGTACGGATTTGCGGTTCGCGATAACTCAATTTGTTCATTCGGTTTGAAGTGGCGGATACGGCTAAACCGTTCAAACCACCAATCCCATCGGGTTCTCAATCAACGTCTTTAGCGCTTCCATCAGCTGGGCTCCATCAGCGCCATCGATCGCGCGGTGGTCAAAGCTACCGCTGGCGTTGAGCACGGTCGCTGGCTTGATATCGCCATCAATCACATAAGGCACGCTTTGCCCTGCCCCGACCGCCAATATCATGCCCTGAGGCGGGTTTATCACCGCATCAAACTGCTTGATCCCAAACATGCCGAGATTGGAAAGGCTTGCCGTTCCCCCCTGATACTCATGCGGCTGCAATTTGCCTTCACGCGCCTTGCCAGCAAGAGCTTTCATTTCTTTAGATATTTGCGCGAGCGGCTTGGTATCCGCCTCAGTTATTACCGGTGTGATCAAGCCAGAAGGTGCTGCCACTGCAACGGAGATATCTGCGCGCGAGTAGCTACGCATGGAATCATCGTGAAAACTGACATTGCATTGCGGTACGCGCATCAACGCCTTTGCAAGTGCCTTGATCAGCAGATCATTAACCGAGAGCTTAACCCCATCAGGCTCAAGTGCGGCATTGAGCTCTCCGCGCAGTTTGAGCAGCGGGTCCAGAACAATATCCATGGTAAGATAATAATGCGGAACAGTTTGCTTGCTCTCTGTAAGGCGGCGCGCAATGACCTTGCGCACATTCGAGAGCTTCTCTTCCTGATAGGGCGCTTCGAATTGCGATGCCGCGCTGATACCACTGGTAGGTTCCGGAGCGGCGCTTTTTGCAGGCGCCGGCGCCGCCCCGGGCACATAGTTCTCGATATCGCTCTTAACGATGCGGCCACCGGGGCCTGTACCGGAAACAGTGGTGAGATCTATTCCTCGCTGGGCCGCCATTTTCTTGGCAATGGGAGAAGCAATTATGCGATCATTAGAACCATTAGCTGGCGCACTTACGACGGGTTCGGAAGGTGGCTCGCTAACAACTCCACCTGCTGCAGCTTCTACATCAGCCTTCACAATTCGACCATTGGGACCGGTGCCCTGGACCTTCGTAAGGTCGAGCCCGTTTTGAGCTGCTAAACGACGTGCGACCGGACTTGCCTTTGGTCCATCCTCTGACACAGCATCGCGATTTGGAGACGGATCTGCCGCTTTCTCTTCAACTGCGGATGATACTGGTGAGGAAGCAGAAGCTGCTGCTGGCGCGCTCACGCCGCTAATATCTTCACCTTCCTCAGCCAACATTGCGATCACAGTTCCAACCGCAACATTCTCAGTGCCCGCCTCGATCAGAATCGTGGCCAAAGTTCCCTCATCAACAGCTTCGAACTCCATGGTGGCTTTGTCAGTTTCGATTTCGGCCATGATATCACCGGACGTGATTTCATCACCAACCTTAACCAACCAACGGGCCAGCGTCCCCTCTTCCATGGTTGGAGAAAGAGCAGGCATTTTCAATTCAATCGCCATTGGCCGTTTTGATCCCCATCAACTGTTCGCGCGTCCATATTTCGGTACGGCTTGCTCGCCTTGCGGGCAAGTGTTTGCATACGACTGCGGGCGTGAATTCGCCCTCACTTGCAAATCGCAGCGTTTGGCAGGATATCGCAACTAGTAGAATGGCGAAACTAGGAGGCATTGATGCGCACATTTCTGGTCATCGTCGATGAAACCGATGAGGCGCGTTCGGCTCTACGTTATGCAGCCCGGCGCGCGGTTCAGGTTGGTGGAGCGGTCCACTTACTGGCATTGGTTGCTCAGCAAAGCGTCAGCGCTTTTGGCGGTGTACAGGCCACGATTGAGCAGGAGGCGCGCGATAGAGCGGAAATGCTCGCACATGGGGTTGCCGGAAATCTACTAGCTGAAAGCGGCGTTATGCCAGCCATCTCAGTAAAAATCGGAAATGGCCCAAAGATCGTCACGGAGTTTCTGGAAAACCACCAAGAGGTCGCCGCGCTTGTTCTCGGTGCTGCTCGGGGCAGTTCTCCCGGCCCTCTCGTTACACACTTTGCAACACAGGCAGGAAGCTTAGCATGCCCGCTTTATGTGGTTCCTTCGAATTATGATGAGAAGACGAGCGATCACGAAGCGTAAAGTCTAGCGTCGACGGCCTTGATGCCGGATGTTGCCTGGACGCCCGCGCTTGCCTGTTTTGTATTTACCCTTTGTCGGCTGACCAGGGCGTTTGTAGCGAGGCGCTGGGCGACGTCCGCGAGGCTCGATTATATTTCCATCACCATCCAAGGGTGCAAACTTAAGCGCGCCGGTTAGCGGGTTGGCTTCGGCAAGTTGCAGCTTGAGTTGATCTCCAGCTCTGTAAGTCGTTCCACTATCTTCCCCGACAAGCGCTTGTGCGGCCTCTTCATAGCGGAAATGCTCTGCTCCAAGCGTGGAAACAGGCACCAGACCATCTCCCCCTAAGCCCATAATTGTCGCAAAAAAGCCAAACCCCTGTACGCCCGTGATGCGTGTCTCGAACTGATGGCCAATTCGTCCAGAAAGCCAAGCTGCGACATAACGATCAATCGTATCGCGCTCTGCTTCCATCGCTCTACGTTCGGACTGGCTGATAGCATCGCACACCTCTTTAAGGTTCGCACGGTCTTTGTCTGAAAGCCCGCTTGCGTCTGGTAAGGACCCCGGAGGTTTCGGTTGTTCAAGCTTGTAAGCGTCGACGAGCGCGCGGTGGACCAGCAGATCAGAATAGCGGCGTATAGGTGAGGTGAAATGCGCGTAAGAACCAAGCGCCAGTCCAAAGTGACCGTGATTCACCGGGCCATAATAGGCCTGAGTTTGGCTGCGCAGAACGGCCTCCATCAATTGTGCTTTCTCGCTCTCCTCCTCAATATCACCGAGCAGCCGGTTAAACAGACCCGGTTTGATCACTTGACCTAGCGCCAGTTTCTTGTCCAGCGTCGCCACATAATCGCGCAAGGCAATCATCTTTTCGCGCGCCGGTGGCTCATGATTGCGATAGACAACCGGCGCATTTTTGGCCTCCAGCACCTTGGCAGCTGCGACATTGGCAACAATCATAAAGTCTTCGACCACGCGGTGCGCATCCAGCCGCTCACGCACGGCAATCTCGGCGATCTGCCCTTCCTCATTGAGCATCACTCTGCGCTCTGGCAGGTCGAGTTCCAGCGGATCGCGCTTTTCGCGCGCTGCAGCCAGCAGTTTCCAGGCTCCCCATAAATTGGCAAGATAGTCAGGTGGGTTGCCAGCATCGACCTGCGTCTGCGCGTCCTCATAAGCGATATTGTGATGAATGCGCACTATCGCCCTGGTGAACCGCTGCGTCTCAACCCTGCCCTCGCCGTCGATATGAACATGGCAAACCATGGCGGCGCGGTCCTCTCCTTCGCGCAATGAGCACACATCGGCAGAAAGCACTTCGGGCAGCATTGGAACAACGCGGTCCGGGAAATAGACAGAGTTCCCGCGCTTTCTCGCCTCTCTATCGAGCGCTGAGCCAGGTCGGACGTAAAAGCTTACATCCGCGATAGCGACGATGGCATTGTATCCCCCTTCCCCATCGGGCTCAGCCCAGATTGCATCGTCATGATCGCGCGCATCGGCGGGATCAATCGCCACTATTGGGACGTGGCGGAGGTCTTCGCGTTTCTTTGCAGAGAGATGAAGTTTCGCTGCGCGCCGCGCCTCTTCGTCTACACCTTCCTGAAAGATATGTGGGATACCATGTTTTGCGATGGCGATCAGGCTGAAACTCTTCGGCGCGAGCGGATCGCCTATCACGTCGATAACTTTGACCCCAGAACGCTCCGATCGTCCAACACTCTCGGCGGTGACAAGCTGCCCTTCTTCGGCACTTCCCAGATCGGTGATCCTGGTCGAGTTCCTCACTCTCTTGTCCACCGGTGCGAGCCACGCTTTACCTGCTCCATCCAGCTCCACGACGCCCATCAAACCTTCGGTTCGCGCAGGCAGTTTCTTCATCGGGTAGGCCACCCAGCCCGCCTCGGTCTCTTCCGTGCGACTAAGTATCCGATCGCCGCGCTTGAGTGCTGGCGTTCGCTTGCCGCCCCGCGATTTCATCTCTTTCATAATGAGGCGCGGAGGATCATCCGGCACCTCAGGAGACCAATTGTCTGGAATGGCAATCGGGTTGCCATCTTCAATCTCAGTTACGCGAAGCACCGTCACTTTGGGTACACCGCCCATACGGTGGTAAGCGGTCTTCTTGCCGTCGATCAGACCTTCTTCGGCCATATCTTTGAGCATCCGCTTGAGTGTGATTTTCTCCTGTCCCTTAAGGCCAAAGGCGCGCGCGATCTCACGCTTCCCCGCAGGCGTATCGCTGGTTTGGATAAACTCAAGGATCTGCTTTTTTGACGGCATACCCGGAGGATTCTTAGGGTTACGATCAGCCATCTAATAGGCGCGCGCTACCAGAATTCGTTCGACTGCAGGTTCGCCTGAGAACACGCAATTGCCATCGGCTGACTCGCCATCGCGCGGGACATTGCGGAAGGTAAGTTTCTCTGCTTTGAGCTTTTCGACCACTGCTTCCAGTTCATCGCCACTCGGCCTGGCCCATTGAATCTCAACCCAGCCGGGATATTTGCCGCCTTTGCGAAAAAAGTTCACCACATCGTGCCACTTGGTCAGGCCACGTGTGATATTGGCATCGCGCCGCTCCTTGGCCTCCTTGAACAGGCTCTCCTGAATATCTTGGAGCAGCCAGGCGGCATCCTTCACAAAATCTCCACGCGCTGTGAAAGCCATCGCAGCTTTGCCGGTCTCCATGTTCCAAAGCGCATCGCGGCGCATCACAGCCACCTTGCCGTTTTCCATGTCACGCGGGCCTACTTCGACGATTACAGGAGCACCTTTGCGCACCCATGCCCAGCGTTTTGCCGCTGCCTTACCCGGTGTCTTATCGAGCAATACGCGGACAGGCTCTCCCAAAGCTAACGTGCCGGAAAGCGATTTCTGGACGTCCTCGCAATAAGCAAGCACTGCCTCGTCCTCGGGCTTGTCGCGCAACATGGGTAATATTATAATTTGGTGCGGAGCAATGCGCGGGGGTACGCGCAGACCATCATCGTCACCATGGGTCATCACCACTCCGCCGATCATACGGGTTGAAGTGCCCCAACTTGTCGTATGACAAAGCTGTTGCTGGCCTTCCTTATCTTGATATTGAATCCCCGCAGCGCTGGCAAAACTGGTGCCAAGATAATGCGAAGTACCGGCCTGAAGCGCCTTACCATCCTGCATCATGGACTCGATTGACCAGGTTTCGTCAGCTCCGGGGAACCGCTCATTTTCCGGTTTCTCTCCCGCAATCACAGGCATGGCCAAATCTTCTTCGACGCAAGCCCGGTACATTTCAAGCGCGCGGTGAGTCTCTTCGAGTGCCTCTTCACGGGTTGCATGGGCTGTGTGCCCCTCCTGCCAGAGAAACTCACTGGTGCGCAGGAACATCCGCGTGCGCATTTCCCAGCGGACAACATTCGCCCATTGATTAAGCTTCAAAGGTAGATCACGCCAGGATTGGACCCAGCGCGCCATTGCATCACCGATGATCGTCTCAGAGGTTGGTCTCACAACCAGCGGTTCTTCGAGTTTGGCTTCAGGATCGGGGATCAATCCGCCTTTGTCATCGGCGATAAGGCGATGATGCGTGACCACGGCCATTTCCTTTGCGAAGCCATCAACATGATCTGCCTCGCGCTCAAAATTCGCTAGCGGAATGAACAAAGGGAAGTAAGCGTTGGCAATGCCCGCCACCTTAATCCGATCATCCATTAGGCGCTGGACCCGCTCCCAGATGCCATAGCCCCATGGCTTGATCACCATGCAGCCGCGCACGCCTGACTCTTCAGCCAAGTCAGCAGCGCCAATGACTTCCTGATACCATTTGGCGAAATCGTCTTCACGCTTGATATTCAGCGCGTGGCGAATGTTGGACACTTAAGCTTTTCCTGTGATCTGATAGCTTGAACCGGAGCCTCGGCCCGTGCTCCTATTTGCCCAGTTCGTCCAGCTTCTTCTGCATCGCAGCC
The DNA here is from genome assembly GCA_038746055.1 of Pseudomonadota bacterium. GTDB lineage: Bacteria > Pseudomonadota > Alphaproteobacteria > Sphingomonadales > Sphingomonadaceae > Erythrobacter. The sequence continues at coordinate 12,221 of JBCDKX010000061.1, forward strand.
ATTTGCTCGCGCAGAACCGCAATCTCATCGTCCGAGCTCTTTTGCTCTGCTCGATCGGATTTTCGTGAGGAGCTTTTGCTTGTTACTCCAGGGATAAAGGTCTCTGCGGCTGCGCGCATCACTGCCATATTGGTTTCATGAATTGCGCTTATCGGATTGTTCTGCATGCCTTTCTCGAAAGCCTCGCGAATTTCATTTTGTCGCTCGCGGAAGTTGGTCATCGTGGCTTCGAGATAAGATGGCATCAGATTCTGCATCGAGTTACCGTACATGGAAATAAGCTGCCGCAGAAAGCTTACCGGAAGCATTTGCTCGCCATTCGCTTCCTCATCCATAATAATCTGAGTGAGGATTGAATGGGTAATATCCTCACCGGACTTGGCATCAAACACCGCAAATTCAACGTTCTCTCGCACCATATTGGCGAGATCTTCAAGCGTGATATAGCTCGATGAGGCCGTGTTGTAGAGGCGCCGATTGGCGTACTTTTTTATAACAATTGTGCCCTCAGCGACATTTATCGCTGCTTCAGCAGATTTACGAGCCATAGCTATTCCCGATTTTCTTAGGTGAAAGCCTTAGCATCTGCACAATGTGCGGTGCAACACACAGCTTTCAAATTGTCAGCGCAGCTTCTGCTCACCTAAATTGCACCACCCCATCTTGCTCCCAGAGTGGTAAGCAATTCATATTGTGAAAGAGCACTTTGCTGCGCAGCATTGGGTAAATTGAAGGGCACTTCAAGCCAGTCACCCTCTTTAAGGTGCGGTGCGGCAGAAAGATCGACCACCACCATATCCATTGACACTTTGCCTAGGATGGGAAGCTTGGCTGTACCTTGCTGCAAAGCAGTTCCGGGGCCGCGTGAGCGGAGAAGCCCGTCAGCATAGCCGAGCGATATTGTGCCCACTGTGATCTGTCGCTCGGCAACATATTCGCCATTATAGCCCACTCTGTCTCCTGGCTTCAGGACACGAGTTTGAATGATGGCCGCTTCAAGATGAGCAACTTGGTGAAGCTCTTGTGCGAGCTCAGGTCGAGGTATGCCGCCATAAAGAGCGAGCCCCGGACGGGTTAGATCAAATGCAAATTCGCTGCCCAACGCAATTCCGGCGCTGTTTGCGAGGCTGCATCGCTGATGCGGAACCTGGGGTACGCAAGCTCGAAAGGCCTCTAATTGTTGCGCATTGAACGGCGAGTCCTCGTCCGCGTTCGCCAAGTGGCTCATCACCACATCAACTTGAAGGTTCGAAATCAAAGGATCGCCAAGGTCGTGCGGTGATAGGCCGAGCCGATTGATCCCGGTGTCGATCATAAGGTGGCATATGCCCCCTCCGCTCATGGTCCATCGACGTGCCTGCGTGAGCGAGTTGATTACCGGCACCACACCCGTCGCCTTGGCATAGGCGACATCTTCATCCCGTAACGGACCGTGCAGCACGGAAACCTGTTGCGCAGGCACATGGGCTATAGTTGCTTCGACCTCGCTCCAGTGTGCAACAAAGAAACTGCGGCAGCCCGCTTCGTGCAGGGCCGGCAAGCATCGCCCTGCACCCAGGCCATAGCAATTCGCCTTAACGGCTGCTCCCGCGACGGCATTGCCCGAAAGTCGATCAAGCGCGCGCCAGTTGTGTTCTAACGCCCCGCGCTCAACCTTTAGCCTCAGAGATGCCTCAGGCGGGTGCATCATCTTCAAAGTCTTTGGGAGGGCCGCCCGGAATTCCCCACCAAGCGACCAGAACCCCAACGGCAACGACAGCCCATGTGTACCACAGGCCAGCGTAGATATCGCCAGTACTGGCAACGATCACCCCGGCGATCAGCGGCAAGAAGCCTCCAAGGTAGCCCGCACCAATATGGTAGGGAATGGACATTGAAGAATAGCGGATTTTAGGCGGAAACATCTCAGAAAGCAAAGCCGCCACAGAACCGTAAGTAAGCGCTGATAGCATGGCGAGCACAAGCAATATGGCAACTATACCAATCAGGTTTGAAACCTCAGGCTGTTGTTTGGAAAAATCAAATCCAAACTCACCCAGTGCAGCCTGAATGCCACCCGTACGCTCTACTCCACCCTCAAACCATCTGGGATCAATCGCAATAGTTTGGCCAGCCGCTGTCAACGACAGCTCTTCGCCAGGCGTCAAAGTGTAAGTTACCCCAGAAGCTGTAAGAGTGCCCAATATCTTACCGCAATCGGTCTGGTCACGATCAAACAATTCGGCAAAGGGATCGGTAACACAGCCTGGCCCGCTTACCACAATAGGCGTGCGCTCAGATGCCTCAGCCAGCGCCGGGTTGGCGAGGCTACCCAGCCCCCAGAAGGTGGGAAATAGCAACGCCAAAGTCGCAACAGCGCCGAACATAATCGGCAATTTTCGACCAACTCTGTCCGACCATTTGCCGACCAGCACATAAAAGGTCATGCCGATGGAGCCGGCGATCAGTAAAATCACTTCGACCGTGAAAGCGTCGACATGCATTGGACCGCGTAGAAAGCTCATGCCCGAGAAAAATGCCGTATACCAGATGGTCGTAAGAATGCCGGTTACCCCGAACAAGGCGACAAAGATGCGTTTCTTGTTGCCGGGATAGGTAAAGCTCTCAACAAAAGGATTGCCGGAGGTTTCGCCTGCTTCCTTCATAGCCTGGAAAACCGGGCTTTCAGAGAGCATCAGCCGCATCCACAAAGAGATCGCCAGCAACAGGATAGACAAGAGGAATGGTACCCGCCAGCCCCAAGCCTCAAAGTCGGCCTCTGGGATCAAGAAACGGCAGGCCAAGACAACGATGATCGAGAGGACAAATCCACCAGCGACGCTGGCTTGGATATAACTTGTGTAATAGCCGCGCTGATCAGGGGGTGAATGCTCCGCCACATAAATGGCTGCCCCGCCATATTCACCGCCTAATGCCAAGCCTTGCAGTACACGCAAAACAATCACGATTATGGGCGCCGCGACCCCGATCGTGTCGACTGTGGGGATAAAGCCGACCCCCGCTGTCGCGATTCCCATCAACGTCACCGTCACAAGGAAAGTGTATTTACGGCCTAGCCGGTCCCCTAAGAACCCAAACAGGATCGCGCCGATCGGTCGGAAGGCGAAACCAACCGCGAAAGTCGACCAAACGAGCAACAAGCCCAGCGTTGGGTCGTCCACATCATAAAACGCATCTTTCAAAATATATGCGAGTGTCCCGTAGATAAAGAAATCATACCACTCAAAAATGGTGCCCGCGCTCGATGCGCCCACAACCAGGCGGATTTCTTTCTTTGTAGGTTCGCGTGCGGCTAGCGCAGCTGCATCACTGGTTCCTGATAATGCGGACATATTTCCCCGTTGACCTAAACCTGACATTTTGTTGACGCGGCGTTTTCGCCTTATGGTCTCACACGCAGCTTAACGCGAGCCCGTTACCGTGGAAAGCGCCTGAGTGATCGCCGTCCACGCCAATAATAATGCGCCGTGACGGCCCTTGTGTTCACGCGCGGGTTGAAGCGCGTCAAACCC
>JBCDKX010000062.1:0-15322 GCA_038746055.1 Pseudomonadota bacterium
CGATCCACTCCTACACCAACGATCAACGTATGCTTGATCAAATGCACTCTGATTTGCGCCGCGCGCGCGGCGGAGCGCAAAACATGATCCCGACCACCACCGGTGCCGCACGCGCTGTGGGTCTGGTGCTGCCGGAACTTGTTGGCAAGCTCGATGGCTCCTCGGTTCGCGTGCCCACGCCCAATGTCAGCCTCGTCGATCTGACCTTCCAGCCGGGGCGTGACTGCATAGCGGAGGAATTGAATGCAGCGCTCAAGGCGGCGGCCGAAGGTCCGATGAAAGGCGTCCTTGATTACACCACTGATCCACTCGTGAGCAGCGACTTCAACCACCATCCTGCCAGCTCAACCGTCGATGCACTTGAGACGAGCGTGATGGAAGGCAAGCTGGCCCGCGTGGTCAGCTGGTATGATAATGAGTGGGGTTTCTCCAATCGCATGATCGACACCGCTGGAGTAATGGCGAAGTTCATTTAGAAACGAGCGCCACCAATGAACGTTGTAGAACTACACCCGGAATATTTGACGGATCTTGCAAAGCAATTCGGATTTCTGGGTGCCTTTCTCGGTGGAGTGTCTGCAACCTTATTCGTAACTCTATTGACCCTTGCAGAGCAGACGCGGATCGTTCGTTGGGCTATTGGACTAGCGGCCGTTGGAGCCACCTCGTTTGTGGTTACCGCCTATATGAGCGTTGGAGTGATCGCCAACAGCCATCCCAATGCGCCGCCGCAAATCGATGAAAGCGCTTTGTTGGCTGTGCGTTTGCTCATGACAATCAGCTTTGCAATTGGCACCTTGTCATTGTTAGCTGCGATTGGGGTCAGTGGTTGGTCGCGCTCTAAAGTCCTTGGTTGGATCACATCAATTGCGGCATTTCTTGCTGCCACTCCCCTTCTTTTTGAACTCACTTAAGATCTACCGGAGAACCCGATCAAAATGGCGTCATTTAGAACCCTCGATGATCTTGGCGATATAAGTGGTCAGGTTGCGCTGGTTAGGGTCGATCTCAACCTACCGATGAAGGACGGCTCTGCTACTGACCTTACGCGTGCTGAGGCCGTGAAGCCGACCATTCTGGAGCTGAGCGAAAAGGGTGCGAAAGTGCTTTTGCTCGCTCACTTTGGCCGTCCCAACGGAGCGCGCTCTTCGGTGCTCTCAACCAGTATGGTATTGGGCGATGTCGAGGACGTGATTGGCAAAGAGATCATGTTTATCCCTGAGGTCTCAGGCCCGGTGGTTGAACAGTCACTCGGAATTTTCTCCAACGGCGATATTGGGCTCCTTGAAAATACGCGCTTTTGGCCAGGTGAGGAGGCCAACGACGCGGAATTCGCGAAGGCGATTGCTGCTCATGGAGATTTCTACGTCAATGACGCCTTCTCCGCCGCGCACCGGGCGCATGCTTCGACCGAGGGACTAAGCCATCATTTGCCAACCTACGCTGGCCGCGCGATGGAGCGCGAACTCAAAGCGCTCGACAGCGCGCTAGGCAACCCCGAGCCGCCCGTTGCCGCTGTTGTGGGCGGTGCAAAGGTCTCGACCAAGCTTGCTGTGCTCGAAAACCTTGTCGGCCGCGTTCAACACCTCATTATCGGCGGAGGGATGGCGAACACATTCCTTGCAGCGCGCGGGGTGAATGTCGGCAAATCGCTGTGCGAGCATGACCTCACTGACACAGCGGCGAAGATTATGGACGAAGCTGACCACGCAGGCTGTACGGTACATCTGCCTTACGATGTGGTGGTCGCAAAAGAATTTGTGGCAAACCCGGCGTCTTTGCGCACATGTAATGTTCACGAGGTGGCGGAGGATGAGATGATCCTCGATATTGGCCCGCAGGCGACCATGGCCTTGGCTGACGTGCTCAAGACCTGCCAAACACTGGTCTGGAATGGCCCGCTTGGTGCATTTGAGACGGAGCCGTTTGACACGGCGACGATGGCCTTTGCAGCTCATGTGGCCGCCCTTACGCTAGAAGACTCTCTCACGAGTGTCGCAGGAGGCGGAGACACAGTCGCTGCGCTTGCCCAGACCGGTGTGACTGAGGATGTGACCTATATTTCCACCGCAGGCGGTGCCTTTCTGGAATGGATGGAAGGCAAAGTGCTCCCCGGTGTTGCCGCATTAGAGCGTTAAGATGAGCCGGATTGAAGCCGAACTTGAGGTCGATGAGACTCGCCTGATGCGCGCGTGGATGAATCGCGACCCGGATGAAGTCCGCGCGATGGTTTCGCGCAATTGCCTGATGTTGTTTGGTACACAGCCGCCTGCGCTGCTCGACCGTCCAAGTTTTCTGGCCGGGCTTGACCGGGGCATGGTGTGCAAGGGTTTCCGATTTCACGAGGCCACCGTGCGCAAATATGGTTCCGCTGCCTGGTATTCAGGCCGGATCGACCTCGAACTGCAAGTCGGTGCCAACGATTGGTCGGGCGAATTTCTGCTCACTGACCTTTGGCGTCGGGGTACAATCCGGCGCGGTTGGCAATTGGCTGAACGCTCACTGGCACCGACCGCCGCCGACACCAAGCTTTGCGATGCTATTCGGGCGTTGCAGTTGTGGCGTTGATGCACGCACCTGCCGATACAGGAACGCACTCCGATGACTGAGCAAACAACTGAATATGGATATAACAATGCCGTTCAGTGCCATCAGGGCGAGTTCGCCGGGTGGTATCATTGGAACCATGATCCCTTCGAGACGAGTTCGGGTCCTTTCTTTATGCGCCGTGAGGAAGATGGCAGCTACTTAAGCGCGTTTCGTGCAGAGGATCGCCATATGAATGGCGCTGGATTCATGCATGGTGGATGCTTGATGACCTTCGCTGATTTCGCCCTTTTTGCGATCGCGACAGATGAGCTCAACACTGGAGGCGCTGTCACCATGAACCTTGCGAGTGACTTTCTGGGCGCTGCTTCATCCGGCGCTCTCATGGAAGCGCGAGGCGAGGTGACGCGCGGCGGCGGCAAAACCATTTTCATCCGCGGACTTATTACCGGGGACAGCGTTCCAGTGCTCAGCTTTACGGGTATTATTCGCAAGTTCTCGACGTCGCGCTGACGACGCCTGTTGCAGGCGTCTGGTGCGCTGGCTAAAGGGCTCGCAACATTTACGCATACGAATGCATAGAGGGAAATTCCCAAGATGAACCAGGAACAGATGACTGCCAAAATTGCTGCAGGTGAAGGTTTTATTGCAGCGCTTGATCAATCAGGTGGCTCCACCCCCAAGGCGCTGCGCGGTTACGGCGTGGAGGATGATGAATGGTCGGGTGATGATGAGATGTTCGCTCAGATCCACACCATGCGCAGCCGGGTAATCACCTCGCCGTGCTTTAGCAGCGGGAAAGTGATCGGCGCCATTCTGTTTGAGAAGACCATGGACGGGCAAGTGGACGGTAAGTCCGCCGCTGATGCGCTGAAAGCACGTGGAATCGTGCCTTTCATCAAAGTTGATCAGGGCCTGGCTGACGAGGAAAATGGCGTTCAGCTGATGAAGCCTCTCGATAAACTCCCGGCACTTCTGGATAAGTCGGTGAGCCACGGCATGTTCGGTACGAAAATGCGTTCGGTTATCAAATCCGCGAACCCATCAGGGATTGCATCAGTGGTCGCGCAGCAGTTTGAGGTTGGCAATCAGATTGCTGATGCAGGGCTCACTCCCATGCTCGAGCCTGAGTATGACATCACCGCCGAAGATCGCGCTGAAGGTGAGGATATACTGTTGGATGAGATCATGAAGGGTCTCGATGCGTTGCCGGAAGGGCGCAAGGTCATGCTCAAGCTCTCCATCCCAGTGAAACCGGGGCACTACCAATCGGCGATTGAGCATCCCAATGTGCTGCGCGTGGTGGCGCTGTCGGGCGGTTATTCAACCGATGAGGCCTGCGTGCATCTCGCGAAGAATAAGGGCATGATCGCAAGCTTTAGCCGCGGTCTTTTGCAGGACCTGCGCAAGGGCCAGTCAGATGATGAATTTGACGGTGCGCTTGGCAAGGCAATCGATGAGATTCAGGCTGCTAGCATCGCAGGATAAATCCTCTGCAATGAGTGAGCGAACCAAGTTCTACTATCATCAAGGCCTTGCGCCGATGATGTGGACGTTTTTTGTACTCTCGCTCATCGAGCTGGTGGTGGTGCACATTTTCGTGACGCTCAAATGGCCGCTGATCGGTTGGACCCTCACGACGCTCTCTGCGATTGCTGCGATCTGGCTGGTCTGGTGGATTTTTTCGTTGAAGCGGCTGCCGCATGTTCTTGAATCTGGTGTTCTAAGCCTGCGGCTCGGATCGATGAAACAGGTCGATGTCGAGCTCGCAAATATTGAACGTATCACAAGCTCCTTCGAACCAGGCGCGCTTCAGAAACACGGGAATATCAACCTCGCTGCAATTGCCCATCCCAACCGCTGTCTCGAGCTCAAGGAGCCCATCGAGAAGGGCAAGATGCGAGTTTACATTCGATTGGATGACGTGGTTGAGTTTGACCGAGCGTTGCAATCCCAAGGATTTGAGATTGGGTGACAGGCTCAGGCTAAAGCCGCCGCCGTCTCTTTGGCGCAGGAATAAACTCGATATCAAGAGCATACTCGCTCAACGGCAGAGCGCCGCGTGAACGCGGGCGTGTGCCGGGACTTCGCAGCACTAGAAAGCCACCGGGCACCTCGCTCGCTTGTCCAAGAGTCAACACCACTTCGCGAGGGATACGACGATCGTGCACAATCACCGAAATGCGCAAATCCTCGCGACGATAGCAAAATCGAGCATCAGCGCAGCGTTGATCGCGTATCACTCCGAACGGAGTGAGCTCAATCGGGCCTACCTTTGCTCTTTCGAAGAAGCTGAGATCGTACACGATGTTCGGTCGCTTTTGAGCTTGTGCATCCGCCGGCGTAACTCCGATTATTGCCGCTGCACATAGCGTCACCAAAGCTCTGTTCGACCAAGTCATGACTCGCTCTCCTTTGCTTTCTTAATAGCATGATAACCAAAATTCCGGGAGCGCTTAGACAGGCTGTGCCGCGCGTAGACAGTTAGGCGATTTTGCCGGGCATTGGCGGGTGGTCGATGCGGCGCTATGGCGAAACTTATGAATGACTTGGCGACACAGCTTTACTTGATTTCTCCGCTTGATGTGAGCGGTGACTTCCCAATGCGGCTGACCCGCGCGCTCACTGCTGGCAAAGGATTAGTCACAGCGTTTCAATTTCGTGTGAAAGGCCTCGATCAACATGAGGCGGCGCGTCTTGCCGAACCGCTACAGGCCATCTGCGCAAGTCATGATGTTGCATTTATCGTCAATGACAGCGTGCCGCTCGCAAAACGCCTAAAGGCTGACGGTGTCCATCTCGGGCAGGATGACGGCGATCCCAAGGAAGCACGCGCTGCGCTCGGGCGTGACGCGCAAATTGGCGTTACTTGCCATGCGAGCATGCACCTCGCGATGGAAGCTGGTGAGGCCGGTGCAGACTACGTCGCCTTTGGTGCATTCTTTGAAAGTTCGACCAAGGATAAAGGCGAGGCGGAGCGCCCCACAGCCGAAATCGTCGAGCGGTGGGTAAAGCTATTCGAAATTCCGCTCGTCGCCATTGGTGGCATCACCCCGGAAAACTGTGCGCCGCTTGTGGTTGCTGGCGCAGATTTCCTCGCCGTATCTGGCGCCGTTTGGAATGATGATGAGGAACAAGCGGTGCGTGCGTTCAAATCCGCCATTGAAGGCGCGGGTTGACGGCAGAAACTATTGTCGCCGGTCCGCGAGTCTTGTGCAAAGCAGGCTACTGGCTTTTCCCGCAGGGTCCACTTTACGCAGTTGGTTATCGCCAACCCGTTCAAATCGCTCACCGTTCTTTGGTCCAGCAGTGAAGGTCAGTTTGCGTCCGCGCAGAATATACGTGCCTGCACCTATCTCATTGCGATAGCGCGAAGCTGTGCTGATCTGAAATCCTTCAGCGGGCACGACCTCATAGGCGCGACCACCAGCATCGCCCGGTAAAGCGCATTCGTAGGCGCCATGTGGCATGGTCCGGAGCATTCCGCCCGCAGGCACATAGTCAGCGGCTAAATCAGTGGACTGATCTTGCCGTGAAAGCACAGGGCCTGCTGTTGCGGCAACCGCTCCAGACATTGCCAAGAGTATGATGTAGAGAGTTCTCATGATCCGATAAGTTGCCCTAAGCTTGCCTTACTAGCGATTTACCACCTTATCCGCCAGCGCATTAACCGTAACTTGTGGCCACGCGTCATAGCGGAGGTTCAGTGCAAAGCTGAGCGACTTTGGTCCAATACTTCTGCCATGCTTGCCGACACTGACCAGAGCGGCTATTGGCGCGGCGTATTTTTGGTCAGTGTCGCGCTTCGGAGCGAAACGCTGCTGACCTCATTCTTTTCGAAAGCACCCAGTCCATGAAAATCAGCGGCGTCGACATTCGTCCCGGCAACATCATCGAATATGAAAATGGCATCTGGAAGGTTGCCAAGATCCAGCATACGCAACCGGGCAAGGGCGGGGCCTATATGCAGGTGGAGATGAAGAATCTCCAGGATGGCCGCAAAACCAACGTCCGCTTTCGCAGCGCTGACACGGTTGAGAAAGTGCGGCTCGACACCGCTGACTATCAGTTTCTTTATGAAGATGGCGACATGCTCGTCTTTATGGACACGGTGAATTATGAGCAGATCAACCTGCCCAATGATTTGCTTGGTGATGCGCGGCCGTTCTTGCAGGACGGGATGCAGGTGATGCTTGAGCTATGGGAAGAAAAGCCGATTAGTGTGCAACTGCCGCAGCAGATCGAGGCCGAAATCGTTGAGGCGGACGCTGTGGTGAAGGGCCAGACGGCTTCCTCAAGCTACAAGCCTGCCAAGCTCGATAATGGCGTGCGCATCATGGTCCCGCCGCATATTGAAAGCGGCACGCGAGTTATCGTTGACGTGTACGAGCAAACTTACGTCGGCAAAGCGGGCTAACGCTGTATGTCGATGTTTTCAGGCCTGGTCCGCGTGATGGAGCGCGCCGCGCGCAAAGCGGGCGGGCGATTGCGGCGCGATTTTGGTGAGGTCGAGCATTTGCAGGTGAGCCGCAAAGGCCCTGCTGATTTTGTCTCCAAAGCCGATATGCGTGCCGAGCGGGCGATCTATGATGAGCTGCTGCATGCCCGACCCGATTGGGGTTTCGTCATGGAAGAGGCGGGGGTGATTGAAGGCGCGCCGGATAAGCCGCGCTGGATTGTCGATCCGCTCGATGGGACCAGCAACTTCCTTCACGGTATCCCACATTTCGCAATCAGCATTGCGGTGCAGGAGCCGCGTCTTGACGGTAAGGGGTGGGGTGATGTTACTGCGGGAGTAGTATATCAGCCGATCACTGATGAGACCTTTTGGGCTGAAAAGACCCGGGGCGCTTGGCTGCAAGATGCGCGGCTGCGTGTATCCGCGCGCAATCAATTGCATGAGGCTTTGATAGCGACCGGGATTCCGTTCCAGGGTGTTGGCGATCTTGACGAATGGACCAAAATCTACAGCGCGATCGGGCCGCAGGTGGCTGGTATCCGACGGTTTGGGTCGGCGGCGCTTGATTTGGCTTGGGTGGCTGCGGGACGCTTCGATGCCTATTGGGAAAGTGACTTGAGCGCTTGGGATACAGCCGCTGGCGGATTGCTAGTGCGAGAGGCGGGAGGGTTTATGACGGATTTCCGTGGACGCTCTTATCCTGTTCATGACGAGCAAATCCTCGCCGCGAATGATGCCCTGCATTCCAAATTGCATAAGATTCTCGCGAATAGCTTGAAGTGAGCTTAGCGCGGCGCTAACAGCCGCGCTCTTGCTTGTTGCGCAAGCGTGCCCCTGTGGTGGAATTGGTAGACGCGAGCGATTCAAAATCGCTTTCCTTCGGGAGTGCCCGTTCGAGTCGGGCCAGGGGCACCAACACGTTTGTGAGGCGACGCAACTTGCGGAGGCCAATCTACGGTTTGCTAAGACAGTTGCAACTTCTTGGGCCGGTCTCGGCCGAAGCTAGTTTCCCGATGCGCGGAGACTATGCGAAGCTTGTCCTAAGATGACGGTCGTTAAAGCTACAGATCGTGACGTAAGAAAATTTCGTTCTAGTGTTCGTCGTGGGTCAGGGCGTTCGCAACAGGATACGAGAAGCCGCGCGTGAGGGCGGTTCAGCTACTGTCCAAGTCGTAAGGCGGGGAACATCAACGCGATGCGAATAGCGTTAAGCAATTCAGTTTCTTGATGAAATCGACGACACGCTATGGAGTGTGCATTTTTACTCTCGATTTCTACAGTCGTCTTGCCCACACTAGCTATGCATCGAACGCCAACGAAGTCATCTGAGTTTGCTTAGCGAGAGGGCGACATGGACAAAGACAAAGGTTTTTGGAGCACCTTACCCGGTATCATTACGGCCGTGGCCGCTTTATTGACAGCGGTTGGCGGACTGGTCACCGCGCTTTACACCGTCGGTCCATTTAAGTCGTCAGATTCGTCGCTTTCCGGGTCATCCATGGGTTCAGACGCAGGAGCCTTTGATCCAGAAGATGATGATGCATCACCTGCCACGCCGGAGGGACAGGGTGAGGCCTCGAACGCAGCCGACTTGGGTGAAGATGCGGGGGACGAGCCCACTGCGAACCCTGCTGCAGAACCTTTGCCAGAACCTGCACCAGAACCCGCTCCCAGATTGACCGAGGTCGTTGAAGTGTTACCCAACACACAAGGTATGGGCGCAGATGGGGTTTCAGGCAGCCTGATCACTGGCTCTGACCGGTCGTTCTCTCCGCCCTCTTTTGGGGATCGCGGGCGCGGTAAGCAAGTTCGGGGGTTCTTGTCATTTGAGCTTGGCGACGTCTTGAGCGGGGATGAAATAGCCGGAGCAAGGCTGCACCTCAGTCAAGGCGGGAGATCTGGTGACCTTAACCGGCGGTATTTTCAATCTGTGATAGTCGAGGCCATTAGCGTTGATGGCCGTCTTGGCGAGACCCACTTTGACGAACCTGGCTTGCTGATCGCACGAATCCCGATTGAGGATCTCACCGCAGAGCCGATCAATGTGACTCGCGCCGTTCAAAGAGCATCGAGAACGAGTTCGGGTCGCGTTACGTTTCGGTTTCGGTTCTCCGTTGGCAATGACAATGACGACGACGCCGACGCATGGGCACTCAGTTCGACCCGCGGTCGTACAAGGCTTGAAGTGGAAGTGCGGCGCTAAGACAGCACTCAACGCCCCCTGCCGCCCACGTTTGGTTGTCGCGTGTTGATTTGTCGATTTCGCCGCGCACATATCGTGGCGGTTTCTCAAACGCTTCAGATATCGTAAGCTCCCGCCAAGAGACTCAAGGGATCACATGCGATTACAGCCATTTGAAGTGGGTCAAGAGCGCTATCCGCTCGAAGAAGGCAATATTCATGCGCAGGAACCATCCAAACGCAGCGGGCAGAAACGGCTAGCGGCAATTATTGGTTATGTGGCGCTCGGCATGCCGGTTGTTCTAGCGTTAGGCGGCGTAATCTTGAGCCTGTTTGAGCTTGGCGAATTCACTGAGAGTCTAAGCGCTTTTTACTACCAGGAGTTCCTGCTTGGTGATGTCTTCGTCGGATGCCTTGTGTTCCTGGGTGTGGCGATGTTTGCCTATCAAGGTTGGCATTCCAAAGTTGCGACTCTCGCCAGTTTTTGCGGCATCTGCATGTTTCTTGTGGCGCTATTTCCAGCTGATGGCTGGATCATGCTGGACGAGGTCGAGGAAGACAGGTTCGCAGGTTTCACCATTTTTGAGCTGGTGAGCGATCAGGTGCACCTTTGGGCCTCCGTTATCGTCTTTCTCATCCTTGCCTGGTTCTGTTTCTTCGTCTTCACGCGTGTAACGCCTGAGCAGATTGGTCCCGACGGCAAGCTCATTCCAACCAAGCGAAAGCGCAACCGGCTTTATCAGATTTCCGGGGCGGTCATCCTGATTTCGTTGGGAGCAACTGGACTCGCTTTCCTGCTCGATGAAGCGATCGTGCGCCAATATAGGCTGATTTATCTCGGCGAGACGATCTGCCTTTTGACCTATGGTGTCTCATGGATGGTGCAGGGCAGGGTGTTCACACCATTGTCGGACCCGCGCGATGTCGAAGATGCCAAAGGCTAACCACGCTCCTTTGGACATTCCGCAAAAAAACTTGCCATGTCACTCACAAATTGAGACATCTGAACGCGCACGCTGACTATGATCGAGCTTCCCTCCTACCATGCCATGGCCGCGATGGCCGTCACAGTCGCGATGTTCGTCGAGTTTGTGCGCGGGCGATTGTCGATTGAAATCGTTTCGCTGCTGACCATCGCAGTGATTGCGGTGGGGCTCTACTTCTTTCCCTTGCCCAACGCTCGCCCGATTGACGGGCTTGCGCTCGCTTTTGGTGGGTTCGGACACTACGCGTTGATCACCATATGTGCGCTGATGATTATGGGCCGGGGGCTAGTGGTCACTGGAGCGCTGGAGCCAGCGGCTCGTATATTAGAGCGACTATTCAAATTCAATTTGCAGATCGGCTTGCTTATCTCGCTTGTGATCGCACTGGTGCTGTCGATGTTCGTCAACAACACGCCAGTGCTGGTGTTGATGATCCCGATCTTTGCAGCGCTTGCGAGCAAAGGGGCTTTGCCGACTTCCAAGACACTGATGCCCTTGAATGCTGCCAGTCTCCTTGGCGGGCTTGCCACAACGATTGGCACTTCGACCAATATCCTTGTTGTCTCCATTGCAGTCGACCTTGGCATGCGCGAGATTGGGGTGTTTGACTTCACCCCGATTGTGCTGATCGCTTGCCTAGTGGCCCTGCCGTACATGTGGCTGGTCATGCCGCGCCTGCTTAATGACAATAGCTCCGAGGCCGCCGCACAAGCGCGTATGTTCCACACGCGGCTTAGAGTGGGCAACCAGTCGATGCTGGCGGGCAAAGAGCTGTCTGAGATCGAAGATAAGCTTCCTTCAGGGATTACATTCCACGGGGGCGTCAAGGGCCCATTTCAACCGCAGCAGCGCGTGCATATCTCGGGCACGCATGAGGCGTTGGAAGACGCCACGCGTGAGCTTCGCGGAGAATTGGCGCCGACTTGGGTGCTCGATCGGATCAAGCGTACGGCGTCGGCCAAAGGCATGGATCAGATGGTGGTGGAAATGACCGTCACAGCGGACTCGCGCCTCATCACACGGACCCTGCCATCCTCAGGGATTGCCGACCTGTACGGCGTTGCAGTGCTTGGTATCCACCGGCCTGATCGGCTCCTGGGAGAGCGCGAGCAATATTCCGAAGGCGGAGACTTGCGCATCATTGAAGGCGATGTGCTGCTGGTGATGGGGATTGAGCCTGATCTTCAGGAATTCGCCCGCGCTGATAGCCTGTTGATGCTCGAAGGAGCGCGTGAGCTGCCGCGTCGCTCCAAAGCGCTGCTCTCCACCGCAATCATGGGTTTCTCGGTTGTTATGGCTGCCGTTGGCTTTCTGCCGATCGCGATCAGTGCGCTTGTTGGGGCGATCCTGATGTTTGTCACCGGCTGTGTAAAGTTTGACCGGGTGGGAAGGGCGCTGTCTGGCCAGGTTATCGTGCTCGTTGCGGCATCTATCACCATTGGTCGCTTTATCGATGAAAGCGGGGCAGCGGCATGGCTTGGGGAGAGTCTATCGTTGGGTCTTGTCTATCTTCCTCCTGCCTTGGTTCTGGCAGCGATCATGGCCTTTGTGACCGTGCTCACCAACTTCGCCTCCAACGCGACTGCGGCCACCGTGGGAACGCCCATCGCCTTTAGCATCGCTGCGACCCTCGGTCTGCCCGCAGAACCGCTGGTGCTGGCTGTGCTGTTTGGTTGTAATCTGTGCTACGCGACCCCGATTGCGTATCAAACCAACATGCTGATTATGTCTGAGGGCAAGTATGAGTTCGCCGACTATATCCGCACCGGCGTGCCTTTGGTGGTGATTATGGTCGCAACGCTCTCAGTGTTGTTGGTTATTTCGTACGGGCTGTGAGACCACAGTATTGGTGAGGCTGAGTTTCCTACACCTGCTGATTATGCGATGACTTGGAAATGCAATTTCTGACTTTGCCTCTGCAATCGTATTTTCCGATCAAATAGTCGTTCTGTGATCGATTGGCTTTTAGCCCTTGGACAGTGTGTCAAGTGTGTCAAAATTTCTGTCTGAGGGGATTAATTGAACGGATTTTGGCACACGCTCAGAAAGTTACGACCACCAAACAGGGATGAAACCCCGCTTGGTGGCCGTGTTCTCCTCCCCAGGAGAATGTGTGATGAAGAGCCTGTTGGCCTAGCGTGACGTGTAAGTCGCGTCCCTATTAGGAGGGCACGTAAGTCCCCAGGCGGTGATGCAGGGCGTTGATCTTGGCCAGCTCATCGCGGTCTTCTGTTCCCCTGGCATGGCTTTCCAGCGCGCGGCGCAAGAGCTTCATGTCAGCGGTTGAAAGCAGCGCTCTGGCGCGGGCCGGTTCTTTGTTGGGAGTATCAGTGTCGCTCATCGTATCTCTCTCTGTTGGTCCTGACTGGACCTGATAATCAGTAAGCTCATGACGCTTCTGTTTGGTTCCCGCAAGGCCAGTCTTTCGACAGCCTTGCGGGCTCCCCCCTCCAACCGGTTACGCAGCGGCGAACTGGTTCCCACTGACGCCTTAGGCGGCAGCGAATTGGTTCCCACTGACGCCTTAGGCGGCAGCGAATTGGTTCATGGTGTTATCCTTGCCGCCCGCTTTGAGGGCAGCTTCACCGGCGAAATACTCTTTGTGGTCATCGCCAATGTCAGAGCCGGCCATATTCTGGTGCTTGACGCAGGCGATACCCTGCCGGATTTCCTCGCGTTGCACGTTCTTGACATAGCCGAGCATGGCCTGCTCGCCGAAGTACTCCTTGGCGAGGTTGTCGGTGCTCAGAGCCGCAGTGTGATAGGTCGGCAGCGTGATGAGGTGGTGGAAGATACCAGCGCGTTTGGCCGCATCGGCTTGGAAGGTGCGGATCTTCTCATCGGCTTCAGCGGCGAGGTCAGTACCATCGTAGTCGATGCTCATGAGGCCAGCGCGGTCATAGGCCGAGACATCCTTGCCTGCTGCTTCCCATGCGTCAAACACTTGCTGACGGAAGTTGAGAGTCCAGTTGAATGAAGGCGAGTTGTTGTAAACCAACTTGGCGTTTGGAATGACTTCGCGCACGCGGTCCACCATGCCAGCGATCTGCTCGACGTGGGGCTTCTCGGTTTCGATCCACAGGAGATCAGCGCCGTTCTGAAGCGAAGTGATGCAGTCAAGGACGCAGCGATCTTCGCCAGTACCGGAACGGAACTGATAGAGGTTAGACGGAAGGCGCTTGGGCGCCATGAGCTTGCCATCGCGACTAATAAAGACCTGCCCATTGGTGATATTGGCTGGATCCACTTCGTCGCAATCGAGGAAGGCGTTGTACTGGTCGCCAAGATCGCCGGGCTCTTTCGAGAAAGCGATCTGCTTGGTGAGGCCAGCGCCGAGCGAGTCGGTGCGAGCAACGATCACACCGTCTTCAACGCCCATTTCGAGGAAGGCGTGGCGGCAAGCGCGGATCTTTTGGAGGAAGTCTTCGTGAGGCACAGTGACCTTGCCGTCCTGGTGGCCGCACTGCTTTTCGTCAGAAACTTGATTCTCGATTTGCAACGCACAAGCGCCTGCTTCGATCATCTTCTTCGCCAGAAGATAAGTTGCTTCTGCGTTACCAAAGCCAGCATCAATATCGGCAATGATCGGAACAACGTGGGTCTCATAGTTGTCGATTGCATTTTGGATTTGCTGGACCTTGACTTCATCGCCTTCAGCGCGTGCATCATCAAGTTCCCGGAACATCATGCCAAGCTCACGTGCGTCAGCTTGCTTAAGGAAGGTGTAGAGCTCTTCGATCAGCGCAGGAACGCTGGTCTTTTCATGCATCGACTGGTCAGGCAGTGGGCCAAATTCGCTGCGCAAAGCAGCGACCATCCAGCCAGAGAGGTAGAGGTAGCGTTGTTTGGTGTTGCCGAAGTGCTTCTTGATCGAGATCATCTTCTGCTGCGCAATGAACCCGTGCCAGCAGCCAAGCGACTGCGTGTAATGCGCAGGATCTGCATCATAGGCTTCCATATCGCCGCGCATGATCTTTGCAGTGTATTTCGCAATGTCGAGACCGGTGGGAAAACGGTTTTGAATTGCCATACGAGCCGCGGCCTCAGGGTCTATCGCCGCCCAACTTGGACCATTGGCCGAGATGGTGGTGCTCATTTGCGAGATAGCATTTTGGTAGGTCATTCGAAGTTTCCGTCTAAGAGAGGAGGGGTGGTTTACCCATGCCATGGTGCAGCGCAGCGTAATAGAGAAAGTTACAGACTTTATTGTCTGTATCGTTCAATTTGCGATGATCCTTGTGTAAACATGTAAAGTTATTTACAATAATAAGATGGCTGACTCGTCGCTTCTCGCCGGACCGTCTCTGCGCCGCTTGCGCAAGCGTGAAGGGCTTACACAGGCAGCCATGGCGTCATCGCTTGGCATTTCGCCGAGCTATCTCAATCTGATTGAGCGTAACCAACGTCCCCTCTCTGCTCGGGTTCTGGTTCAGGTGATCGAACGCTTTGACTTCGATCCGCGCGATCTAAGGGAGGATGAGGCTATAGGGGGTATCGATGGCCTTGCCCGGCGCATGTCGGATAAACGCTTTGCTGATCTTGGAATTGACCGTGAAGAACTGCAGGAGTTCCTCTCGGCAGCTCCTCAAGCGGCCGCGGCATTTGCACGGCTCTATGACAATTCACATCCTGACGATGAACGAGCTGAAGACCCAGCCGGCGAGGCGCGCCGGGCGATTGAAAGGTGGCAGAACCATTTTGCTGATCTTGATTACGCAGCAGAAGATTTGGCGGATGAAATGCGCCTATCTCGTGGTGATATCAGTGCGGCGCTAACGGAGCGATTGCGGGAGAAACACCGGCTCACTGTCCGAATACTGCCCGCCGATGTTGTTCCCGGCTTGGTCCATCGGCTCGATCTGCATGCGCGGCAATTGCAGTTGTCGGAGATGCTTGGCGGCGCGGCGCGGCGCTTCCGGATTGCACGTCAAATCGCCAGTCTAGAACACCGCGATGCGATTGAGACGCTGGTTGAGGGGGCTAGCCTTTCGTCAAACGAAGCGCGCCAGATATTTCGAGATCACGTCACTGATTACGTCGCCCTTGCGCTTTTGATGCCTTATCGTCGCTTTCTTCGGGCCTGCGAGCAAACCGGGTACGATCTTTCCATTTTGGTGCGCCGCTTCACGGTTAGCTTTGATCAGTTGGC
>JBCDKX010000063.1:0-15288 GCA_038746055.1 Pseudomonadota bacterium
CGTGCTTGGCATCGGCGGAGTTTGGTTGTCTCTCGATAAGGATGTGCGATCCTTTGTTGCGATGGGTCAGACCGATCCCAATGTGCTGTTCTGGTCGGTTGAGGAACGCGATGCCGGTTTTCGGGTGCTCGATGGATTTCCAATGCTCGCAGGTGCGCGCACTATCGCCGCAGGTGAAGAAACGCTCGCTCTGCCCACAGGCGAACCACTGGAAATTCCCACGGATGTGGCAAGCTATATGGCTGATCAGCGTGCCTCGGCGCTGGTGATTGTGCACAAAGGTCAAGTGGTATTTGAGGAATATGGTCTCGATTTTTCTGCCGAAGGAAAGTGGACCAGTTTCTCGGTCGCCAAGAGTCTCACCTCAACGCTTGTAGGGGCGGCCATTGCAGATGGCGCGATTGCGTCAATTGACGACCCTGTGACCCGGTATATCGCTGACCTCAAGGGTTCGGCCTATGACGATGTATCGGTGGGACAATTGCTTACGATGACCAGCGGGGTGGCGTGGAATGAGGATTATGGCGATCCCAATTCTGATGTCGCCAAGTTCAACAATCACCAGCCCGAAGCGGGTATGGATACCACTGTCAGCTATATGCGCAGTCTCCCGCGTGAGGCACCGGCGGGTGAGAAGTGGGTCTATAAAACCGGCGAAACAAACCTGATCGGCATTTTGGTGAGTGAGGCGACCGGCAAGCCGCTGGCTGAGTATCTCTCAGAAAAAATCTGGGCGCCTTTTGGCATGCAGCAGGATGCGACCTGGCTCCTTAACAATTCAGATAATGAAATCAGCGGATGCTGCATCCAGGCTGCGACCCGTGATATGGCGCGGTTCGGCCTGTTCATGCTGGGCGGTGGAGTTGTTGATGGTACTCCGGTTTTGCCGGAGGGGTGGATTAATGCGGCGACGACCAAGCAAGCGGAGATCGGCGCGCCCGGTGAAGGCTATGGCTATCAGTGGTGGACCTACGATGATGGCACTTATGCCGCTCAAGGCATCTTTGGGCAGGGCATCTTTATCGACCCTGCACGTGATCTGGTGATCGCCTCCAATGCCAATTGGCCAAGCGCGGTTCCGCAGGACCAAGACGCACAACGGCAAGAGTTCTATCGCGTCGTACAAGGCGCGGTGGACGCCTTAGAGGGCGAAAGCGATGAAAGTGATGAACAGGATATACTTGCAGCAGCATGACAGGCTGTTGGCGAGGGGAGAACGATAGGGTGAAGAAAAGCTCATTCATATTGGTCGGGGCGGCATCACTTGCCCTTGGCGCGTGCAGTTATGGCGCCGCCGAAGGGTTTGAAAGCGCGTCTGCGCCGCTTGCTGCGGTGACCGATGTAGTTCCTCCTGAACGCGCGCCGGCTGACCTACAGGTCCTCTTTTGGAGTGATCAGGAACGCTCGGCACGTTTCCGCGAAATGGAAAACTGGTTTGCAGGTAAGGAAGTCCCCGCCGCGACCAATCCACGCAACCTTGCTCAAGGTGCGCCGCTCCCGGAAGAATTGGCGGCTGATATTCGCAATCTTATTGCAGATACGAATGCCGCTGGCGTCATGGTCTATCACAAAGGGGCGGTGCGCTTTGAAGATTACGGCCTTGGCTTTGGGCCTGAGCAACGCTGGACCAGCTTCTCTGTCGCCAAGAGCTTTACGTCCACCTTGCTTGGCGCGGCGATTCAGGATGGTTTCATCACCAGCCTGGATGATCCGGTCACGCAATATGTGCCGGGCCTTGTCGGCTCAGCCTATGACGGCGTGACAGTGCGCCAGATTGCCACCATGACGAGCGGTGTGGCCTGGAACGAGGATTACACCGATCCCGCTTCTGATGTCGCACGAATGAACGAATTTATGCTCAAATATGGGTCCGAGGCGACGGTTGCCCAGCTGCGCGAGCTGTCACGCGAGACCGAGCCGGGTGAGAAATGGCTCTACAAGACCGGAGAGACCAATCTGATTGGGCTTGTGGTTGAGAATGCTGTCGGTCTGTCGCTTGCTGAATATGCGCAAGAGAAGATCGTAGAACCAGCAGGCTTTAGGAATGGCCTGTTCTGGATGGCGGATACGCGCGGCGGGAGTATTGGCGGCTGTTGCCTGTCAATTTCGCTGGCAGATTACACCCGCATGGGCGTCTTTGTGCTCGAAGGGGGCGGGGAAACAGTGCCTGCGGGATGGTTTGCTGAAGCCGGAGACAGCCTCGTTGATTTTGGCGATAGTGGATTTGGCTATGGCTATCAGTGGTGGACCTATCCCAACGGCTTTGGTGCACAAGGGATTTTCGGCCAATCGATTACTATTGTGCCAGAAGCGGGGCTTGTCCTGACTGTGGTTGGGAATTGGTCAACCGCGACCAGTAATGCACACCGCACTGCCTGGCGCGAAGTTGCTGATAGAATTGCAGCTCTGAATTGAAGCGCTGCGCCTTGTTAGCGCCCGCATCAATATCAGATCATCGGGCGGCTGACGCCTACATTGGTGTAGCGTTGCAGAATGTTATCATGCACGATCGGGCTGAGGAGCTCTTCCAAAGCGCAGCCCACGATGCAGTTTTCCCACCACACAACCTGAGCGGGGAGCGATTCAAGACCGGGCAGCGTAAGCCAGCACATCTGGCCCTCATGCATTCGGTTGATCGAACTTGCTGAAAAGCCCGAAATCGAGAGATCTTGGACATTCGTTTGAAATGCGCGCCCACCCGAAGCCCTTAAAGTGGCCGGGATAACTAGCCGCGTGCGTGGGGCGCAGCGATCTTCTTGGGCGGCGGTGTGATAACTCTTATTTGCATTTGGCATGGCCGTGCAAACCTTCTTTCAATCAGGGGGTGGCTTTTCTGATCGTGAATACACATGCCACGACTGTCCCTTAGGGAAAGTTTCGTAGTAGGGTTAAAGCAGAGCTAACGATGTTTTTTGGAGCGATCCGCGCTCCGATAGCTCAATCGATCCGCTCGCGATGACCTGTTGCAAACCCGTCCATAACGAGAGCGACAAGACGGTCCGCAACAGCCTCTGGAGTTTTGAGTGTCTCGGGGTTTTCCCCGGGATAGGCGCGCGCTCGCATGGCTGTGCGGGTTGCTCCCGGATCGATGATGGCGACGCGTAATTTGCTGAGTTTCTCTACCTCTGCGCCATAAGTTTCCAGCAAATTGTCGAATGCCGCCTTGGTCGAGCCATAAGCGCCCCAGAATGCGCGTGGGGAGGCGCCGACGCTGCTGGTCAGTCCGATAATCTTGCCCGCTTCTGCACGCCGCAAAAGAGGGTCAAATCCCGCCAGCAGAGCCTGTGTCGCGACAACATTGGTCAAGATAGCGGTGTTGAACTGCTTAGGCTCAATCTGACTAAGCGGCGTGAGCTCTGGCAGATAAGCCGCTGAAATCACCATTAGATCAAGTGTATCCCAGCGCCCCGCAATGGCCGATGCCAAGCGGGTTATCGCATCAGGTTCGGTCAAATCAACCGGCGCGATGGTGGATGTGCCGCCGCCGGCATGGATTTGGTCCTCCACTGCTTCCAGTTCTTTGACCTTGCGCGCGGTGATGATGACATGCGTGCCGGCCTGAGCCAGCGCAATCGCTGTAGCAGCACCAATGCCCCGGCTTGCGCCCGTCACCAGAGCGGTTTGCCCTGCGAGTGGTTTTTCTGACAAATTCAACCCTTCCGGTTGTCGATGGCGAGCGAGAGCTGCGCTGCTTCCTGCCGCACGAGCTCTTCATCGGTGAGTCGCGTTGGATAGTCGCCGGTGAACACCGCATCGTGAAATTTCGGATCGTTGGAATCGCGCCCATCGCCTTCGCCAACGGCGCGGTAGAGCCCGTCGATGGAAATGAACTTCAACGACTGGACACCGACAAAGTCGCGCATCTCATCTTCTGACATCTGCGCCGCCAGCAATTCGCCGCGCGTAGGCATGTCGACGCCATAGAAATCGGGCCAGATCGTCGGTGGGCTGGCGATGCGGAAGTGCACTTCAGCGGCCCCTGCCTCAAGCACCATATCCTTGATTTTACGAGAAGTTGTTCCGCGAACCACGCTATCATCGACCAGCACGACCCGCTTGCCCTTCATCAGCGCACGGTTGACGTTGAGCTTCAAGCGTACGCCCATATCACGGATTTGCTTGGTCGGCTCAATAAAGGTGCGGCCGACATATTGGTTACGCACAATCCCCATTTCAAACGGAATGCCCGACTGCTGAGCAAAGCCGATGGCTGCGGGCGTGCCGCTATCGGGAACCGGGCAGACCATATCTGCTTCAACCGGGGATTCGATTGCAAGCTGCTTCCCGATCTCACGGCGCACTTCGTACACTGATCGCCCGCCAATAATCGAGTCTGGACGGCTGAAATAGACATATTCAAAGATACAGGGGCGGGGGCGAAGCCGCTCAAAAGGCTCATAACTTTCGACCCGGCCATCCTTAATGACGACCATTTCACCTGGTTTGATCTCACGTTCGAATTTCGCCCCGATTATATCGAGACCGCAAGTTTCGGAAGAAAGGACATATGCATCATCAAGCTTACCCAGAACGAGCGGCCTTATGCCCAAAGGATCTCGCACCCCGATGAGCTTTGACCTTGTCATGGCGACGATGGAAAAAGCACCTTCGACCTGCCGCAAGGCCTCTTTCATCCGATCCGGGATAGTTTTGCCGAACGAACGCGCCATCAGGTGGATTATACACTCGGTGTCGGATGAGCTTTGGAAGATCGCACCGCGCTCAATCAGATCGCGCCGCAAAGCCTTGGCATTGGTCAGATTGCCATTATGCGCAATCGCCGCGCCGCCCATGGCAAATTCACCAAAGAAGGGCTGCACATCACGGATAGCGGTATTGCCTTTGGAGCCTGCCGTCGAATAGCGCACATGACCGATCGCCAGCGGTCCCGGCAAATGCTCCATCACGCTGGCGCGCGTAAAGTTATCGCGGACATAGCCAAATCTGCGGGCTGACTGGAAACCGTCGTCCTTGTCATAGGAGACAATTCCGCCTGCTTCTTGCCCGCGATGCTGAAGCGCGTGGAGCCCCAATGCGACAAAGTTGGCCGCGTCAGGAGCGCCGATCATTCCAAACACGCCGCATTCCTCGCGCAGCTTGTCTTCGTCTGGATCGAAACCGATGGAAGAATCGCTCATACCGCACCCGCTGTCATTGTCTGGCTGAGTTAGCGGCTAAATGGCCGCGTTACGGATCAATTACAAGGCAATTGCGGGCAATGTACCCACGCCTTGCACGTCTTTTTACATTGGCCATTGTTTACCGCGAGTGATTACACACAGCTAGCGCGTTGATCTTCATTGTGCGCAATCGTGCTAGCTGCTTAAAGCCTGCATTCACAAAGCACTGATCAAAAGCGCATCCAACCATGCTCACTCCTTTCGAAAGAATGATCGCCAAGCGCTATTTGTGGCCGGGCAAGGGCGAGGCGTTTATTGCGCTGGTCGCCGGTATTTCGGTTGGTGTGGTAATGTTATCGGTCGCCATGCTGGTGCTGGTGATGAGCGTTATGGGTGGCTTTCGCAGCGAGATGCTTGAGAAGTTCTCTGGCCTCAACGGCCATGCGATTATTCAGGCCTATGGCGGTGAGCTCGACAATTGGGAAGGAGTGCTGACCGAGGTGCGCGCCACTGAAGGTGTAACCAGCGCTTCGCCGCTGATCGAGCAGGCTTTGATCGCTGGCTATAATGGTCGAAATGCTCCGGTCTTCGTGCGCGGCAATACGGCAGAGGATATTGCTTCGCTGAGCGACAAAGTGATTATGGGCGACATGGGGAGCATTCGCGAAGAGGCTGGGACAGTCGCGATCGGGGTTCAGCTGGCAACCAATCTGGGCATTCGCGTGGGCGACACGATCACCATCATCAATCCGCAGGGACGCGCCACCCCGTTTGGTACGTCGATCCGCCAGGTCGGGTATGAGGTTGGCGCAATCTTTGAAATGGGCCTGTATGATTTTGATGAGACCTTTGTGGTCATGCCCATATCTGATGCGCAGACCCTGTTGCTTCTAGGCGACAAGATCGGCCTGATCGAAGTGACGGTGACAGACCCGGATAATGTCGGCGATATCCTGGGCGGGATTGAGCAATCGCTGACAGGGCGGGCGGTGATCGCCGATTGGAAGCAGATCAACTCCACTTTATTCGAAGCGCTCGAGGTTGAGCGCGTGGCGATGTTCTTTGTGTTGAGCTTCATGGTGCTGGTGGCAAGCTTCAATATTCTCTCCAGCCTGGTAATGCTGGTGCGCGCCAAGACACGCGATATTGCGATCATGCGCACGATGGGCGCGACGCGGCGTTCGCTGCTGAAGATCTTTGTCACCACCGGCACCACGATTGGCTCCATCGGGACGATTGCTGGACTGATTCTTGGCTTTGTTCTGCTGTATTTCCGTAATCCAATTGTGAATGGTATCGCCGCAGTCACCGGGGTGGAAATCTGGGACCCACAGGTGCGCTTTCTGACTTCGCTCCCGGTTCGGGTCGATGCATGGGAAATCGCCGGAATTGTTGCTTTAGGCATCGGCCTCAGCTTCCTGGCAACGCTCTATCCCGCGTTGAAAGCCTCCAACACCGATCCGGTGCAGGTGCTGCGTTATGAGTGAGGCCAGCGGTTCCCCAATCGTGAGCTTGCGCGAATTGCACCGCTCGTTCGAGCAGGGCGGCCAGCGGATCGATGTGCTGCGCGGGGTCAATCTCGACATTATGCCGGGTGAGATTGTGGCGCTCTTGGGACCTTCTGGATCGGGTAAGTCGACCATGCTTCAGGCTGTCGGATTGCTCGAAGGCGGGTTCGATGGTGCGATCCACATTGCCGGCGAGGCGGCAGAAAACATGGCTCCAGACGGTCGCACCCAAGTGCGGCGCGAGCATTTGGGATTTGTCTATCAATTCCATCACCTGCTTCCCGACTTCAACGCCACAGAGAATGTTGTGATGCCACAGATGGTTGCGGGAACCTCGGAGAGCGATGCAAAGGCCCGTGCGGAGAGCCTGCTCGATAAACTTGGCCTTGGCCATCGCCTTACTCACCGTCCCAGTCAGCTTTCTGGTGGTGAGCAGCAGCGCGTGGCGGTCGCCCGCGCTTTGGCCAACCGGCCCACACTTGTTCTTGCCGATGAGCCGACAGGTAATCTCGATGAGGAAACGTCAGAAACGGTTCTCGGGCAATTCCTGGAGCTTGTTCGGGGTGAGGGCAGTGCCGCTCTGGTTGCGACCCATAATGAGCGGCTCGCTGCCAAAATGGACCGGGTGGTGCGACTTCATGACGGTGTGCTCGAATAGCCCCTAACCGGTGTTCATCGTCCTTTAGCAGAAGAATCCTCGCGTCTCACGATCAAGCGAGGCATTGCTTGGGTTTAAGGGAGGGACTCGATCATGCTCACATTAATGTACCCTATAGCACTGCTTCAGGCCGCCGCTGCGCCCACTGGTGCTGCGCCAACTCCGCCGCCACCTCCAACACCATGTGAAAGCGAGGCGCATGGTGGCTTTGACCTATGGATCGGAGAGTGGAATGTCTTTCCTAATGGCAGCGAAAACCAGGTCGCAACCAGTCGGATCGAACGGCTCTCTGGCGGTTGTACCATTCGCGAACAATGGATGCCGTTTCAAGGATCTGGCGGCATTAGCCTTTCCGCGGTCAACCACAACAGCGGTCGCTGGGAGCAGACATGGGTCGGTAGCGATGGCAAACGCGTCGATTTTGAAGGCGGTTTGGTTGAGGGCAAGATGGTGCTCACCGGCTATTGGGATGATGTCGGTGGTCCCGGCAATGATGCGCTTATCCGCATGACGTACTCACGCCGGGAGGATGGTAGCGTGCGCCAACACGGAGAGGCCTCGACGGACCATGGTCTTTCATGGCAAACCAGTTTTGATCTGATCTATCGACCAAAGGGAACTGACGCGCCATGACAACCGTCGCTGATTTCACTGTCACTACCAATCGGGGAGAGACGCTCGACCTTGCGACTAAAAAGGGCAAGGTGCTGCTCGTAGTGAACACGGCATCTAAATGCGGATTCACCCCGCAATATGATGGGCTTGAAGCGTTGTATCAGCAGTTCAAGGATCAGGATTTTGAGGTTCTGGGCTTTCCCTGCAATCAGTTTGGTGCGCAGGAACCGGGCAATGCCGATGAGATCGCTGAATTTTGTAAGGTCAATTTTGGCGTGACCTTTCCACTTATGGCTAAAATCGATGTGAATGGCACCGATGCCTCACCGCTGTTCGATTGGATGAAGTCAGAGAAAAAAGGCCTCATGGGCTCAACCTCGATCAAATGGAACTTCACCAAATTCCTGATCGATCGTGAGGGCAATGTGGTGAAACGGTATGGTCCGCAGGATGCGCCAAAGACAATTGTGAAGGACATCGAGAAGCTGCTCTAGGGTTGCCTTATTTCCAATGCCAGCGCAGCGGCTTTGTCGGCTCGCGCACCAGCAGTCCCTTTGCTTCCAAATCAAGCTGCACGGTTTTGGCCCACCATCCGCAGGTCCTGCCTTGGGGAAACAGATCGTCGCTTAAATATAGCTTTGCGGCTTCGCGAATTTCGTTCTGATTGAGACCGGGCGAGGCTTTGGGCACAGCTTGCTCAAATGCCGCGCGCATGTCAGCATATTTGGCCGCATTGACGCGCGTGCTTTTACCCGGCGTGTTGACATTTTCGACTTCGATCATGTCCGTCATACTATCCCTCCAAGCAAAGCAGCTTAGCTTGCCCCCAGCTTTTCCCCAAGCGCTCGGTTCGTGGCCTTGAATGCAGCCCTGTGAAGCGTAGTTTTACACTATGCCATACGCTCCCTTTGTACCACTGCGCGTGCTATCGTCCTACTCAATGCTCGAAGGGGCAATCGATCCCAAGGCGATCGCTAAGCTGGCAAAAGAACGCGAGTATCCTGCTATCGCGATTTGTGACCGCAATGGCCTGTATGGTGCGGTGATGTTTGCCGGAGCCTGCAAGGGCGAGGGTGTGCAGCCAATTATCGGCACGTTGCTGGGCGTGGCGCGGGAGGGATCGGACGGGAAGCTGGTCGATTACCTGCCGCTGTTTGCCAAAGATGAGACAGGGTATGACAATCTGTGTCACTTGGTCTCGGCGGCTCATTTGGACAGGCCTCTCGAACTGGAACCGCATGTGCAGATGGCCGATCTGGAAGGGCACTCGGAGGGGTTGATCGCGCTTACTGGAGCGGGCGAAGGGGCGTTGACCCGACTATTGGCCGAAGGTCAGCATGAGGCGGCACGCGGGTTGGTCGAACGGCTCGAACAGCTTTTTCCAGATCGCCTCTACATCGAACTTGCCCGCCATGGTGATCCGGTGTGTGAACGAGCTGAAGCGCCGCTGATCGATATGGCCTATGCGCGCGACCTACCCATGGTCGCCAGCAATCCCGCTAATTTTGCTGAGCCGCATATGCACAAGGCGCATGACGCTATGCTGTGCATTGCGAACTCGACCTATATTGAAAATGAGGACCGCCCGCGCACCAATCAGGATGCTTTTGTCAAGCAGGCCAGCCTGATGGAGGAGCTGTTCGAAGACATTCCCGAAGCTATCGCCAATACGCTGGTGATTGCTCAGCGCTGTGCCTATGCGCCGCCTTACCGCGATCCGATCCTGCCAAGTTTAGCAGGCGATCTTGAGGGCGAAGCGAAGATGCTCAAGGAGCAATCGACAGCTGGGCTCGAAGCGCGGCTTGAGCCTTATGAGAATCTCTCTGAGGAAGACCGAAAAGCCTATTTTGAACGCCTCGACTATGAGATCGGTATCATCGTCAATATGGGCTTTCCCGGCTACTTCCTGATCGTTGCCGATTTCATCCAATGGGCCAAGGATCAGGGTATTCCAGTGGGGCCGGGGCGTGGGTCTGGTGCGGGCTCGATTGTTGCCTGGGCGTTGACCATCACCGACTTGGACCCGATCCAATTAGGCCTGCTGTTTGAGCGGTTCCTGAACCCGGAACGCGTGTCTATGCCCGACTTTGATATCGACTTTTGCGAAACGCGGCGCGGTGAAGTCATCCGCTACGTGCAGGAGAAATATGGCGCCGACCATGTCGCGCAGATCATCACCTTCGGTAAGATGAAAGCACGCGCAGTGCTGCGCGATTGCGGGCGGATTTTGCAGATGAGCTATGGTCAGGTGGACCGGCTGTGCAAAATGGTGCCCAACCACCCAACCGACCCGTGGACGCTGCCCCGTGCGCTCAATGGCTCGGCAGATTTCAAGCGCGAATACACCAATGACAATGAGGTGAAACGCCTGGTTGATCTGGCGCTGCAATTGGAAGGGCAGCCGCGAAATTCCTCAACCCACGCAGCAGGCGTTGTGATTGGTGACAGGCCGCTTGCGCAATTGGTCCCGCTCTACCGCGATCCGCGTTCGGATATGGCGGTGACGCAGTACGACATGAAGAATGTCGAGAGTTCTGGGCTGGTGAAGTTCGACTTCCTCGGGCTCAAGACGCTGTCCGTCTTGCGCAAGGCCGTGGACCTGCTGGCAGAACGCGGTATCGACATTGATTTGGGTGCGCTGCCATGGGATGACAAGGGTGTTTATGATCTGATGCAGTCGGGTAACACCGTGGGCGTCTTCCAACTGGAATCGGAAGGGATGCGCCGTACGCTTAAAGCAGTTAAGCCGTCCAACTTCGGCGATATTATTGCGCTCGTCTCGCTCTATCGCCCGGGTCCGATGGATAACATCCCACTGTTTGGACAGCGTAAAGCGGGTGAGGTGCCGATCGAATATCCGCACCCCAAACTCGAGGGCATCCTCAAAGAGACTTACGGCATCTTCGTTTACCAGGAACAGGTTATGCAGGCCGCGCAGATCCTTGCGGGCTACTCACTTGGGGACGCCGACCTGCTCCGGCGGGCGATGGGTAAGAAAGTCCAGGCCGAGATGGATGCCCAGCGCGGCCGCTTTGTTGAGGGGTGCAAGGAAGTTTCGGATATTGAGGAGAAGCAAGCGAACGAGCTGTTCGACTTGATCGATAAGTTCGCAGGCTACGGCTTCAACAAATCGCATGCTGCTGCCTATGCGCTATTGGCTTTCCAGACTGCTTGGCTCAAAGCACACTATCCAGAGGAGTTCTACGCCGCCTCAATGTGCTTCGACATGCATCAATCGGACAAACTTAGCGTGTTTGTGGATGATGCGCGGCGCTATCCGGTCGAGCGCGAAGAGGGTTCGGGGGTTGAAGTTCTCGCGCCCGATGTAAACTCCTCGCAAGCGAAGTTCTCTACTGAGCAGACTGATCATGGTTATGCGGTGCGTTATGCGCTTGCTGGCATCCGCAACGTGGGCGAGAAAGCGATGGAGGCCATCGTCGCTGAACGCGAAGCGAATGGTCAATATCAGGGCCTCAAGGACTTCTTCGAACGCATCCCCCAAGGGTCGATGAACCGCCGTCAGTTGGAAGGCTTGATTTGCGCAGGAGCTTTGGACGCGCTCCACCCCAATCGTGGCGAGCTGTTTGCCAATGCAGACTTGCTACTAGCCACGGCTGATGCCGCAGCCCGAGAGCGCTTAAGCGGGCAGGGTGGCCTGTTTGGGGGTGATAATGCGCCGCAAGATGATCTTCGCCTGCAAACCAGCGAGGCTTGGTCGCGGCCCGAACAAATGGCGAAGGAGCGCGAGAACTTCGGCTTTTACTTCTCTGCCCACCCGGTGCAGCAATTCCGCGAAGTCGCCTCGGCTCATGGAGCGCGCACCTATCAAAGCCTGATGGAAGGCGGTGCGCCTGCCGGTGGCCGTTCGACCGCCATGATCGCGGCAATGGTGGAGGGCGCCAGTAAAGGCCGTACCAAGCGCGGGGCGGAGTTCATACGCGCGGATTTCTCTGACTCTTCCGGGCAGTTTTCGAGTGCGTGTTTCGAAGAATCACTGGTTGAGAAGTTTACCGAATGGGCGGCAAATGGCGAATGCGTGCTACTGACGGTTGAGCTGGACAGCCCCAATCCTGGTGAACCACCTCGGCTTACAGTCCGCGGTGCGCGCCCGCTGGCCGCTGTATCGGGCTCTATTCCGATGATCCTTAAGGCCGATGTCAACAGCGTCGAGGCGATAGAGCAACTCAAGCTCGAATTGGCGAGTGCGCAAGGCGCTCAAGGTGAAGTTCTGCTACGCCTTATTCTTGGTGATGATGAAGAGGCCCATGTGCGTCTTGGGACGAATTATGTTCTGAATGGTGAGCTTGCGGAGCGTTTGGCAGAGCTTGTCGGCCTCACCAATGTCACGCTCACGCCAGCGGGTGGGCGAGCCAGTCTCAAGCTGGTTGCTTAGGTGGCCGACGAAATCGAGGCGCTGACTGAGAAAGAGCGAGAAGCTCTGCGACTCCTCCTGGCGGGCCATGACGCTAAATCGAGTGCGAGCGAACTCGATATCTCGATCCACACGCTGAACGATCGGCTGCGCAGCGCGCGCCGGAAATTGGGTGTTACGACCAGCAAAGAAGCGGCCCGGGTGCTGGCCACTGCCGAAGAGGAGGCACCCACAAACTCCCACCAAACTCTTGTGCACAAAGGTTTAGGGGTAACAGAAACGCAAGAAAATCAGGAATTTGATCCTGCCGCTGATCGAAGTGAATCTGGATCGTTCCCGCTCACAGGGCGGCAGAAAGGTTTCTTGATTATGTCTATTTCTATCGCTCTTGTCGCTGGCGTTCTGGTTTCTGTTTCGCCCATTGCGCCGAGCACCCCATCGGCAAGCTATGACACTGAGTCGACGCCTGCAAGACCGGCCGCGTCCGAGCTCAAGGCACGCCGCTTTGTCGGCATGATTGATGCGGGGCTGTTCGATGAAAGCTATGCTGAAGCGGGCCAAGCGCTGCGCGATCAATATGCACTAGGCAAATGGAGATTTGGCCTGACCCTTCGCATGACCAAAGGCAAAGTCCAGCGCCGCGATCTTGCTCGGCTGACCCCCGCCAAGGAGTATGCAGGGCTAGGGCAAGGACGCTTCGAGATCGTCGAGTTCGACTCGCTGTTTGAATACAATAAGCGCCAGATTGAGCGCGTAGTTATGAAGCGAGCGAGCAAGGGTTGGGAAGTCGTTGACTATGAAGTTATCACCGCTGACGGCGAGTAACACATCGCCTTGACGCGCTAGCTCACAACAAAAAGGGGCCCGATCACTCCGGCCCCTTTTCTTATTCTCAGCTGTGAAGCCGTAAGCTTACATGCCCGAACCCGGCCCGTAAGTGACTTCCACGCGGCGGTTTTGGAGCTCGCGTACGCCATCTTCGGTTGGAACGCGGTTTTGCGTCTCACCAAAGGCTTGGCTCGAAATGCGGCCCATCGGGATGCCGCGGCCAGCGAGATACTCGGTCACGCTGGTGTTACGGCGCTCGGCCAGTGCTTCGTTATACGAAGTGCTGCCCGACCGGTCGGTGTGGCCGGCAAGCATGACAGCTGCCGTTCCGCAATTTGCATATGCTGTCACCGCGTTGTCCAGGATCGTCGCTGCGTCTGCAGTGATCACCGACTCGTCAAAATCGAAGAACACGATGTACGGGCCCGTATTGCACGGCGGCGGCGGTGGAGGCGGCGGTGGAGGCGGTGGAGGCGGCGGAGGTGGTGGTGGAGGCGGTGGCGGCGGTGGAGGTGGCGGCGGAGGTGTCGGCGCGCCAAAGTTGTACACCAAGCTTGCTAAAAATGAGTGCGAGCGGAAATTGACATCAAATGCAGGCGTATCAAGACCCACATTCGGTGCTCGAAAATACCGATACTTGAGACCAAGATCCATATCGTCGCTGACCGCGATGCGCGCACCGGCAAGACCCTGATAAGCGAGATTGGTTTCACCATCACTGAGGGAAAGACCAGAGGGAGCAACGGCGCTGAAGCTAACGTGAGCCAAGCCTACTCCGCCACCACCAAAGACGGTGATGCCGTCATCATTGCCGAACTCAACAAGGCCATTGATCATACCTGCGACAGCATTGGTATCACCAGATGTAGGCACGAACCCACCAAAGCCGACGTTTGGCGACAGCACATCCAAGAGTTCGGATTCTTGATCTCGATAACTTAAATCGGCTTCAAGACGGAACCACCCAAAGTCATACCCAACTACAGCGCCAATATCGTAGCCGCTGCCGGTATGAATTGTTCCGGCGTCAGTTGCTGGTGGAATATCGGTAAAGTCAAAATCCGACTCTTCAGCAGCCATTATTCCGACATCAAGGCCAACATAAGGCTGACCTTCACGAGCCTGAGCAGGAACAGCTACAATCGCAGCCGCACTGGCCAATAAAAAAAGTTTATTTTTCATACTATTTCCCATCGTCGTTCCGTCGATTATAATATTTGCAACTCCTATTAATGGCAAGAGCTCTGATAGTGTTATTTGCGCACTTGAAAAAGAGTTTACATATTCCGCCCTAAATAACTGAGAAATAAGTGATTTGTAGGCCGAATATGGGCAATATAAGGTTGCACTTGATACCGGTGATGTGGCGGTGTTGCAAAGACACATCAATTTGCCGTTGATCCAGAGTTGGGCACTGTTCAGAGCGCCGGAAACCGCAAGCGCGATTTTGCCGATTATGGCGATTGCCAAGCATGCGCCTGCGCGCCATGATCTTTTCGCGAAAAAGGCGGCTCTTTCTCGGAACCGCGTGTAATTCAGGGAGAGTATTTAAACATGCCAACGCAAACTCTTGGTGCCATGCAGGATTGGTCAATGCGGATTACCCATGTCATTGATCATGCTGCGCGCGAAGCTGGTGGACGCGAAATTGTGACCCGCTGGGCCGATGGCAGTGAAACACGCACCGACTGGGCTGGTATCAGGCTCGATGCGCTTAAACTGGCGCAAGCTTTAGAAGCGCTTGGCATCAAGCCGGGAGAACGCGTCGCTAGTCTGGCGATGAACCATTCGCGCCATCTGGTGAGCTGGTACGGTGTCGCTGGCATGGGCGGAGTGCTCCATACGGTGAACCCGCGCCTCTTCGAAGATCAACTTGAGTATATTGTTACGCATGCTGAGGATCGTGTGCTCCTCTACGATGCCGCATTCCAGCCGATTGTCGACAAGATGAAAGACCGCTGGACCACCGTGGAACACTACATCTGCTACGATTCAGGTGAGCACACGCGCAGTTTTGAAGATTGGATCAGCGAACAAGACGGTGAGTATGAGTGGTACCTCGGTGATGAGCGTGACCCCTGCATGATCTGCTACACCAGCGGGACCACCGGGAACCCCAAGGGTGTGCAATATGAACATCGCTCAACCTTGATGCATGCGACCGCTGGACTGCAACCCGCTGCGTTC
>JBCDKX010000064.1:0-15238 GCA_038746055.1 Pseudomonadota bacterium
AGCGCTGACCATGGGCCGGGCGCTTTGCAGGTGATGTCTACGTCTTTCTCGGGGTCATTGGTGTGCCGGTGGTGGTCCATATGGGTGATACGCAGGACCTCAAACGGATAAACCAACATCCAGCTCGTCCCATGGCCGACCAGCTCGTTCAGCCAGCGCCATTTGCTTCCGGGTCGACCGATAATGTCATGCTGCGCCTCGTGCGTCGGCAAATACACCAGCGCCATGTTCACAATCGCAATCGGAAAAGCCAGCCACAGCGGCAGGACGCCGGTAAACACCAGCGGCCAGAGCGAGAGCCACACAGCGAGATTGGCAAACGCCCAGACCACCGCGCCCCACGGCACGATCCCGGTATATTTGCGGGCGATCTGCATCTCGAGCTTTTTAAGCTCGCGGTCTGACAGTTGCGAGAGGTCGTCAGGGATGATGGCGGAATGCGCGTTCATATCCCCTGACCTCTAAATCCAGCGGCCTGAAATTTGCGCGAATAGGCCCCAGCCGCCACCGACGAGAAGCGCGAAGGTGAGGGGCGAAAGTCCAAAGGGTGCGGGAAGCCCAAGGCTCCCCATTACCTGCGCGATCACGGGCACAACAAAGGCAAAGGCAAAGATCAGCGGGAGCAGCCACACAAAGCCCTTGAGGAGTTTCTCAACAGCCATCCTACGCCGCCTCACTTTTTGCCGGGGCTGCGCTTAGTGCGGCAATTTTGGCGAGCAACTCTATGCGTAAGGTCTCCGACGCATCGGCCGCCAGCACAGTGTAAAAGCCGACCCGCTGACGCCGCTGCATTTCATCCAGCTCAATCGCGCCATGCAGCCAATCATCAAGCGGGGCGCGGTAGACCGAAAACAACTGCAACCCGATCTCATGAGCAGAAATTGTGCCGCGCAGTTGCCCGGCGGCTTGCGCCTGCTCGCAGGCATATTCGACCATCGCAACCGAGCGGCGCGCAGCATCTG
Source organism: Pseudomonadota bacterium (assembly GCA_038746055.1). GTDB lineage: Bacteria > Pseudomonadota > Alphaproteobacteria > Sphingomonadales > Sphingomonadaceae > Erythrobacter. Next base: position 963 of record JBCDKX010000064.1, read on the forward strand.
CACCGGAATCATCGCGGTTAGGGTGATAGGCAAAGGCGATCCCCAGCCGCTCCAATGCGATAAGATTAGCGCGGTTGAACTCGGGATCAGCCATGATCTGCTTAAAGGCAGCGTCAATCACACTATCAGCCAGCGCGAGCGGATCTGTGATCTGGTCAAGCTGCACCCGGCTCCACATTTCATTAATCGAGTTGGTCGCCATCGCGCTGATAATCGCGGTCTTATCGCCGACCAGATTGTAGAGCGTGGGGACGGTGACCCCGGCCGCTTTGGCAATGCCGCGGGTGGTGAGCGCATCAAACCCATCGCGCGCGATGATCCTCCGGGCGGCGGCCAGAATGCTAGCCCTGCGGTCGATAACCCCGGATTCGCGTTTGCTAAGCATGGCGTCGAGATACGCCAACCACAAATTTTTATCAATGATAAAATTTTATCGCTGATAAAATCTTTACTGATCAGATCGCTTTCGATCTCTGCCAAACGCTGTGAGAACTTCGCCCACACGCATCAGAGGCTCTTCATGAGCACGGCTATATGTACTGTCTGTTCCAGCAGGACGAAAATAGGCGGCGAAGACAAACCGTCCACCTTTTGATGACTCGACAAACCCGATATCGATATAAGTCCCGCCGGTACCGGGAGTGAGCCCAGTGCCCGTCTTATCGCCAGCCAACCAATCTTTGGGCAACCCTGCCCGCACACGGCGAAGACCGGTGGTTGTGTCGACCATCCAGCTCTTCAATTCGGCCCGCTGAGCTTCTGGTAAAGCACTGCCATAAACCAATTTCGAAACCGTGCGGGCCATAGCTGCCGGGGTGGTCGTATCGCGTACTTCGGTAGGCGGGACGAGGTTTACCTCGGGCTCATAGCGATCGAGCCGGCTGGTCTCATCGCCCAGTGAGCGCCAGAAACCGGTCAGCGCCGAGGGCCCTCCAAGCTCGCGCAAGAGAATATTCGCAGCTGGATTGTCAGAAGTTGTCTGGGTTGCCCGTGCCAGGTCACGCAGTGTTGCACCTGTGTCGATATGCTCGCGTGTGAAGGCCGACGGCCGCATCATGTCGCTCTCATCCCAGCGCACGAGCTTGTCGGCGTTGATCTCTCCTGCCGCATCTCGAGCCAACAAGAATGCTGCGAGCGAGAGCTTGAACGAAGACGCATGGCCAAAGCGCATATCGCGGTTGATCCCGCCTGATTGCCCCGTGGTAACATCAATGAACTCAACACCCAAAGTGCCGTTTGCCTCCCCTTCAATCTGGCGGAGCATGGCGGCAAATCGATTTCCGGGGCCCAGCTCTGGCACAGCTATGTCTGGCAAATCGAGCGAACATCCGGTTGCAGTAAGGCCCGCCAATGAAAGAGAACCACCAACAAATGTCCGCCTATCCATCGTAACGCATGCCCCTCAAGAGTGCTTATCCGCCTTGCGTTTGCCAAAGCGCATATCGCCTTCCAACTTGGCGCGCAGCCGCGCATAGAAGGCTTCTAGAAACGCTCGTTCATCACCTGCGCCCGGATCCCAACCTATCTTGCGACAGATCGCCGCATGAACGGGGCCAAGCGCATCATCCTTGTCTTCGCGCAGCACTCTTTCGAGCACTTGCAGTTCATGCTCGCCATAGACGGACAGTTCTGCGTCACCGAATTCATAGCGGGTGCCGGTCACATCGCTGGCCCCACTCGCGGCCGCCGCCCCGCTGGTCGAGAGCGTTTCAGCAAGCTTAGTGCGCGGTGCTTCAACCACCCAAGTGCCAGCAATCACATCGCCTGCGCGCAAATTGTCTTTATTGAAGAAGGGGAAGAGCATGAAGATAGCAAACCAGATCATCCCAGCAATACCAAAACTTCCTGCTTCACCTGTGGGCGCAAAGATCAGGAATACGAGCGGCATAAACAGCTCAATATCGCGTAACAGATTGCGCGCAATCACCGCTTCAGGGGTCAGCCTACCGCCGCCACGCGTCGCTACTCTGATGCCGACAATGCGCTTACCCCAGGTTGCGCCTCGCGGCCCCAATTCGAATGCAAGAAAATAGCCATATCGCGCGAGAAACAAGAACAGCGTAAGGATTACATAAAGAAACTCCATGGCGCCTGATGCGCTCTCCAGTGTTTCAGGATCAACAGCCTCTGCCACACCTCCCGCTAGAAAGTTCAGCAGGAAGATAAAAAGATAAATACCGATCACAAAGAAGATGAAATCAAGGATCAGCGCACCCAGCCGGCTGCCTCGAGAAGCGAGCATGATCGGCACTTCGATCCCCTCAGGCGTGACTAGCCGTCGTTCTTTCTTCGGTCGGTTCGCAATGTGATTTGTTCGAGAGAACGGCTTGCTCACACATCCTCCAACGGTCTGCGTGGGCGATAGAGGAAGAAATAGGTTAACCAGAAGACGAGAAAACTCCCGCCGATTGTTAAGCGCCCTTCTACACTTCCAACCAATTGGCGCGGAAACGCTTCAAGCAGGCCAGCGATCACCATCATGATGATCACTCCGACCATTACCACCGCACCGCGTCTGCCACTTGCCATGGCGGATTCGAGGACAGAGATATCGCCAGGAAAAGCCATCGAGCGCCCGATATGCAAGCCGGCAGCCCCTGCCAAAAGAATGGCAAACAGCTCCGTTGTCCCATGAACGCTGAGCCACGCGGCAAACTCAACCGTGAGCTCGGCCCCTGAAAACAGCCATAACATCGCACCCAGCAGTGCAAGATTGTGCACCAGCAGCAGGAGCGAAGGGACACCAAAGGCAAACCCAAGGGCAAACGCAAGGATCGCAACCCCCGCATTGTTGCTGAACAGGCTAGCGGCAAAAGCGGAGAGACCATCTGCATCTTGCTGTGTACCCAGCGTTTCAAGCAGCACTTCCCGGCTTGCCCCCGGCACCCGCGTATCCGCAAATTGCGAAGGGACGAGCCGGTAAAACCAGTCTGTGTCCTGCGCAACCAGAAGCCAGCCGACCAATGTCCCGGCAGCCATAACGAAGAGTGCGATGCACACATCCAGCCAGATTTCGCGCACGGCCCGGCTCCACCCGCCAAGAATAAACTCGCGAAACCAGGCAAAAAAGCCCTTGCGCGGGCCATAGACCTGAAACCAGGCGCGCTGTACCAACGACTCAAGATAACGTAATGTGGCGGCATCCAGCGAGGTTTCGCGGGCAACCGAAAGGCTTGAAGCAGCGGTGCGATAAAGTGTTGGCAGGGCAAGCAGGTCTTCGTCCTCAATACCGCGAAGGCCACCCTTTTCCATCCGCTTGACGATAGTCTCGAGTCGCCGCCAATCCTCTTCCCGCTCAAGTCGAAACCGGTCTGAACGCAACGCGGCGCTCTCGATGTCGGGTGGAGCGGTGACTGCGGATTTGCCAAACCAAGAGGAAAGCACCGGCGTCTTCATCCGATCGCCTCGCTGTTCTTGATCGTATAATAGCGGTCAATCAGCTCATAGCCGATACTGTCATAGGGCGCCTCGATCACATCCACCCCCATTTGGCGAAGGCGTTGAAGCACCACGCGGCGTTGCTGCAAGAGCGTATCGGCGGTCACACTGCGCGCAAGCGTCGCAATATCTCCCGGATTGGGCTCGATGAAAGTCTCAAGCTCGGTATCGGCAATCGTAACAAACAACAGCAGGTGCTTTTTGACCAGTCGCCCCATGCTTTCAACCATAAGTTCCGCTGCCGTTGGGTCCGTGAAATCGGAAAACAGCACAATCAGAGAGCGGCGCTGAAGCTTGGAGGTAAGCGTTGCCAGGGCAAGCGTGAAATTGGGCTCTGCACTCTCATAATCAAGCGCGGCTGCTGCGCTTTGCAGACGGTGAAACGCACGCGAGTCTGACACAAACGGGGTCATCACCTGGGGCCGCTGAGCAAAGCCGAATAGGGCAGTCTTGTCTCCGCTCTTCAATGCAACATAGGCACAAGTGAGCGCGGCAGAGACCGCTCGATCAATTCGTGGCAGGCCATAAACCGGCTCGCACATGGCTTGCCCGCAATCGAAAGCGAAAACGATCTGATTGTTGCGCTCGCTCTCATTCTCGCGAGCGTAGAGCTGAATGTGGCGCGCGCTCGCACGCCAATCGATGCGGCGGCGATCCATTCCGGGCTCATATTCAGTGAGCGCTTCAAACTGTGTGCCCTCACCGCGTATCCGACGCGCGATCAAGCCATTTTGCGCATCCCGCAGAAACGTCTGCAAATCCTTGGAGCGTACCGGCGATAAATCAGGCCAAATGCGAACTTCCTGATCCTCTAGTGTCTTTTCTTCCTGTCTCGCGCCCAGACCAAGCGGTCCCCGCCATCTTAGCCAAGCACGTGTAATCAGCGCTGTTCCCCGCCGTGAGGGACGCACAATCTCGCTGCCGCTAAACTCACCCGCAATGGTCGATGGCACGAGTGCAAAACTCGCTCTGCCATTTGGACCAAGACTCGGGTCAAACTCTAGCGCAGCTTCGTGACCCATCGCGCCACCTCGGGCAAAGCGCGCATGGACATCAAGCGCAGTTTTCTGACCCACCTCTGTATCTGCGGGCACAATAATCTGCCATTCGTCACATTCCCCGGCAATCAAACCATCGAGTATAATCAATACGATCAGCGTTGCTGCAGCGACGGGCGCAATCACCCATAGCTGCGGAGAAAACGCGCCGACAACCACTGCGATCGGCGCAAGGCTTGCAGTGATCCAAGCGGCGCGTTCGGTTGGCACTAATGGCAGGGTTGGAAGGCGAGCCACCAAGGGGTTTACCTCGGCGCCTCAGTCATCTCGATAAGCTCGGCAACAAGCGCCTCAATGTCGCGTCCCTCAATCTCTGCTGCTGGACTTAAGGTAAGGCGGTGACGCAGGACCGCTACGGCGAGCGCTTTCACATCATCGGGAATAACATAATCACGTCCCTCAAGCGCAGCGCGCGCCTTGGCTGCTCCTGCCAATAGGACCGCAGCGCGCGGAGATGCACCCACCGATAGATCCGCATGGTCGCGCGTCGCGCGTATCAGTCGAACAACGTAGGCCGTAATATCGTTCGCAAGCGTTACCTGCGATAGCGCCGCGCTGGCAGCGGCTAGCTTGTCAGCATTGGCAACCGCGCTCACACCTAGGTCCGCAGGATGCTGTGGTCCCTGGCGTGAGCCGAAACTGGCAACAATCCGTGCTTCGTCTGCCTCATCTGGATAAGGTACAAGGAGCTTGAACAAAAAACGGTCCAATTGCGCTTCGGGGAGTGGATAAACGCCCTGATTTTCAATTGGGTTCTGGGTCGCGACCACCATAAAGCGTGGTGGGAGCTTATGCGTTTCGCCATCCAATGTGACCCGCCGCTCCTGCATTGCCTCAAGCAAGGCGGCCTGCGTCTTGGGCGGCGTCCGATTTATTTCATCAGCGAGCAGCAATTCGCAAAAAATCGGTCCGCGCGTGAGAGTGAACTGGCTGGTCTGGAAATTGAATAGATTCGAGCCAAGAATATCACCTGGAAGCAAATCCGGAGTGAACTGGATACGACCAAAATCAAGGCCCAGTGCGGTCGCAAAGGCCTGAGCCAAAAAGGTCTTAGCCGTTCCTGGAGGTCCTTCTAGCAGCACATGGCCTTGCGAAATCATCGCAACCAGCAACTGGTCCAACATATCGGTCTGTCCGACGATAGCTTTGGCAATCTCGGCACGGATCGCATCGGCAAGAGTGCGGACGTCGTCAAGCGACATGGACGCTGGGGTTAGAGTGTCGCTTGTCGTCATCTTCTGGAATTCCCTAAGGTTTTGGTAGTTAGATCGTTAAGGCTTTGCGCTGCTCGCACAAGCTCACCCGCGCGAGCAGCATTTTGCAGCCGGGTCACACGGATTGAATATGGCTCTTCATCAGGCAGGCGTTGTCTCAGAGCGGCATCAATTGCATCTGGATCGGGGCTGGTAAGACCGAGCGCACGTCCAAGCTTGCGCTGAGTTAAGGCAATATAAGGATCAGCCAGCAAGCTTAGTCGACCAGCGCGAACGATCAGGCCCGCCCCATTGCGCACCAGCTGCGCTTTTCCAAAGCGCGCTTCATCGGCTTTATCAGCCACTGGACCAAAGCGCAGAAAGGCGCGCCAGCCGACAATCACCATTGCCAGGATCAGACATAGGGTTGCAGCGAGGAAAGGTGGCCGAAAGGCAAGAGTGAGCAAATTGGTCGATTCGCCAAGACCAACCAAGGTCATATCAAAAGTGACGCTTCTTTCCTCGTAACCTGCCTGCTCTATCAAAGCGAGCGCCAAGGCGGCGCGCTCAGGATTAGCCAAGCCGTAATTGTTCATCAGATCAGGCTCGACCACAAAGGTCACAAAATGCGCCTCTTCATAAAAATAGCTGCCCTCCTCGCCGATCACATTGACCGCAAGCCTGCGCCCCCCCGGATCGATCACCAAAGCTTGTTGGCCAGAGGTTTGTTCGGCATAGACGCTGTCGGCGGTTGGCAGTTCACCCGAAAGCGAAAGCCCTGCCCAACGCGCAGCCACGCCCTGCTCTGTTCGTTCCAATTGCAGGCGCATCGCATACGGCTCCGGCAGCCCCTCAATCCATGACGGAAAGGTTGGGGAACCCAACTGAACCCAATCATCCTGAACTCGGTCCGCATCCACATCAGCAATCTCGCCAGCCGGTCGGAACACCATCCACTTTGGCAGGATTACCAATGTAGGGCCATAATACTGACGGTTTTCGAGGATTTCTGCGAATTCATCAGCATCGGTCCATAGTGAGGGCGTCAGGATCAGTAAGTCCAATGTCTCAAGCCCGCTGAGCTCGCGAGATTTTTCAACCTCATAGCCATTGGCCTCCAACAGCTGCGCAAGCCCGGCGAATCCATGAAGCCCATTCGAGGAGGCATGCGCATTGCGGTTTGAGCTTTCGCCGCCCGTATCGCCAACACCCAGAAAATAGAGCATTGCCATGAATGCCAAGAACCCGATCAGTAGGATTGCAAATACCGATGCTCGACTAAAGGGAGAGCCTGCGCGCCGAGAGGTCCTAGATAAGACGCTTTGCGAAGAGATCGCCTCGGCGCTCATACTGCAACCCCGCTTTGGCCACCGATCGAAATGGACGCAAAGTTCGCATAAGCCGCGCGCGCAGCTTCCCAATCGGCCCGATCAAGCGCCTTTAAGGCAAATAGGCTGCGTTCAACGCGCTCTGAAATCGCCCGAAAAGCGGAGCGGGCAGAATCAGAGAGGGCAGGAAGAGCGGCGAGTTCGCGGGCCGTGCTGCTGGGATCGACCCATTCAGGCCTTGCTTTGGCGATCTGGTTGACGCTGCGTTTAAGCAGAAGATGCGTTGCCTCATCAAAACGCCCTTCGGATGCCAACCGATCTGCATCTTCAAGCAGCGCTAGACTTTCTTCACGGCTGGGTTGCCAATCGGGATCACTTCCAGCCGCAGCCGCCTTTGCCTTTGCGTCAGCGCGGGCCCGTGCAAGCGGGCCGATGCTGCGCACAAGCCAGTACAGCACAAACGTAACAAGCAGCCCCAAAAAGACCCATTTCATCACCTCCCAATTGCGCGCGAGAAAATCGCCAACTGGGCCCAATAGTTCAGTCAATGCCTCGACCAATCCGCTCCATGCATCATCAAACCAACCTGGCTCACGAACCTCGGCCGGTTTCATCGCGAACTCATTGAACTGGATATCGGAATCAGCGCGAATTTCCCGCCAACCAGCGGGCGCGGTTGCTGGGGCGAAGTTATCCGCGTCTGAAGAATTAGGGGGCGACACAAATGTCATGCTAGATTGAGGGGTGGCATGGCTTTAATACGCAAGCAACACGCAAGGTGCCGCAAATCACACCAAAATAATGATCTTGGTGCAACTTGATGGGCTCAATAGAGCTTCAGCCGCGCTTGCGGGCCTGTTCGTAGGTCCCCAAAATGCGCAACTCTTTTGAATGGAAAGCGCATTCCTCAAGGGCGCGGTCCACTGCGGGATCACCAGGCACTCCGATGATATCGGCATAGAATCGCGTAGCCGAGAAACTCGCGCCGACCTGATAGCTTTCCAGCTTGGTCATATTGACCCCGTTCGTAGCAAATCCACCCAAGACCTTATAGAGTGCTGCGGGAATGTTCTTCACCTCGAAGATGAAAGTCGTCATCGCGGGTCTGGCCGGATCAACCGACAAGAATGTGGGTTTGTCCGCGAGGATCACAAAACGGGTCATATTATCGACCGCATCTTCGACATGATCCTCAATAATCTCGAGTCCATATAACTCGGCAGAAATCGCCGGGGAGATCGCTGCAATAGTTGGGTCGCCAAGCTCGGCAACATGGGCTGCTGCGCCAGCAGTATCGATGAAGCTCACCGGTACGATGTCATGTTCGCGCAAAAACGCGCGTGACTGACCCAGCGCCTGGGGGTGACTATAGGCACCTGTGATTGTTGACAGGCTGCTTCCAGCTTCGCCATCACGTGCAGGCGGAGCCATAAGTGCGTGGTGAATAGGCAAAAAATGTTCACCGACGATTGAAAGACCGCTTTCCGGCAGCAAAAAATGAATGTCAGCAACGCGCCCATTATGCGAATTTTCAATTGGAATAATTGCCTGCCCGGCCTCCCCTGATTTAACGGCGTCCAACGCATTGGCGAACCCATAACAGGGGAGCGGGGCCATATCGGGCCGAGCTTCGAGCGCAGCACGGTGCGAGTTGGCGCCAGGTGATCCCTGAAAGGCAATTGCGTTGGCGGGATTCCTGCTCGCTGTCTTGCGTAATCGCTCCACTATAGGCAGCGCCAAATCTGGGAAACTCATCATGATGGCGCGAGTGCTATCCTTCACCTTGCCTAGTGGCAAGCCTTAGGTCATGCGCCTTATGTCACCGGCCACACAATGTGATCATCACCTTTGTATTTCATGCATCGGATGATGTGGCGATTGATCTTGCACACTGACACAGGCCCGCTTATGGGGGCGCCGGGATGACACAGGACAATTCTATGGAATCGGGCAGTAACGCAGCCCAAGGCGATCTTTTCAATACTGCAGCAGGCTGGGTGCTCTTTGCCGCTGGTTTAGGCTTGGGGCTTTCGATCCTGAGCGGGAAGTATTTTCACGCCAATAATCCGGAACGTCCCGAGACGCTTGGCTACATCATCGAAGGCGTCGAAGAAGAAGCCGGCGCGGTCAAAATGACGATGGCCGAAGCACTCAATATGGACGGGGTCGATGTGTCTGCTGGCGAAAAGGTCTTCGCAAAATGTGCAGCGTGCCACTCGGTCGAGCAAGGAGGCCCTAATGGCGTAGGGCCCAACCTCTACGGCGTTATGGGAGCCCAATTCGGCGCGAACGGAGCTTTTGGTTACTCGAGCGCGCTGACAGGTGCGGGCGGCACTTGGGGCTGGGAAGAAATGAATGATTGGCTCGCCAATCCGCGCGGCTATATCGATGGTACGAGTATGGGCTTTGCGGGCTTGTCAAAAATTGAGGATCGCGCGGCGCTGGCACTCTATTTGAACACCTACGGTTCAAACCTTGAGGTGCCAAGCTACGTTGCCGATGTGGTGGAAGAAGCCGAAGCTGAAGCGGCGGCGGACGAGGCGGCTCAAGTCGAAGACGAACAGAATGCAGCCGAGTCAACCTCCGAGCAAACTGCAGAGGCCGAAGCAAGCTGAAGCCTATCGGCGCAGCCTTAGTCCCGCCCTTTAAAATCTTGCGCCACGACATACCATTCTGAAGAGCTCTTTCTGCTCGCAGGAGGCTTGGCATGTTTGACCGTTTTGAAGTGGCTCTTTAGCAGCTTGAGCAGTTCATTATCGGTTCCCCCGGCCAAGACTTTGGCCACAAACGCCCCGCCTTGCTCAAGCGTCTCGACAGCAAACCAAGCTCCTGCCTCGACCAGACCCATAGTGCGTAAGTGATCTGTCTGTTTGTGGCCGACAGTGTTAGCTGCCATATCGGAAAGCACCAGATCGGGTCGACCACCTAGCGCTGCTTCGAGCTTTACCGGCGCGGCATCATCCATAAAGTCCATTTCGAATATGGTGACGCCCTCAATCGGCTCGGTTGGCAACAGGTCAATACCGACGACTTGTGCACCCGGCGCTTTGGCCCGCACCACCTGGCTCCAACCGCCCGGTGCAATACCCAAGTCAACGACCCGCTTTACACCTCGAATGAGTCCAAATTTCTCGTCCAATTCGATCAGCTTGTAGGCTGCACGGCTGCGATAACCATCAGCTTTGGCCTGCTTCACATAAGGATCATTAAGCTGGCGTTGCAACCAACGGGTCGAGCTTTCGCTGCGTTTCTTTGCGGTCTTTACCCGCCGATCGGGATTACGCCCTGAACGCGCCATCGCTCTATCCCGCCGCGCTTTTGACCTGATGGCCAGAACGGGCATCTTGAAGTGACTGACGGCTGCGCTCGCCCTGACGCTCAGCCGCCATCATGCTGCGCAAGATCCCCTCACGAATGCCGCGGTCCGCGACCCCCAGACGTTGCGCCGGCCAAAGATCAAGGATCGCCTCAAGGATCGCGCAACCGGCCACCACTAAGTCAGCTCGATCTTGACCAATGCACGGTAGTTCGCTGCGCTCAGCAGGCGACATCCCTGAAAGCCGCTTGCTAATGTCACGCATGGAGGTCGAGGGAACAATCAGACCGTCCACCGCCTTGCGGTCATAGTGCGGCAATTCGAGATGTAGGCTAGCCAGAGTGGTAACGGTGCCGCTGGTGCCCAATAGGCGGATGTCACTACCGGATGCTGACTCAGCGATCCGTTCTGCAAACGGCTTGAAACTCTTAGACACTGTTCGGCGCATCTCGGCATAGCGGGAAAGCCGCTCCGCCCTGTCCTTCGGATCTTCTGTTTCGACCAAACCAACTGTATCAGTCAGTGAGACCACGCCCCATGGTACACTCTGCCAATCGATAATTTGTGGGATTTTCTCACCGGGCTCTAGCAGGACAAGCTCCGTCGAGCCGCCACCAATATCGAAGATCACTGCCGGACCATCGCCCTCCTCCAAGAGGATATGACAACCTAGAACCGCAAGTCGAGCCTCTTCTTCAGCGGTGATAATGTCGAGCGCGATCCCGGTTTCCCGCCGCACGCGCTCAATAAACGCTTCGCCGTTCGATGCCCTGCGACAAGCTTCAGTTGCGACTGACCGTGCAAGGCGAACATTTCGGCGGCGCAACTTTTCAGCGCACACAGTAAGCGCGCTCATCGTACGTTCCATAGCATCATCGGAAAGGCGGCCGGTTGTGGTGAGATTTTCACCGAGTTTCACCACCCGGCTAAAGGCGTCGATTACCGTAAAGTCGCGCCCTGACGGTCGGGCGATGAGGAGACGGCAATTGTTGGTGCCCAGATCCAGCGCAGCGTAGGCTTCACCAGCGCGCTTCCCTCCTGCAATTGTGGGGTGATGGCCGGATTTACCTTGCGACTTAGCCTGTTTGCCCCGCGCCTGTGAGTTGCGGGTCTGCTTGCGGTTTTGCGAGCCATGGCTATCGGCGCGGTCATCGGGTCGTGACGAGGCGCCCCGCTTCTGGCTGGCGCGCTTCGGACTTTTCCCATGCTGGCTGGAGCGTTTATACCGAAAATCGGCTATCTTGCCGGACTTACCGCTCCGTCTTTTGCCAGTTCCTTTATTGTCGTCCGGCGGAAGCATGTCCGCCATAAGTCATTCTTTCATATCACCAAAACGCATGTTGCGCCGGCACCTACAAAGCAAGCTAAACTATGAAGAAGTTAAGAGCAAGCAACCTTAGCCTTGACCGGTCTGGCGCGCGGACCTAACAGGCGCGACCTTCCGCGAGCAGCTCAAAACTTTATAGCGACATATGCTTGCTGTCAGTGATTTGCCCCGTCGTCTAATGGTAAGACTACGGACTCTGACTCCGTCAATTGAGGTTCGAATCCTCACGGGGCATCCATTCTGCCACACCTTTCTGTTCTCTATCAGTTATTTAGGCGCCTCCCGTGTCTAACTTTTCGGCGGGGTTAGCCACCATCGGGCCATAGGCTTTGGCCATCGCGCGATCTGCGCGGGCCGCATTGCCAGTTTCGCCAGCGTCGCGGCGATACTCTCTAGTCGTCTTTTGCCCTATGATGGCCATGCCTTCCTCGTCGGAGCAGTCCGCGTCTCGGAGCCGCTTAGCAGCGGCCTTGCGGAGCCCGTGTGCGGCGCAATGCGGAAGACCTGCTGCGATGCAGGCAGCTTTACCATGTTATAGAAGCCCTTCGCCGTAAACGCCGTTCCTCGGTTGTTTTCAAGCACCAGCACCTTGCCGATCGGTCCCGCGTCAAGTGCTTCCTGGAGCAGTATGACTATCGGCACGTCAACAGTGTTGGACGTCTTACTCTGCCGCAAACGGATGCGCCCCTCATCGCCACATTTACCGCGGAAGCGCTCAAGGAAGCCGCGATAGACTTGCTGGGTAGTAGGGCGAAGATCGAGAAACGCCGTGTCGCTATAGTAGCGCGCGATAACATCTGAGACGGTTCCAGGACGAATACGGCCTTTGTCGATCGCCGGCTTTTCTGCATTGAACAACGCGGCATATTCGCGCTCGAAATCCTTCTTGCCGAAAGGCGCCTTGCAGTCGTGCGAGGGGTAGCCCTTGCGTCGAAATCGATAGCGAACCTTGCCGTGTCGGTCGCGAAAGCTCGACACATATTCTGGTGTCTTCTTCATGCTGCACCCCATTCATCGAGCCGTTCGTCGAGATCGCTTCGGCCGATCGAGGAGATGCGGTTATGCACATCACGCCTCTAGAGTTCCAAACAAAATTTTTCCTGTTTCTGCCAGTTGATTTATCAAACAGCGTAGCCGAGGGCGACGAGCTTTTAGTTGAACTTGCGTCATTTCTATCGCAGCAATTTGGTTTGATACGGGGTCGAGTCACTTCAATCTCAAGTGCTGGTCTACAGAGGCAATTAAGTGCGCAAAGTGTTCAAGGCTTGTTTGCTATGACGTGCTCCCCTGAAATGTGACCGTTTTTTGTTAGAGTCTGACGCGAAGGAGTCAGACGAGAATGAAGCGAAGTCGATTTAGTGAAGAGCAGACCATCGAGGGCAGCGGCCTTGCCAGTCAGGAGCATCGCTGCCGCGAATATGCCCGCTCCAAGGGCTATGACATGCTCGAAGTCTTCCCTGACGATGCGTCAGGGGCTGGCGACTTTATGAAACGTCCCGGCATGGTGAAGCTGCTCGAGTTCCTGGATAAAGGCTCACATGAGCAGATGATCGTCATCTTTGATGATTTGAAGCGCTTTGCTCGCGACACGATCTTTCATTTCAAGCTTAGGCAAACGCTCTCCCAGTACAATGCTGTGCCAGAGTGCCTTAACTTCCGCTTTGAAGACACGCCTGAAGGCGAGTTTGTGGAAACGGTCTTTGCTGCCCAAGGGCAGTTGGAGCGGTTGCAAAACCGCCGTCAGACCGTTCCGAAAATGAAAGCACGTCTGGAGCAATGCTATTGGGTGTTTCACGCGCCCGTTGGCTATGCCTCTGGCCGCCTGCAATCGCAGGCTGACGTAAAGCGCTTTCTGGAAACGCATCCAACATTCCCAATAGATATCTATGGCGATGTGCGCTATCAGCGCGTCACTGAGATAATGATACGCCCGCTTTGCGCAGGCTATCTCCAGAATAAGGACTGGGGCATCTCTCTGCGTAAGGCAAAGCATGAGGGGCTTATTTCCTTCGCCACCTACCAGAAGATACAGGAACGCCTTGCTTGCAAGCCCGTCGCACCATCACGCCCCGACATCAGAGAAGACTTCCCACTGCGTGGCTTTGTGCTGTGCGGAGATTGTGATCGTCCACTCACGTCTTGCTGGTCGAAGAGTGCGACGCGCAAGCGCCACGCTTACTCTCGTTGCCAATACAAGCACTGTCCTAGCAAGGGTAAGTCCATCAAGCGTGATGAGGTCGAAGAGGCATTTGAAGGCATCCTGGGCTCGCTACAGCCGAGCAAAGAGCTCGTTACGGCTGCCTCAGCCATGTTCAGAGACCGGTGGGAGCATCAACGCAGCCAGGGCGCTCTGATCGTCCAGACGATGAAGTAAGAGCTCGTCAAACGGCCAATCCAAAGCGCCCTTTGAGGAGATGTTCGAACGCGCCATGCTCTTCCTCGCAAACCCACAAAAAGCCCGGGGAAATGGCTCATTCGCCGACAAGCGCACAGTGCTCAAACTGGCCTTTCTAGACAATCTGGCTTTCACCCGAGGAAAAGACTTTCAAGCGCCCAAAACATCCATACCTTTCAAGGTTTTAGAGGATATTTCCAACGCTAAAAGCAATATGGTGC
>JBCDKX010000065.1:0-14940 GCA_038746055.1 Pseudomonadota bacterium
CATAGCGGCAGGCAGCGTCGTCACTCAGGACGTCCCTTCACGCAGCGTTGTTGCAGGCAATCCGCGCAAGATCCTCAAAAGCAATATCAAGACCGCGCGGTATGGCATTATGGGCAACCTCCAGCCGCATGCACTGGCGGTGTTTGAGGATGATGACTGACGGACGGGCAAAGCCCTGAAATTCCATCGGTAACAGAAAATTTTGACACACTTGACACACTGTTCAGGGTAAAAAATGTTCTTTGTTTTGCGCACCCGCATCCGCGGGCGGGTCCTCGCTAGACGGCCTTCGCATTCGCTTCGGCCCCGCTGCGGGCGGGCGTTTTTTGTTGTCCTATCGCTTCGCTACTCGAGGACACGCCCTTGCGGCGCTCCGCGCCGTGTTCCGCGAGATGGTTGCGAGGGAGTGCCGGTTCCTAGGTGAGACGGTGAGGGCAGGCGTTGGTTCGGTCGGCGACTAGCCGACCGCAAGCGCGACCGCGCGCCGGCCGTTAGGCCGTAGCCAAGCGGGCCGGATGGCCCGCGCCCGGCGCTTGAGGGCGTAACAAATAGACTCCCGGCGCTTGGAGTCGGAGCCGAAGGCGGAGATGGCGCGCAGCGCCAGCGCGTAACAAACAAACTCTGCATCGGGCGGTCCTTTGGCGGCGAGCGGGGACCCAAGGATATTGCAGATTTTTCGCGTGTAGGAAAATGCCAGCCAGGCTGTTTCCAAGTTGCATCTTCGAGATTAAGCCATAGCTTGTTCTTCGCTGTTTTGGCTCGTTCTGTGACGTTTGCTCTGTCGCTAGACAGGGTGTGAGGCTTTCCATTACAGGCCTCTCAGATATCTGAGCTCTAGGGATACCTAATGGGAAAAATTCGCAATAAGGCACACAAAATGGTGTCGAATTTTGTGGTCTGGCGCTACAGGTCCGCAGGTGTAACTATAGGTAAAGACTGCTTAATTTCGCGCTCAGCAAAGATTGATCTCACCAATCCCGCTGGCATCGTAATCGGCGATGAGACTGCAATTTCATTCAACTCGTCAATTATGTCGCATGACTTCGTCAATGCTCGTCATGTCAACACGACGATTGGCAACCAGTGCTTTATCGGAGCGCGCAGCATAATCATGCCTGGAGTAACGATCGGCGACAACTGCATCGTTGGCGCGGGAAGTGTCGTTTATTCCGATGTTCATTCCAATACGGTTGTGGCCGGAAATCCCGCGCGTGTGATTGAGCGAAACGTTCGGATTGGCAATTATGGAATTAAGCTCGACTCTTTGATGGGGAAGGTCGGTTACCAAAGCGCGCCTGATGCGCCGCAAAGCTCCTCAGTGAAGGCGTCGACTAGCGGCGATGATCGTGACCTTCTGAATGAGTTGTTTGGTGAAGTCCCGGCCGATCTACCATTTGCAGATAGTCAGATAGATAGCTTCGACTTGATTTCGATCAGGGCCCGGATCGAAGCTCTGCGAGGTACAGAAATCAGTGATTCCGATTGGGAAAAAGTTGAGACACCGGCGCAAGCATTTGCCCTTGTAAATCACGCAACCGATGCGCCTGAACGTAAACAGCAGGCGTCGAAGCCTAATTTTTACAGACGACTGGAGATTAGCATGCCCCAGATGGGGGCAAATGGCCTCTCAGAAAGCTGGCTGTTTAAGGAAATGGGCGATGCTCATTGGCAGATGATTTGCGCTGCTCTCGGGGTCAAAAGCAAAGACATACAAGATCAGGATGGCAACCGACTTTATGCAACGTTTACCCGGATCAAGTTGCATATCAATGGCACGCTTGGCGATTTCAAAGAAAACGATCAGCTTGAAATGACAGGTCAGATGAAGCGGGTTGGCGCTGGAATATTTTTGTCTAATTTTCAGATCCACACCGGGGCTGTGCGGGCGACACTATCGATGATGTCAAGCTTTGCTAGGTTCGGGGTTGAGGGGGACAATTCGTCCCTCACTAAAGGCCAGCCTTCATTGCCAGAGAATTTTACAATTCCCAATTTGAGCGAACCTCCAGCGATTATGACGGAGTACAAATCAGACCGTAGCCAAGATTCTGAAAAAGCTATCTTTTCTACAAATTATGAGCTTGTTCCATATCACGACATTAACGGTGTGGGCTTGCTATATTTCGCGGCGTATCCTGCCATTCACGATATCAGTCTTGCGCGCTTTGTCCCTGAGAATATCCGGCTGAACACGATTTCGCGCGAAATATCATATTTCGCGAATAGCGGCGAAGACAGCGCAGTGGAGTTTCAGCTCGAAGCCCTTGAGGATAAGGGTGACAGGATCGAAACCATAGCCCATCTTTGCCGCACAGACGGGAAGCGTATGGCTAGCGTTAGGGCGACATACGCAAAGCGAACCTAAGCAGCTCCTCGCTGCTTTTGCTTGAGCCCGTCAAAAGTTCCCTCAGATCAAGTCCGGGGCACCTGCGGGCGGGCGGTTTTTGTTGTCCTATCGCTTCGCTACTTGAGGGCGGTCGCCCTTGCGGCGCTGCGCGCCGTTGGTGCCGCAAGGGGGAGAGTGGGGTCTGTCCAACGTCATTGCGAAGAGCGAAGCGACGCGGCAATCTAGAGCGTTGGAGTGCTCCGCTCTGGATTGCTTCGCTGCGCTCGCAATGACGGGGAGGGGGTAGCGAGGGCCGGGTGCAATTGAACGGTGGGCGACCAGCCGACCGCAAGCGCGACTGCGCGCCGGCCGTTAGGCCGTAGCCAAGCGGGCCGGATGGCCCGCGCCCGGCGCCTGAGGGCGCAAACAAAAGACTCCCGGCGCTTGGAGTCGGAGCCAAAGGCGGAGACGGCGCGCAGCGCCAGCGCGTAACAAATAGACTCTTCATCGGGCGGTCCTTTGGCGGCGAGCAAGGACCTGAGGATATTGCAGATTATTGGCGTGTAGGAAAATCACCCGGGAAAATAGACCGATCCGCAGTTGCTTGCGCTAAGTCTTAAGAGACCGCTCCGTGAGCCATCTTCGTTTTCAAGGATGCCTCAGACAGTGTCGGGCGCGGGTTCTGACCGAACCTGTTGCTAATAAACCGATGCTGCCGTTCGTCCCGATCAACCACAAAGTGCCTCGCCGATTCAACGGCTTGAGTGTTCATTTGGGTCACGATGTTGCTCAAAGGCTGATCGATCAATTCTTTGAAATGCTCTGGTCGATTTAGCCCAAATATCGCGATCTTCGGGCTTGGTGGAAAAGCTAGGTGGCCGTTTGGTTGCAAAATCCCGTTTGTTCTTATCAACGGATCATCTGACAACAGCAGATTATTCTCCGCGTCGGTGAACTGGATTCGCCGCCAGTTCAATCTCACAAATACGCTCGCAAGACGGTTGCTTGCTGTAACCTCTCTAAACACTCCACTGAGGTGTCTCAAATGTGGATCAGGACCGAGTTGTTGCTCAAATTCCTCGACTGTTTGAGGATCATCTTTTCCTCGGACCTCGTGGTAGCGAGGTCGCAATTCACTTCGAATCTCAGCTTCCATTATACTTGAGAGTTTCTCCATAGCCTCGATCGCAGAGGGACTCCGATGCAGCAACGAGATTATAAAGATTGCAAGCGCTTCACTTTCGAATGCGCCCAGGTGCGGTTCCGGTTCCGCTAATAGCTTTTTGAAGAGATCAGATGCAGCTTGGTCTAGTTTCCGGAAAAATATCGTTTCAAAATTAACGCTCTTGTCGGCAGCCGAGGGCAGCTCATAGAGCCTGTTGTGCCAGCCGATTGCGGCGGGGTGTTTTCTCAGCGACGCAACCTTGCTCGGGTGCGGCCTTGTAAATCTCTGAACCAGACCATCGCTCGATGCCCAATTCTTAGTCCAAAACTGTGGAATGAAGTGGTGCTTCTTCGGGATTTGGGATTTGGCAGTCATGCGGCTTAGATAAGAAAATCAGAATGGTTGTGAATCAGAAAAGGAAAATAGGCTTGGCAGAAATCGACAAACAAAGATCTGAGATGAATTCTGCTCACGTCGCGAAAGATACTGATCTAGGACCGATCCATTATTCTGAGAATTTCCGGCGTGCAAAACGAAATGTTCTTTTCTGGGCGGCTGTCACCGTGCTTTTGTCCATCGCTTCTGTGGATTCCGATGCAAGCGTGGAGTTAACGGGAATAGCTCGCAACCTCAGCTTCTCTCAGAGTGCTTTGGTTTTTGGTTCGCTTCTCGTGCTCGCGCTAATGTTTTTGGCCTTTGTCCGTGCGCGTCGACTCCTTATCGCGACAAACAACCATCTGACCTACGGAGAAGACCTGCAGGCCGTTGCATTGAGAGCTCAAGTTGTGGAGCGCGACATTG
The DNA here is from genome assembly GCA_038746055.1 of Pseudomonadota bacterium. Classification (GTDB taxonomy): domain Bacteria; phylum Pseudomonadota; class Alphaproteobacteria; order Sphingomonadales; family Sphingomonadaceae; genus Erythrobacter. Next base: position 4,293 of record JBCDKX010000065.1, read on the forward strand.
AAACAGCCAAAACTGAGGCACGTGAGGCGCTAGACCTTTTGGAGAAGCAGAAAACTGAGTCGATTTCTGAGACGATCACAAGCGTCGACAAGCTCATCGAGGACACCAGACGTATAATTGATGCGCAAGACACAATCCTAAAGGATTGGTCACTGCTCGAATCCAATATGGCCGATCTTGCAAGGATCGATAGTTCCGAACCTCCTCAGGAAAAAGAAGAACTCTATTTGCTTTGGCAATTGGATCGAAGGAACGCCGCCAAGCAAGTACGACGGATTGAAGGTCCCATGGCAGTTGCAAGGGAGGATATTCGAAGGGCGGTGGAAAAGAAGTCCGACCCAAAAGCGCTCTTGAGTGAACTTGAGTCCGTTCGTGAAGGCCTTGGAGCAGTTTTGGCTGTTGACGTCGAACCAATCACACAGATTGATGCGCGATTGAAGAGATTTGCGGACCGGATCGAACGACAAGATAAGATCTGGTATCTTCTTTTCGACTTCTGGCTGGTGGTCGTCGCCTCGGTCTCTGGTTTGTCATTCGCGGCGTCTTATCTCTATGATCAACACAACTTGGCGTTGTGGTTAGCAGCAAAGATATTCTGATTTCTCCTACACGCAACACCTTGACCCCACCAAAGAATCCCCCTAAGCGCGCCCGCATCTGAGGGCAGGGCTCGCTTTGGCGCTCCCCTAACTCGAACATAGAGCTGAACATTGGCGGCTCCATTCACCTCCATGGTAAATGGGTCGGCAAAGTAATCCGGTGCTTTGAGCGTGCTGGGTGGAGCGTTTCAGGCTCGTGCTGCTTTCGCTGGACCCCGGCCTTTGACCGGACACAAGCGAAACGCGCGATACTGCTTCTCTTCATCTCCGGTGCCTTTGAACACCAAACAGGTGAAGAGTAACTTATGCCAACTATCAACCAGCTGGTCCGCAAGGGCCGCACTCCGCAGAAGGCCAAGTCTAAGGTCCCTGCAATGGAGCAGAACCCGCAAAAGCGCGGCGTCTGCACCCGCGTCTATACGACGACCCCGAAGAAACCGAACTCAGCGCTGCGCAAGGTGGCTAAGGTTCGTCTCACCAACCAGCGTGAGGTGATCTCTTACATCCCGGGCGAAGGCCACAACCTGCAAGAGCACTCCGTTGTGCTGATCCGCGGTGGCCGTGTGCGTGACCTTCCCGGCGTTCGCTACCACGTCCTGCGCGGCGTGCTCGATACGCAAGGGGTCAAGGACCGCAAGCAGTCGCGTTCGAAGTACGGCGCCAAGCGGCCGAAGTAATGCGTTTTTGTGGGGTGCGCCTCAGGCATCCACCTGAGGCTTGATGCCCCGGCCGGCCCTCTCCCCCGCCCTTCCGCCCTTGAGGATAATATTCCGGGTGGAAGGGCGGGGGAGAGGGCTGGAGCAGCGAGGCGCCCCGGATGGGAAGCCTCACTCCGAAGGAGTTAAGAAGTATGTCACGTCGTCGTCGTCCCGAAAAGCGGGTCATTCTGCCCGATCCCAAGTTTGGTGATCAGGTGCTGTCGAAGTTTATGAACAACCTCATGCTCGACGGCAAAAAGTCGGTTGCTGAAGGTATTGTGTATTCAGCGCTTGATGCGGTTGAGGCGAAAGCCAAAGCCGATCCGGTGCAGCTGTTCCATGACGCTTTGAACAACGTTAAGCCGCAGGTTGAGGTTCGCTCACGCCGTGTGGGTGGTGCCACCTATCAGGTGCCGGTTGAAGTTCGTGATGAGCGGGCTCAGGCGCTGGCTATTCGTTGGCTGATTGGGGCCGCGCGTGGTCGTCCTGAAACGACTATGTCAGCGCGCCTTTCGGGTGAGCTGATGGATGCCGCCAACAACCGTGGGAATGCAGTCAAGAAGCGTGAGGATACGCACCGCATGGCGGATGCTAACCGCGCCTTCTCGCATTACCGTTGGTAATTGGATGTGGACAGCCCGGGGCGTACGTCTTGGGCTTGTCACATTCGTAACTATATGGGGCATCTGCCGCTAAGGGCGGACCCCAAATGAACTAAGGAATTTGCAAATGGCCCGCGAATATCCGCTGGAGCGCTATCGCAATATCGGCATCATGGCGCACATCGATGCTGGTAAGACTACGACCACTGAGCGTATTCTGTATTACACCGGTAAGTCCTATAAGATCGGCGAAGTCCACGATGGCGGCGCAACGATGGACTGGATGGAGCAAGAGCAAGAGCGGGGGATCACGATCACCTCGGCAGCGACGACTTGCTTCTGGAACCCGGAAGATCCTGACATGGACCCGATGGGTGATCCGGCGACCTTGCGCGCAAACACGCCAAAGCACCGCATCAACATCATCGACACTCCGGGACACGTTGACTTCACCATTGAGGTTGAGCGTTCGCTGCGCGTGCTCGACGGAGCGGTAGCCTGTTTTGATGGTGTTGCCGGGGTTGAGCCGCAGTCTGAAACTGTTTGGCGTCAAGCTGACAAGTACAGCGTTCCACGCATGTGCTTTATTAACAAGCTCGACCGCACCGGCGCAGATTTCAAATATTGCGTTCAGTCGATCATCGATCGTCTGGGTGCGACGCCTGCTGTGCTCTATCTCCCGATCGGTATTGAGAGCTCGCTCATTGGTCTTGTCGACCTGGTGAACCAGCGTGCGATCACCTGGACCAACGAAGACTTGGGGGCCTCGTATGAGTTCGGCCCGATCCCTGACGATATGGCTGACGAAGCGGCTGAGTACCGTGAGAAGCTGATCGAGCTTGCGGTTGAGCAAGACGATGACGTGATGGAGCAGTACCTCGAAGGCAATGAGCCTGATGCTCAAACTCTCAAACGCCTCATCCGTAAGGGTACGCTTGAGCAGGCATTTGTGCCGGTTCTGTGTGGCTCGGCGTTTAAGAACAAAGGTGTTCAACCGCTGCTCGACGCTGTGATCGACTACATGCCGTCACCGCTTGATGTTGCTGCCATTAAAGGTGTGCTGCCTGATAGCGACGAGGAAGCCGAGCGTCCGTCTTCGGATGATGAGCCGTTCTCAGCGCTCGCGTTTAAGATCATGAACGACCCGTTTGTGGGCTCGCTCACCTTTACCCGCATTTATTCTGGTCACCTCACCAAGGGATCGGTTCTGAACTCGGTGAAGGACAAGAAAGAGAAAATCGGCCGTATGCTGCTGATGCACTCCAATGACCGTGAGGACATTGATGAGGCGTTTGCTGGCGACATCGTGGCGATTGCCGGGCTCAAAGAAACCACCACCGGTGATACGCTTTGTGCCCCGAACGCGCCGATCATTCTTGAGCGTATGGAATTCCCCGATCCTGTGATCGAGCTTTCCGTTGAGCCTAAGACGAAAGCTGACCAAGAGAAGATGGGTGTGGCTCTAAACCGCCTTGCGGCTGAAGATCCCAGCTTCCGCGTCACCACAGACCACGAAAGCGGCCAGACGATCATCAAGGGCATGGGCGAGCTTCACCTCGACATTCTCGTTGATCGCATGAAGCGCGAGTTCAAGGTGGAAGCAAATGTCGGTGCGCCGCAGGTGGCCTATCGTGAATCGCTCAGCCGCGAAGTCGAGCTTACCTACACCCACAAGAAACAGTCGGGTGGTTCGGGTCAGTTCGGTGAAGCCAAGGTTGTTGTCACCCCCGGTGAGCGCGGCCAAGGCATCATCTTCGAAGATGAGATCAAGGGCGGTAACATTCCGCGCGAGTATATCCCGTCGGTTGAAAAGGGCATGCGCGAGCAGGCTGAAAGTGGCTATCTGGTTGGCTTCCCAATCATCGATTTCACCATCCGCCTGATCGATGGTAAGTACCACGATGTTGACTCCAGCACGGTGGCCTTTGAAATCTGCGGACGCGGCGCGATGCGCGAAGCGGCCAATAAGTCAGGTATCAAGTTGCTCGAGCCAGTCATGAAGGTCGAAGTTGTCACTCCCGAGGATTACCTCGGCGATGTCATCGGCGATCTCAACTCACGTCGCGGTCAAATCCAAGGCACAGACAGCCGCGGTAACGCCCAAGCTGTTGAAGCCTTTGTCCCGCTGGCCAATATGTTCGGCTACGTGAACGAGCTGCGTTCCTTCACCCAAGGGCGCGCTCAGTACACCATGCAGTTCAGCCACTATGACGAAGTGCCGCAAGCTGTGGCGCAAGAGGTCAAGGAGAAGCTTGCTTAAGCGAGCAACACAATCTATGGGCGGCGCCTGATGCAAGCGGGCGCCGTTTCCTCCCCGCTAACAAAGCAATTTAAGTAAGAAGGTTATTAGAGAAATGGCGAAGGAAAAGTTTGAGCGTAATAAGCCGCACGTCAATGTCGGCACCATTGGTCACGTTGACCACGGCAAGACCACTCTGACCGCGGCAATCACCAAGGTTCAGGGCGCTGCTGTTGACTTCGGTAACATCGATAAGGCGCCGGAAGAGCGTGAGCGCGGCATCACCATCTCAACCGCACACGTTGAGTATGAAACCGACGCACGCCACTACGCCCACGTCGACTGCCCAGGCCACGCTGACTATGTGAAGAACATGATCACTGGCGCGGCACAAATGGACGGCGCGATCCTCGTTGTGAACGCAGCGGACGGCCCCATGCCGCAAACTCGTGAGCACATCCTGCTTGCGCGTCAGGTTGGTGTGCCTGCTCTGGTTGTTTACATGAACAAAGTTGATCAGGTCGACGATGAAGAAATCCTCGAGCTGGTTGAACTCGAAGTGCGTGAGCTGCTGAGCGAGTACGGCTTTGACGGCGACGAAATTCCAATCATCAAGGGTTCTGCTCTTGCTGCTCTGGAAGGCCGCGACGATGAAATCGGGGCAAACTCAGTCAAAGAACTGATGGATGCTGTAGACACCTATATCCCGCAGCCCGACCGTCCGGTTGACAAAGACTTCCTTATGCCAATCGAAGACGTGTTCTCGATCTCTGGCCGTGGTACGGTTGTCACCGGCCGCGTTGAGACCGGCGTCGTGAACGTTGGCGACGAAGTTGAAATCGTTGGTATCAAAGAGACCAGCAAGACCACTGTCACCGGCGTCGAAATGTTCCGTAAGCTGCTCGATAGCGGTGAAGCAGGCGACAACATCGGCGCTCTCATCCGCGGCGTTGGCCGTGAAGAAGTTGAGCGTGGTCAGGTTCTTTGTAAGCCTGGTTCGGTTAGCCCGCACACTGAGTTCTCTGCAGAAGTCTACGTTCTGTCGAAAGACGAAGGTGGCCGTCACACGCCATTCTTTGCGAACTACCGTCCGCAGTTCTACTTCCGTACGACTGACGTAACCGGCGAAGTGATCCTCCCAGAGGGCACCGAGATGGTTATGCCTGGCGACAATGTGACCATCAATGTGAAGCTGATCGCACCGATCGCTATGGACGAAGGTCTCCGCTTTGCTATCCGTGAAGGCGGCCGTACCGTTGGTTCAGGCGTTGTGGCTAAAATCACCGCCTAATTCGGTTTCGCTCGACTTAGCGATTACGAGATAATGAGGCCCGGCTCACGAAAGTGTGCCGGGCCTCTTATTATGTAAGGCCAGTTTCCCTGTCGGATTGCCTAAGGGAAGAGAGCCAAATGGGCTCGCGTAAAATTGAGGGAAATTCTGGGTTGCCAGAATCCCACTCCCCCGATATACGCGCGCCAACTCAGCGGCGATTCCGTCTCCGTTGTAACGAAATTCATGGGGCCTCCCATTCCGGGAAACCGGGGCAGGGTGGTCTTTTTACTTTTTGGGAGCGGGTTTCCCCCGGAGCACGTTCCTCGGCTCTTTCGCATCGGTAGTAGGTAATGGAAGCACAGAATATCCGTATTCGCCTTAAGGCGTTCGACCACCGCGTTCTTGACCAGGCAACTGGTGAAATCGCAGACACAGCTCGTCGTACGGGTGCTCTTATTCGCGGTCCCATTCCCATGCCGACGCGTATTGAGAAATTCACTGTGAACCGCGGTCCGCACATCGACAAGAAGTCGCGTGAGCAGTTCGAAGTTCGCACTTACAAGCGTCTGCTCGATATCGTGCAGCCCAACGCCCAGACCGTCGATGCTCTGATGAAGCTCGATCTTGCTGCTGGCGTAAATGTTGAGATCAAACTGGCCTAAGGCCCGCGATTTCACCGTCCTTCAAGTGGACGTAAACCGACTTGAGAATTTGGGCCTCCATTGGCCCCGCTGAAGGAAACTTCGGCAAGACATATGGATACCGCCGGTGCTCCCCTGTTGGAGGTTTGGCCGGGCTGAGTCCTCCGTCTCGCCAAACCACCCCAAACGGGGAGGGGCGGCATCAGCCCAGACGGGGCTCAGACTACAAATTGGGTTGGCATGCACCTCTGGGATGGTCCTTTGGGTGCCTCTGTAAGGAGTAAAGACGATGCGCACTGGCGTGATCGCAAAAAAGGTTGGGATGACCCGCCTCTTTTCGGAGGATGGACAGCACGTGCCTGTGACTGTTCTTTCGCTGGAAGATTGCCAGGTTGTCTCCCACCGCACTCAAGACACAGACGGCTATTTCGCTGTCCAGCTGGGTGCAGGCGAAGCAAAACAAAAGAACGTGAATAAGCCACAACGCGAGCATTTCGCGAAAGCAGGCGTTGGTCTCAAGGCTCGTACGGCTGAGTTCCGCGTGGATGGCGAAGACGGCCTTGTCCCTGTGGGCGCTCTCATCAGCGCAAAGCACTTTGTGGACGGTCAAAAGGTCGACATCACCGGGCACACCCAGGGTAAGGGTTTTGCCGGTGCGATGAAGCGCTGGGGTTTCGGCGGTCTTCGCGCAACCCACGGTGTTTCGATCTCGCACCGCTCACACGGTTCAACCGGTAACCGTCAGGATCCGGGCCGCGTGTTTAAGGGCAAGAAGATGGCTGGTCACATGGGTGATCGTCAGCGCACGCAGCAGAACCTCGAAGTGGTTCGCACCGACGCTGATCGTGGTCTGCTCTTCATCAAGGGTTCGGTCCCTGGTTCGAAGAATGGCTGGCTGCTCGTGCGTGATGCCGTGAAGCTTAAGCATGCCGATGACTTGCCCTTCCCGGGTGCGGTTGTTGAGACTGCTGCGCCTGTGACTGAAGAAGCGCCTGTAGAGGCTCCGGTTGAAGAAACCGCAGCAGCTGAGGCGGCTGACACTCCGGCGCCGGAAGCAGCTGCTCCCGCCCCAGAGGCCGGCAATGACGAAAATAAGGAGGGCTAAGCCATGAAGGTGAAGGTCCAGAAAATCGACGGGAAAGCCTCGGGCGATATCGAACTCAACGATGATGTGTTCGGTGTAACCCCGCGTGCTGATATCCTGCACCGGGTTGTCACTTGGCAGCTCGAAAACCGCCGCGCCACCGCACGTCCAACGCGGGAGCGTTCAGACGTCGCTCGCACGGGTAAGAAGTTCGGCCGGCAAAAAGGTTCAGGCGGCGCTCGTCATGGTGCACGTTCTGCTCCGATCTTTATCGGTGGTGGTAAGGCCCACGGCGCGCGCAAGCGTGACTTCAACCAGTCGCTGAACAAGAAAGTTCGCGCGATGGGTTTAAAGATGGCGCTCTCAACCAAAGCCAAAGACGGTCTCGTGGTGGTCGATAAGCTTGAGCTTAAAGATGCCAAAACACAGGCCCTCAAAGGTCACTTCGACAAGCACGGTTTTACCGGCAAAGTCCTCGTGATCGACGGTGAGAGCGTGGACGCTGGCTTCAAGCAAGCAGCGAACAACCTCAAGGGAGTCAACGTCCTCCCGGCTGCTGGCGCGAACGTCTACGACATTCTCAACCACGACACGCTTGTCCTCACCAAGGACGCGGTCGCTAAGCTGGAGGCGCGCTTCAATGGCTAAGAAAGAAGCAGTCGACGCGCGGCACTATGACGTGATCCTCGCCCCTCACATCACCGAGAAATCGACCATGGCGTCGGAATCAAACGGTGTTGTGTTCAAGGTGGCAAACGACGCGACCAAGCCGCAGATCAAAGAAGCGGTGGAGGCCATCTATTCGACTAAGGTCGTCTCGGTGAACACCGTCCTTGTTAAAGGCAAAACTAAGCGCTGGCGGGGCAAGCCCTACAAGCGTTCCGATTTCAAGAAAGCAGTGGTGCGTCTCGCCGAAGGCGAAATGATCGATATCACTGAGCAGGTCGGCTAATGGCACTTAAGAATTACAACCCGACAAGCCCGGCGCGCCGTGGCCTTATTCTGGTCGACAAAACTGGTCTCCATAAAGGTGGTCCGGTTAAGTCGCTCAGCGAAGGTAAGCGCAAGACCGGTGGCCGTAACAATAAAGGCCATGTGACTTCACGCGGTATCGCTGGTGGCCACAAGCAGAAGTATCGCATCATCGACTTCAAGCGTCGTAAGTGGGATATGGCGGCCACTGTGGAGCGGATCGAATATGATCCCAACCGCACCGCTTTCATCGCGCTGCTGAAGTACGAAGACGGTAGCCTCGCCTACATCATCGCACCACAGCGCCTCGCCGTTGGTGACAGTGTGATTGCGGGCGAAAAGGTCGACACCAAGCCTGGCAACGCCATGCTTTTGGGTCAGATGCCGGTCGGCACCATCTGCCACAATGTGGAGATGAAGCCGGGCAAGGGCGGTCAGATCGCTCGCTCTGCTGGCGCATATGTTCAGATCGTTGGCCGTGACCGCGGCATGGTGATCGTTCGCTTGAACTCAGGCGAGCAGCGTTACCTTCGCAGCGATTGCATGGGCACGGTTGGCGCGGTTTCGAACCCTGACAACCAGAACCAGAACTTCGGTAAAGCCGGTCGCACCCGTTGGAAGGGCCGTCGCCCGCTCACCCGTGGTGTTGCCAAGAACCCGGTCGATCACCCCCACGGTGGTGGTGAAGGCCGTACTTCCGGTGGCCGTCACCCAGTGACGCCATGGGGCAAGCCGACCAAGGGTGCTCGCACTCGTAAGAACAAGCAGACGGACAAGATGATTATCCGTTCGCGTCACGCGAAGAAGAAGAGGTAAGACACGATGGCACGTTCCGTCTGGAAAGGTCCGTTTGTCGAGCTCAGCCTGCTCAAGAAAGCAGAAGAGGCACAGGACGCGGGAAATGCGAAGCCGATCAAAACCTGGTCGCGCCGCTCAACCATTCTCCCGCAGTTCGTTGGGCTCACATTCAACGTCTATAACGGCCAGAAATTCATTCCTGTGTCCGTTTCGGAAGAGATGGTTGGTCACAAGCTTGGTGAGTTCGCCCCGACGCGCAACTTCCCCGGCCATGCGGCTGACAAGAAGGGCAAGCGATAATGGGTAAGGCAAAGTCTCCCCGCCGCGTTGCTGACAATGAGGCGCTCGCCGTAGGCACGCAAATTCGCGGTTCTGCGCAAAAGCTGAACCTCGTTGCTGAGCTGATCCGCGGTAAAAAGGCCGAAGAGGCCATGAACATTCTCGCTTTCTCGCGCAGGGCGATGGCGAAGGATGCCAGCAAGGTTCTCGCATCGGCAATTGCCAATGCGGAAAACAACCACGATCTCGACGTCGACGCGCTCGTCGTTGCTGAAGCTAGTGTGGGCAAATCGATCACGATGAAGCGTTTCCATACGCGCGGTCGTGGTAAGTCGACGCGCATCCTCAAGCCGTTCAGCAAGCTGCGCATCGTTGTTCGCGAAGAAGAAGAGGCATAGGCATGGGTCAGAAGAGTAATCCAATTGGTCTGCGTCTTCAGATCAACCGCACTTGGGATAGCCGCTGGTACGCTGAAGGGCGTGACTATGCGGGTCTCCTGAAAGAAGACATCACGATCCGTCAGTACATCTTGAAGAACCTGCCACAGGCAGCGATCTCCAAGGTTGTGATTGAACGTCCGGCGAAGCTTTGCCGCGTTTCGATTTATGCGGCTCGGCCTGGTGTGATCATCGACAAAAAGGGCGCAGACATCGAAAAGCTGCGCGCTAAGCTCAGCTCGATGACCGAAAGCGAAGTGAAGCTGAACATCGTTGAGATCCGCAAGCCGGAAATCGACGCCAAGCTCGTCGCTCAAGGTGTGGCTGATCAGCTGATCCGCCGTGTCGCTTTCCGCCGCGCGATGAAGCGCGCTGTTCAATCGGCTCTGCGGCTTGGTGCTGAAGGCATCAAGATCGTTTGTGGTGGCCGTCTGGGTGGTGCTGAAATCGCCCGTGTTGAGTGGTACCGCGAAGGCCGCGTGCCGCTCCACACTCTGCGTGCAAACATTGATTACGCTGAAACCGAAGCGCTCACCGCTTACGGCATCATCGGTATCAAGGTCTGGATCTTCAAGGGCGAGATTATGGCTCACGATCCAACCGCGCAGGACCGTCTCATGATGGAAGCTCAGACTTCCGGCGTGCGTCCTGCTCGCTGATTGCAGATAAGGTAAGAGAAAATGCTGCAACCAAAGAAAACCAAATACCGCAAGGCGTTCAAGGGTAAGATCCATGGCAACGCCAAGGGCGGCACCACGCTGAACTTTGGTTCTTATGGCCTCAAGGCTATGGAACCAGAGCGTATCACAGCGCGTCAGATCGAGGCGGCTCGCCGTGCGATCACCCGTGCAATGAAGCGTCAAGGTCGCCTGTGGATCCGCGTATTCCCAGACGTGCCGGTTTCGAAGAAGCCTGCTGAAGTTCGTCAGGGTAAGGGTAAAGGCTCGGTTGAATACTGGGCAGCCCGCGTGAAGCCAGGCCGCATCATGTTTGAACTTGATGGTGTGCCGGGCCCCGTTGCCGCGC